>NZ_JAAMPA010000001.1:932978-1243971 GCF_011758655.1 Modestobacter marinus
GTCGGTCAGCTGCGGGCGGTTGGCGTTGACCGTCGCGCCCGGGCCGGTGTTCTGGTACTCGGAGAAGCGACCCGAGGTCCACGGCGTGGTGGCGTTCCAGTCCTTCCACGGCTGGGCGGTGTTGATCGCCGCACCGAGCTCGGTGCCGCGGATCGTCACCTGTGCCTGCGACACGGTGCTGGCCGGGTAGGGGCGACCCAGGTAGATCGAGCCGGCGGCCCCGTCGGTGACGATCTCGCTGTCGGTGATCAGGAAGCCGTACGGGTGCGCCGAGCTGACCGCCGAGTCGGTGAGGGCAGCGCCGGGCTGGTCGAGCACGTGGATCGTGCTGTCCTCGAAGACGGCGACCGCGCGGCCGAGGATCGTGTCCTGGCCACCCTCGACGTAGGCGTTCGTGAAGTAGAGCCGGCTGTAGGTGGTGGTGTTCGCCGTCTGCAGCTGCAGGGTCTGCTTGTTGCCGAGGAAGGCGACGTTGTCGAACACGTCGCGGTCACCGGAGTTGACCTTCAGCGCGGTGGCCTGGGCGCCGGCGACCCCGGTGCCGTTGGTGTTCGCCACGGTGAGGTTCAGCAGCGACCACTCGTGGCCGGAGAGGGAGACGGTCGGGTTCACCGCGTCGGCGGCGGTGAGGACCGTGTCGGCGGGGTCGGTCGTCGCGCCCATGATCGTGACGCCGTACCGGTTGCCCGAGGCGACCAGGCCCTCGTAGGTGCCCGGCTGGACCAGCACCAGCTTGGGGTCGGCCCGGTGGTCGGCGTTGTTCGGCACCAGGTCGACGCCGGCCTGCACCGTCGTGGCGTCCGCGGAGCCGTCGGCGGCCACGACGACGTCGGCGTCCACCGGGGTGGCGACGGCGGCAGCGGAAGCGTCCGAGGTGTTGTCCGCGGTGTCGGTGGCGGTGACCGTGTAGGAGTACCGGGTCCCGACCGTGGCGGTGGAGTCGGTGAAGGAGGTGCCCTCGACGACCGCGTCGGTCAGCTCGACCGGCTCGCCGCCGTCGGCGGTGCGCTGGACGTCGTACCCGGCGAGGTCGCCCTCGGCGGAGGCCGCCCAGGTGACCGTGACCGAGCTGTCGCCCAGCACGGTGCGGACGTCGGCCGGCGCGGCCGGGGCCTCGGTGTCCTCGACCGGCGCGGCGGCCGTCGCCTGGCGGGCGCCCAGGCCGCGGGTCAGCGCGAGGTCGCCCTCGCCGCCCCAGTACGTGCTGGCGCCGTCCTGGACGAACCACTGCCCGGACGAGGGGCGGAAGACCGCGATCTCGGCCGCACCGTCGCCGTCGTAGTCCGCCGGCACCGCCACGTCGCCGGCGCCGCCCCAGTACGTGCTGGCGCCACCCTCGACGAACCACTGCCCGGTCTCCGGGCGGAACACCGCGACCTCGGCCGCACCGTCACCGTCGTAGTCCGCCGGCACGGCCACGTCACCGGCGCCGCCCCACCACGAGGTGGCACCGCCCTCGACGAACCACTGCCCGGTCGAGGGGCGGAACACCGCGATCTCGGCCGCACCGTCGCCGTCGTAGTCGGCCGGCACGGCCACGTCGCCGGCGCCGCCCCACCACGAGGTGGCACCGCCGTCGACGAACCACTGCCCGGTCGAGGGGCGGAACACCGCGATCTCGGCCGCACCGTCGCCGTCGTAGTCCGCCGGCACGGCCACGTCGCCGGCCTCGCCCCACCACGAGGTGGCACCGCCGTCGACGAACCACTGCCCGGTCGAGGGGCGGAACACCGCGATGTCGGTGGTGCCGTCGCCGTCGTAGTCGGCGGAGACGTCGAGGTCTCCCTCGCCGCCCCACCACGTGGCGTCCTGGCCCTCGATCAGGAAGCGGCCCTCGGCCGGCCGGAAGACGCCGAGGTCGCTGGCGCCGTCCCCGTCGAAGTCGGCCACGGCGGTCGAGCCGGTGGCAGCGGCGGCGCTGGGCACCCCGACGACGACGCTGCCGAGCAGCGCCGCGGCCGCCAGGGTGGCGCCGCCGGCACGGGACACGAGTGCGGGCGGGCGGGAAGTGCGAGACACAGACGAGCTCTTCTCTGCAGGGGCCGAGGAGACAGGCTCCGAGGACGGCGACACGCCGATCCGCACACCACTGGGCGATCGGGGTTTCGCCGCGGAACGCTACGACTCCGATTGCGCCCCAGGCAACGCTGAGTCATCAGCGTTCAGGCGGTTGAGGCCCGTTTCACCTGTTCGGGTGGCCGGTCACTCGCAGTAGTGCCGGTCCCCGACTACACAACGTGAGCGACTTTTCATTGAACGGAAGGGCCCTTGACGGGCAGCACGCGTCGCTCAGGCGGGCGCGGGGCCCAGCCGCAGCGAGCGGCGGTAGAGGCTCCACCAGACGACCCCGGAGACCACCCCGGCCGCCACGTAGCCCACCGCGACGCCCTGGACGCCGGCCAGCGCGGCGCCGGCCCAGGCCAGGACCAGCAGTGCGGGTGCGGACGTCAGCTGGGCGGCCAGGCTGCGGCCGGAGTCGACCAGCCCGTGCAGCCCGGTGGCCGCCCCCGACTGGACCCCGATGGCCACCAGCCAGAGCCCCAGCACGGCCACCACCCCCCGGACCTCCGGCCACTCCGGCCCGAGCACGGCGCTCACCGCCCCCGTCGGCAGCACGAGCAGCACGCCCGTCCAGAGCACCGCCACACCGGCCAGCGTCGCGCCGACGGTGACCGACCAGCGCAGGTGCGGCCCCGCACCCCGGCCGCGCAGCTGCACGCTCCGCACGGTGGCGATCGTGTACGCGCCCTGGAACAGCACGTTCACCGGGCTGAGCGCGGTCAGCGCCAGCCGGAGCGCGCCGGCCAGCGCCAGGCCGAACTGCGCGGCGAGCCCGTAGACGAGCAGCTGGTAGGCGCCGAAGCCGGTGAGCGACTCGAGGCAGTAGCGCCGGATCAGCTGCGCGTTCTCGCGCAGGAACCGCCGGCCCAGGGCGACGTCCGGGCGCACCCGGTCCAGCAGCACCGCCAGCGGCAGCGACGCCGCACCCGCGACCCCCCAGGCCAGCAGCAGCGACGGGGCGCTCACCCGGTCGGTGACCAGCGGCAGGGCGAACGCGGGGACCAGCAGCACCACCCAGACACCGTCCAGCGCCGACGCCGCCCCGGCGCGCCCGGCGCCCAGCAGGCAGTACCGCCAGGCGTCCTGCACCAGCAGCGCGGGCAGCGTCAGCGCGAGCACGACCAGGGCCGGCCCGACCCGGCCACCGATCGCCAGCCCGGCCCCCGCCACCAGGAGCGCGGCCAGGCACCCCCCTGCCGCGGCCAGCCCGGTGACCGCCCGGGTCAGCACCGGCCAGTCGCCGGCCGGGGCGCCGGCGTGCCGGACCAGCAGGGTCTCCCCGCAGGCGGCCCGCACCAGGCCCAGCAGGATCAGGTAGGTGGCCACGGCGACGGCGAAGGCGCCGAGCTCGGTGGGGGCCAGCTCGCGGGCGGCGACCAGGGAGAGGGCGAAGTTGGTGACGCTGGACAGCCCCTGGTCGAGCAGGGTGAACAGCCGCTGGCGCCCCGGGCGCACCTCCTCCCCGGGGACGGCCTGATCAGCCGACACGGACACCGGACGCGGCGGGCAGCGGCACGGAGTCGGCCGCCGGGGGGGCGTCCGCCGGCCCCGGCTCCCGGAGCAGGCCGAGCGCGAGCACCAGCGCGAGGGGGACGAAGTGCCCCACGTCGACGTCCTCGGCCACCGACCAGACCGCGGTGAAGACGACCAGCGCCAGCGCCGCCGCCTCGGCGCGCCGCCAGGCCACCCAGCCCGCCACGACCAGCGCGGCCACGAAGAGCAGCAGGGCGACGGCGCCGCCGCGGTAGAGCAGCCCGAGGTAGCTGCTGTGGCTGCCCAGGCTGGCCACCAGCCCGGGCACCCGCTCCTTGACCCCGGAGCCGAGCAGCGGGGTGGGCGAGCTCAGCACCCGGTCCAGGGTGATCAGGTAGATCTCGCCGCGGGTCTCGGCGGACCCGGCCCGGGTGCCGTTCAGCGACGCGATCAACGCGGGGACCGGCAGCACCGCCAGGACGGCGACCGCACCGGCGACCGACAGCGACAGCAGGGCGGCGAAGCCGGGGGCGCCCATCCGGCGCCGCAGCAGCACCGCCCCGGCCGCGACCAGGGCGACCAGCAGGGCGAGCACGGTGTTGCGCGAGTACGACAGCACCAGCGACGGCAGCAGGACGACGACGCCCGCGGCCGTGAGCGCCCAGCCCCGCACCCCTGGCCGCCGCAGCCCGAACGGGTCCACCAGCAGCAGCAGGATCCCGAGCGCGGCGAGCGCGCCGCCCCAGGTCGGGTTGCCGAGGATGCCGCCGCTGCGGACGACCGGCATCGCGAAGTAGTCCGGGAACGCGAGGTGGGTGATCGCGAAGGCGGAGATGCTGGGGTCGGCCAGCACGGAGTCGGGCAGCAGCCGGCCCAGCGGGAGCACGAGGTCCTGCGCCCGCGGGTAGACCAGCAGGGCGAGCAACGTCAGCGCGGCCTGGACCAGGGCCAGCCCCACCAGGCCCGCGGCGGCCTCGGCGAGCTGTCGCCGGGAGGGCCGGGCGGCGACCAGCAGCACCAGGCAGACCCAGACGAGCAGGTTGAGCGCGGCGCCCAGCACCCGCCCCGCCGGGGGGTCCTGGACGATCGCGAGCAGCAGGCTGAGCCCGAGGAAGCCCGCCACCCCGGTCAGCAGCAGCGGCGGCCGGTGGTCGGCGCGGGCACGCAGCAGCAACCGGACCAGCAGCCACGGCCACCACAGGAAGCCCGCACCGGCGAGCCAGAGGGCTGCGTAGCCCAGGACGAAGCGGCGGGACAGCGCCGGGGAGGTCACCGGCGCGTCTCCGACCAGACCAGCGGGCTGACCCACCGCAGCGGCGTCCACCGGCGCAGCGCGAGACCGGCCCGCTGGGCCCGGCCGCTCGCCGTCCAGCCGTGCTTGCGGTGCAGCCGGACGTGGCTGGCCTCGTACCAGGCGTCGGTGGTCGGGCTGCGGGTCCAGCGCTCGGCGTGCAGGACCGGGGTGTCGGGCGTGACCAGGCCCAGCCGCCAGCCGGCCGCGACAGCCCGCACCGACCAGTCGATGTCCTCGGCGTACAGCCGGAAGCGGCGGTCCAGCGGTCCCACCGACGTCCAGGCCGCGCGGCGCACCGCCACGCACGTCCACGGCAGGTACTCGCCGTCCTGCAGCAGCCGGACCGGGGCGCTGCTGGCTCCGGCGCGGGCGGCACCGGAGTTGCGCTCGCGCCAGGCGGCCGAGCGGCGCAGCAGCAGGCGCTGCCACTGCAGCAGCCGGCCCTGGCGCAGGCCGGCGGCGCGCAGGAACTCCAGCGCCGGGCGGGGCAGCCGGCCGGAGCTGAACACCGGCTCGCCGTCGTACCCGGTCAGCAGCGGACCCACGGCCGCCACCTCCGGGTGCCGGTCCAGCGCGGCCACCAGCGTGTCGACGACGCCCGGCTCGAGCTCCAGGTCGAAGTTGACGCTCAGCAGGACGTCGACCGGCGCGGCCTCGAGGAGGGCGTCGACGCCCCGGTCCACGTTCACCGCGAAGCCCGCCGGCTCGTCGTTGACCAGCGTGGTCGCGGCCGCGGGGAGGCGGGCGTACCGCCCGGGCCCCGGGTCGTTGACCACGAGCACCAGGGGCACGGCCCGGGCGAGCGCGAACAGCCACCCCGGCACCTCCGGGTCGCCGTGCAGCACGCAGACCACCCCGACCCGGCCGGTCGCCACGCCCGGCCCAGCCGTGCTGTCCGTGCCGGTCACTGACGCCTCCGTGCCCACGTACGTGCGCCGTTCGCGACTTCCTGCGAACGGCTGGTTACGCTACGTCGGCTCGGCGCCACCGAGGGCACGGTACAGGTGCGGACGTCGCCACCGGGACACCGTCGATCTGATGAGGCACCTCCATGACCTTCCGCGAGATCTCCCGCGCGCTCCGCCACGGCGCACTGCCGATCGCGCTGTGCGTCGTCCTCGGCGTCGCCCTGGCCCTGGCCTGGTCGCTGCTGCGCACCCCGGTCTACGTCGCCGAGTCGCAGCTGTTCCTCGGCGCCTCGGAGGAGGCCGACGAGGGCGTGGTGACCCGGCAGGACACCGCCTACCTGCAGCAGCGCATGCAGTCCTACGCCGCCGTGCTGGGCAGCCCGCTGCTCGGGGAGCGGGTCGCCGAGCGCCTCGACCTGGAGCTGACCGGCGCCGAGGTGGCCGGGGAGATGACGGTCGAGGTGCCCGCGGAGACGGTGCTGCTCACCGTGCGGGTCAGCGACCCCTCTCCCGAGCGCGCCCAGGACATCGCCAACGCGGTCGGGGACGCGTTCTCCGCGCTGCTGGCCGAGCTGGAGGACGCACCGGGGGCCGCCGTCGACACGGTGCAGGTCAGCACCATCCGCCCGGCGGCGCTGCCGACCACCCCCACCGCACCGACCACCGCGGTGCTGCTCACCGTCGGCGCCCTGCTCGGGCTGGCCGTCGGCGTCGCCGTCGCGTTCCTGCGCGAGTCGCTGGACGACACCGTCCGGGACGCCGACGAGCTGTCCGCGGCCGGTGTCCCCGTCCTCGGCGTCGTCCCGCCGCGCGACCGGCGGCACCGGGACGCGACCGAGGGGCCGGCCCCGGACCGCGGCGAGGCGCTGCGCCGGATCCGCGCCCACCTCGGGGACCGGCCCGGCCGCCGCACCCCGGCACCCCGCACCGTCACCGTGCTCGGCACGACCGCACGCGCCGACACCGCCGCCCTGGGGTGGGACCTGGCGCGGGTCTTCGCCGCGGCACGGCTGCGCACGGTGCTCGTCGAGGCCGACCTGTGGTCCCCCGGCGCGGCGGGACTGCTCGGCCTGCCCGAGCAGACGCCCGGCCTGGCCGAGGTGCTCGCCGGGCGCCTCCCGCTGCAGGAGGCCCTGCGGCCGGGCCCGAACGGCCTGCGGGTGCTGCCGGCCGGCCGGGCGCCGGAGGCGGGGGGCGAGGACCTGCTCGACGGCCCGCGGATGGCCGAGGTGCTGACCCGGGTGTCCGGCGACGCCGACGTCACCATCGTGGTGCCCCCGCCGCTGGACCGGCGGTCGGGTGCGGCGTCGCTGACCACGCTCAGCGACGGCGTGGTCCTGGCCGTCCGGGCCGGGAGCACGACGCGGCGCGAGCTGCACGACGTCACCTCCCTCCTCGACACGCTCGGTGCGCCGCTGGTCGGCGCCGTCCTGGAGTCCGCCGACCGGCCGTCGCGGCGGCCGGTCCCCCACCGGCTCGGCTGACCCCCGCCACCTCGACCCGGCCACCCGGTGCCGGGCCGCGGTCATCCCCCACCGACCGAGGTGGCCACGGTCGCCAGCCCCGTGACCATGACCAGCCCGAGCGTCAGCAGCCGGAAGCCGGTCAGGGGCAGGCGGGCGCCGTAGGTGACCCCGACGTGGTTGCCGAGGACCGCGCCCGGGAGCCAGCACGCCAGCAGCAGCCCCACCCGGTCCAGCGACAGCCCACCCGTCAGCCCGATCAGGGTCAGCGCCATCGCGTTGCAGGCCAGCAGGTACACCGCCATGTCGGCGATGAAGGCCCGGGGCGCCACCTGCCGGTGGGACAGCAGGATGACCGGCGGTGGGCCGTTCATCGAGGTCGTGATGCCGAGGAACCCGCCCAGCACCCCGGCCACGCCCGGCGCGAGGCGGGAGGGCGCGCCGGGGGCCGGGGGTGAGGTGGCCGGCCGCCGCAGCAGGAGGAAGCCCGCGGCGACCACCGCCACGGCGCCGGCCGTCACCTTGAGCGCGTCGGCGTCCACCAGGTCGAGCGTGAGGTGGCCGAGCAGCAGTCCGGGGACGCAGCCCGCGACCAGGTACGCGGACCGTTGCCGGTCGACCGAGTGCCGCAGCCGCAGCACGGCCCCGAGGCGGGTCACGACGCCGACCGTGAGGTTGAGGACGACGACGTCGGTCAGCGGGATGCCGGCCAGCAGCAGCAGCGGCGTGCACACCAGGGAGTAGCCGAAGCCCGTGCCGCCCGCCAGGACGCTGGCGAGGAGGACGACCACACCCCCGGCCACCAGGAGCGTCCCGTCCACTGCACGCCCTTCCCCCACCGACCGCAGGTCAGCCGGGTCGCACCGGGGTCGTCGCGCCGACCCTAGCCACCTCGACCCGGCCGCGGCCGGCGCGCTTGGCGGCGTACAGCGCCGTGTCGGCGGCCGCGTAGAGCTGTTCCAGCCCGGTGGCGTGGGTGGGCGCGTGGGCCACGCCCAGGCTCACCGAGATGGCCAGCAGGGTGCCGTCGGGCAGCGTCAGGGGCGTGGCCCGGACCGCGTCGAGCACCTCGCCGGCGCGGGCGGCGGCGGCGTCCGCCGGGCAGTCGGGCAGCAGGACGGCGAGCTCGTCACCGCCCATCCGGCTGAGCACGGCGTCCCCCGCCCGGACCACCGAGCGCAGCACCGCGGCGATGTGCACCAGGGCCTCGTCGCCGACCGGGTGGCCGTGCTCGTCGTTGATCGCCTTGAAGGAGTCGACGTCCACGAGGACCAGCGAGGTGCCCCGCGGCGCGGCCGGGGTGGCCAGGGCGGCGTCCAGCGCCTCGTCGAGCACCCGCCGGTTGACCAGCCCGGTGAGGGAGTCGGTGGCGGCCTGCTGCTGCAGCTGGGCGACCAGCCGGGCCTGGGTGTCGCCGGCGCGAGCCAGCATCGTCGCCATGACCACCAGCACCGCACCGAAGAAGCTCAGGTCGCTGATCGCGTGGCCGGCCGGCTGAAGCTGGAACAGCACCACGGCGTCCCCGCCGATCGCGACGGCCGTCACCAGCCACACCGCGTCGCGCCGGAGGTGGACGCCGGCCCACAGCACCGGGAAGGCGAGGAACGCCTGGCCGGCGGCGGAGGGGTCGCGGGTGAGCCAGTTCATCCCGCAGGTCAGCAGGACGCCGAGGACGGCGGTGAGCACGAAGCCGCCGCGGGCGTCGATCCGGACGGGATCGGTGAGCCGGTAGACCAGCGCCAGGACGGCGAGCAGCGCGGCACACAGCCAGGAGGCGACGACGCCCCCTGTCGTCACCGCGTTGGGCCCGAACAGCGAGAAGACCAGCAGCGTCACCGCGCACACCAGCAGCACCGGGACCGCGGTCCGGGCTGCCGTCCGAGGGTCTCGCGCCCTCAGCCGCTCGTCGATCTGCACCCTCCGGTGATCGGCGCCCCGGCAGATCGGCTGTGCACGATCGACCTGCCGGCTGCCCCGGACGGGTGAGTGCGACGGCCGGGGGGCAGGACGGCGACGGGCCCCCACCGGAGTGGGGGCCCGTCGTCGTGGGTGTCGCGGTGGTCAGTGCCCCGGCCTGGGCCGGTCGTGCACCCGGGCCGGGGTACCGGTGGTCAGCGCAGCCAGGTGCCCAACAGCTGCCGCAGCCACGAGGTGAGCTTCTGCACCACGGTGCCACCGTTGCCCGGGCGGGCCTGCTCGGTCACCTGCACCTCGACCGTCGCGGTCGAGCCGGTGGTGACGCCGGTGGCCGTGACCTCGACCGTGCCGCTGTCCACCGAGGCGGGGACCCGCACCCGGACCGTCGCAGCGCCCTCGGCGTCGGTCGTGACCCGGCCGAGCCGCCGGCCGTCCACGGTCACCTCGACCCGCTCGGCCGGGCCGAAGCCGCTCACCGAGAAGGTCACCAGGTCGCCGGGGGCGAAGGTCGACGGCGAGACCGCGACCTCGGCCGCCGGCTGCTGCGGCTGCTCGGAGGCGTCCCCGACGGTGACCCGCCCGGTGAACTGCTCCGGGCTGAGCGGCGAGTTCTCCTCCAGGTAGGCCCGGAAGGAATCGAAGTCGATCAGACCGGTCTGCTCCGTGGTGCCCTCGGCGAAGGTGGTGAAGTTGTCGCCGCCGGAGGCCAGGAAGCTGTTGGTCGCCACCCGGTAGGTGGCGTCCAGGACGATCGGCTCCCCGGAGACCCGGATGCTGTCGACGATGACCCGCTCACCGGGGGGCGCCTCCGGGTCGTAGGACCAGGTCAGCTCCTCCGAGGTGCCCAGGGCCAGGAACGGCCGCGAGCTGCCCTCGGGCTGCCACTGCTGCTCCAGCACCTGCACCAGCTGCGCCCCGGTCAGCGAGACGACGACCAGGTCGTTGGCGAACGGGGTGACCTCGTTGGCCTCGGCCAGCGTGACCACGCCGTCCTCGCCGTAGAGCAGGTCGGCCCGCAGGCCACCGGGGTTGACCAGGCCGAGGTCGGCCGGCTCGATGGCGCTGTCCGCGGCCCCGTACACGTAGCTGTCCGCCACCAGGCCACCCAGGGCCGAGTACGAACCTCGGTCCTCGGCCGGCTGACCGTCCGGGCCGGTGGTGAAGGCCCGGGTGATGTCGGCCGTCACCGACCCGACGACCTGGCTGCCGACCTCCTCGGCCACCGCCTGCGCGGCGGCCACGGTCTCGGCGATCTCGGCGACCCGCGGGTAGGCGACGACCAGCTCCTCCTCGGGCACCTCGGTGAGGGCCAGGTTCTCCACCGTGGAGGCGGTGACCTCGTCGGTGGACTCCTCGTAGCTGAGCACGATCCGGCCGAGGTCCGCGGCGTAGGAACCCGTCTGGATCACCGGGCGGGTCCCGTCGGTGCCGGGGACCGGCGCCTGCCAGGCGTAGGTCTGGTGCGTGTGCCCGGTGAAGATGGCGTCCACGTCGGCGTCGGCACCGGCGACGATCGCGGCGAAGGCGGTGTCGGCGGCGAGCTGCTCCTCCAGCGTGCTGGTGGCCTCACCCTCCGGCGCACCCTCGTGGGCGAGCAGGACGATCACGTCCGCCTCGTCCCCGACCCCGTCGGTGAGCTCGTCGGTCACCCGGTTCGTGGCCTCCAGCGGGTCACCGAAGGTGATCCCCTCGATGCCGGCCGGGGAGACCAGCGAGCTCGTCTCCTCGGTCACGACGCCGATCACGCCGACCGTGACGCCCTCGGCGTCCAGCAGCGTGTACTCCGGCAGCACCGGCTCGCCGTCCTCGCCGTAGACGTTGGCGCCCAGGTAGTCGAAGTCGGCCAGCCCGCTCTCGCCGTCGACCCCGACCCGGCCGGTCAGGTCGGCGAAGCCGCGGTCGAACTCGTGGTTGCCCACGGCCGAGGCGTCCAGCCCCAGCTCGTTGAGCACCTCGATCGTCGGGGCGTCCTGCTGGCTGGAGGAGACGAACGGCGAGGCGCCGATGTTGTCCCCGGCCGAGAGCAGCAGCGTCGCGTCGACGTCCTCGCGGGCCCGCTGCTCCTCGACGGTGCCCGCCAGGGCCACCGCGTCGTCCAGCCGGCCGTGGAAGTCGTTGATGCCCAGCAGCTGCAGGTCGACGGTGCCGTCGTCCTCGCCGCCGGTACCCGGCTCGGGGACCGTGGGCTCGGGGACCGTGGGCTCGGGGACCGTGGGCTCGGGGACCGTGGGCTCGACCACCGCGTTGGCCGCGCCGAAGGTGTTGGTGTCGGTGACCACCCAGACGCCGTCGACCAGTTGCACCGACCCGTCCGCCGGGCCGGAGCCGTCCTCGGTGACCCCGACGTCGGTGGAGTCGAAGACCGATCCGCCGACGGTCACGCTGAGCGCGCCGCCGTAGGAGAGGAACTGCACGACCGTGCCCGCCGGGTCGACCAGCGCGATGCCGTCGGGGCCGCCGTCCTGCAGGCCGGTGAAGTCGACGACCACGGTGCCGGACTCGTCGACGACGCCGGACAGGGCCTTCGCGTCGTAGGGCGCGCCACCGTCGCCGTCGACGCCGACGACCGTCCAGCCGGTGAGGTCGGTGCCCGGTGCGGCCGTGACCTCGACGCGCTCGTTGGCGTCGGTGCCCTCGTTGTCGTGGTGGAACTCGCTGATGAACGGGCTGCCGGCGGGCGGCTCGATCGCCAGGGCGGGGGACGCACCGAGGAGCGCACCCCCGACGGCGACGGCGGTGACGGCAGCGGCCCTGCGCGCTGTCATCGAGTGGGCAAAGGGCACGTGTTTCCTCCGGATGCGACGGATCGGGACGACGCCGAGCACTGTCACTCAGTCGTGTGAACGGGACGTGTCGACATAGAAGCAGGCAGTCGTCGATACGAACAGGTCCCGTTCACGTTCGCCGGGCGCTCCCCGCCAGGGCCGCCCGAGGACTCAGTCGCCGCGGAGCAGGTCGGCGACCGCCCGGGTGACGACCCGGGCGGCACCGTGCGCCGCGATCGCCGGCCCCGCCGCCCGCTCCGCGTCGACCGACATGCCCAGCGCGACCAGCACCGCGTCGGGCCGGGCCCGGAGGAGCCGGTCGAGCCACGCCGTCTGCCAGGGGCTGCGGTAGGCGTCCCGCACGGCGACCACCAGGGGCCGACCGGCCCCCGCGGCGACCACCTCGTCGGCGGCGACGCCGCCCTCGGTGACCGTGTGCACCCCGGCCAGCAGTCCGACCGCGGCCAGCGGCTCGGCCAGGCTCCAGGCCGCGTCCCCGACCGCCAGGTTGGTGGCGGCGCGCAGTTCGGCCACGACCGCCGGCCCGGCCAGCGGCGCCACCCCGCGCGCCCGGAGGGCGGCCCGCGCGGCGTCCCGCGCCAGGGCCGGCGCGGTCACCGGGGCCTCGGGGCGCTCGGCGGCGCCCAGCCGCTGCCGCAGCGCGGTCACCCGGGCGGCGGCGTCCCGCAGCCGGTCCTCGGCCAGCGTGCCGTCGGCGACGGCGGCCCGGACCGCCGACCGGATCGCCGCGCAGTGCTCCTCGCCGTCCTCGGCGCCCAGCAGCAGCAGGTCCGCGCCGGCGGCAAGGGAGAGCACGGCGGCCCCGGCCAGCCCGTGCGCGGCCCGGACCCCGGCCATGTCGAGGGCGTCGGTGACCACGACCCCGGTGAAGCCCAGCTCGCCACGGAGCACGTCGACCAGCAGCCGGCGGCTCAGCGTGGCCGGTGCGCCGTCCAGGGCGGGGAAGACGACGTGCGCCGTCATCACCAGGTCCACCCCGGCCCGGACGGCGGCGGCGAAGGGCGGCAGTTCCCGGGCCCGGAAGGTGGCCTCGTCGGCGTCGATGACGGGCAGCCCGAGGTGCGAGTCGACGGTGGTCGCCCCGTGCCCGGGGAAGTGCTTCGCGGCGGCGGCGACGCCGGCCGCCTGTAGCCCCCGCACGTAGGCCACCCCGTGCCGGGCGACCAGCGCCGGGTCGGCACCGAACGAGCGGACGCCGATGACCGGGTTGGCCGTGTCGCTGTTGACGTCCACCGAGGGCGCGAGGTCGACGTCCACCCCGACCCGGCGCAGCTGGGCGCCGATCCCGGCCGCCACCGCGAAGGTGGCCGCCTCGTCGTCGACCACGCCGAGGGCGGCGTTGCCCGGCCAGCTGCTGCCCGTCGTGTACTCCAGGCGGGTCACGTCACCGCCCTCCTCGTCCAGCGCCACCAGCACGTCGCCGCGCACGGCCCGGGCCGCGGCGGTGATCGCCGCGACCCGCTCGGCCACCGGCGGGCCCTCGCCGGTCAGGTTCTGGCCGTACAGGCAGATCCCGGCCAGGCCGTCGGCCAGGGCGTCGGCGACCCAGGCCGGGAGCGTCGGGCCGGTGAAGCCCGGCATCAGGCAGGCGTTGACCAGCCGGTCCAGGTCGGGCGTGCTGGGCTCCTCGGTGGTCATGCTGCGCTGCTCCTCGTCGGGGGAAGGGGGTGCCGCCGGACCGGTCACGACGGCGCGGGCACCGGACGGCGGCCGTCGGCGGCGACCCGGTCCCGCACGGCGAGCGCGGCTCCGATCGGCGCCACCGGCACCCCAGCGGGCACGAGCTGGACCCGGTCGGCGATCCGCAGGCTGTCCAGGAACGGCGACCCGGCGGCCTGCCGCCGGCACTGGTGCGCCACCGCCGCCATCAGCGGGGTGCCCACCTCGGCGACCCCGCCACCGAGCACCACGTGCTCGACGTCGCAGGTGAGCACCAGCAGCCGGACGGCGGCGGCGACCGCGCCGGCGAAGGCGTCCCGGACCCGCACGGCGGCGGCGTCCCCGCCGGCGGCAGCCGCGAAGAGCTCCACGGCGGCGGGCCGGCCGGTGCGGCCGGGCCAGGCTGCGCCCAGCGCCGCCCCGGAGGCGTACAGCTCCAGGCAGCCGCGCTGACCGCACGGGCAGCGCGGGCCCGCCGGGTCGTACGGGATGTGCCCGATCTCCCCGGCGCCGCCGCGGTGGCCGCGCCGCAGCTCCCCGCCGAGCAGCAGCCCGGCGGCCACCCCGGTGCCCAGGGACAGGAACGCCAGGTCGCCCCGCAGGCCCAGCACCCGGGCCGCGCCGACGGCGGCGACGTTCAGGTCGTTCTCCACGGTCACCGGCACACCGCCCAGCCGGTCGGCCAGCAGCGGGGCCAGCGCGACCGGCTCGTCGGCGATGCCCAGGTTCACCGCGTGGGAGACCTCGCCGGTCAGCGGGTCCACCAGTCCGGGCACCCCGGCGCCGACGCCGGCCAGCTCTCCCGGGGGGAGGCCGGCGGTGCGGCACAGCTGCGTGACCACCTCGGCCGCGGCACCGACGACGCCCTCGGTGCCGGGCCGGCTGGGCACCCGCACGCTGGCCCGCACCGTCGCGGCGTCGTCCAGCAGCACCCCGAGCACCTTGGTGCCGCCGACGTCGAGCCCGACCGTGCACCGGCCCTCGCCTGCCGAGCGCGCGGTCACCCCTTCACCGCCCCGGCCACCAGACCGGAGCTCATCCGCCGCTGGACGAACAGGAAGAAGAGGATGACCGGCACGGTGATCACCGCGGCCCCGGCCATGACCACGCCCCAGTCGGTGGCCCGGTTGGCCTCGACCAGGCCCTGCAGCCACAGCGGGAGGGTGCGCTCGGCCGGGTCGGTCATCACGACCAGCGCGAGGGTGTACTCGTTCCAGGCCTGGAGGAACCCGTAGACGCCGGAGGCGACCAGCCCGGGGGCGAGCAGCGGGAAGGTGATCCGGAAGAACGCGCCGGTGCGGGACAGGCCGTCCATCATCGCGGCCTCCTCCAGCTCGAACGGCACCCCGCTGACGAAGCCGCGCAGCATCCAGATGGTGAACGGCAGGACGGCGGCGACGTAGACGATCGACAGGCCCAGCACCGAGTTGACCAGGTGCCAGGTGTCCAGCATCTGGTACTGGGAGATGAACAGCCCCTCGGCCGGGATCATCTGCACGACCAGCACCGTCACGACGAAGCTCTTGCGGCCCCGGAACCGGAACCGGCTGATCGCCAGCGCCGCCACGAAGGCGAAGAGGATCGCGGCGGCCAGGGTCAGCCCGGTGACGGCGAGGGAGACCCGGAAGGCGTCGTAGAACGACGGGTCGCCGAGCACCCGGCGGAAGTTGGCCAGCGTGCCGCCGAACGGCAGGAACGACGGCTCCGGGGTGCGCAGCCGGTTGGTCGGCAGGAACGCGCTGTTGATCATCCAGTAGACCGGGAAGACCCAGGCCAGCGCGACGACCACCGCCAGCGCCCCCAGCAGCCGGCGGGACGCGGAGGCCCGGCGCCGGGGACGGCGCCGCACCACCTGGGCGCGCGCGGGCACGGCGGTGTTCGGCGGCGGGACGACGGCGGTCATGCCTCGTCCTCGCGCAGCATCCGGCGGATGTAGAAGACGGTCAGCGCCAGCGTGATCACCAGCATGATCGTGGCCATCGCCCCGGCCATCGAGAACTCCTTGGACAGCGAGTAGATGTAGGTGCCCAGCAGGTGGGTCTCCCGGGTCGGCGCGCCGGCGCGCTGCAGGACGTGGATCTGGGTGAACACCCGGAGGTCCCAGATCACCTGGAGCAGGGCCACCACGAACAGCACCGGCTTGATCATCGGGAGCGCCAGCCGCCACAGCCGCTGCCAGCTGCTCGCCCCGTCGAGCTGCGCGGCCTCCATGCACTCGTCGGGCACCTGCAGCAGCCCGGCGTAGACGGTGAAGACGACGAACGGCACGCTCATCCAGACCACGATCACCGTGGCGACCGCGTAGAAGGACAGCGGCTCGATCAGCCAGGAGTGGCCGCGCTGGCCCTCCATCCCCAGCGGCCCGGCCAGCACCCAGTTGACGACGCCGTACTGGGAGTCGAACAGCCACTGCCAGACGGTCATCGTGGCCAGCACCGGGGTGCCCCAGGCCAGCAGCATGCCGACCTGCAGGGTGATCCGGGCCGCCCGGCCGACCTTGGTCATCAGCACCGCCAGCGCGATGCCCAGCGCCATGGTCAGCGCGGCGTTCACCAGGCAGAAGGCGATCGACCGGGCGATCACCCCCCAGACGTAGGGGTCGGAGAGCAGGGTGACGTAGTTGTCCAGGCCGACCCACTCGGCCGGGCGGCCGAACTGCTGGGCCAGGCCGTACTCCTGGAAGGAGAACACGAACTGGCGGACCAGCGGGTACCCCAGGCCCACCGCCAGCGGGACCAAGGCGGGGACGAGCAGGAGGTAGGGCCCGACGCGGGCGGGGAGCGGCCGACGGCGGCGCAGCGGTGCCGCGGCGGTGCTCCCCGTCGCCGGGGGTGGTGTGCGGGGCGCCGCGGGTGCGGGCGCGGCGGGTGCGGGTGGCGCGGACATGGCGGGCTCCTGGATCCGGGCAGGACCGGGCCGGGCCGGGGACGCGATCGCGGCGCGCGGGCACCGGACGGCGGGCGGGCGCGATCGCGCCCCCGGCGAGCGGGGTCAGGCGGTCAGTTGAGCGTGTCGGTGATCAGCTGGTCCGCCTCGGCCGCGGCCGTGGCCGGGTCGGTGCCGCTGGCGATCTCCTGGAAGAGGTCCTCCAGGATCCGGGCGCCCTCGACGTCGGCCCACTTCTCGGCCGGCGGCGTCAGCTCGGCGTCGACCGCGGCGGCCAGCGCCGCCTGGGCGTAGACGTCGTCGCCGAGCGCGTCGGCGTACTCGGTGTTGCCCGGGATGAGCCCGTTCTCGGCCAGCATCGTCTGGTACTCGGGGCTGAAGATGATCCGCAGCAGGTCGCGGGCCAGCTCCTGGTTGCCCGACTTCGCCGGGATGCCGATGTTCGAGCCGCCGGCGAAGACCGGTGCGACCGAGCCCTCCTCGAGACCGGGGAGGGCGAAGATGCCGGTCTTCTCCTCGTTGCACGCCTGCTGCTCGGCCAGCAGCGCCTTCGCCGCCTCGGACTCGTCGTCGGCGGCCACGCCCTTGTTGCACGCGGGCAGGTCGATGCTCCAGCGGGCCCAGGTGGGGGCGGAGAACATCGCCGCCTCGCCGTTGTTGAACGCGATCCACGGCTCGTTGGAGTCGGCGTCCCGCGGTGCGCTGGTCGCCGTGGTGAACAGCTCCTGGACCTCGGCCAGCCCCTCCTGCGACTCGGGGCTGGACAGCGCGCCGGTCCACTCGCCGTCCTCCTCGACGGCCAGCTCACCGCCGTGGCTGTTCAGCCAGGCGACGCCGTTGTACCAGTCCTGACCGGGCAGCCAGAACCCGGAGAAGCTCGGCGCCCCGGTCGGGTTGGCCTGCTGCAGCGTCTGCGCGACCTCGGTGAACTCGGCGAGGGTGGTGGGCACCTCCACCCCGGCGGCCGCGAAGACCTCCTTGTTGTAGAAGACCGCGCGGGCACCGGAGTAGTAGGGCACCGCGTACAGCGTGTCGTCGACCGTGCCGGCGTCGACGAAGCCCTGCAGCAGGTCGTCGCCGCCCAGCTCCTCGTACATGTCGGAGATGTCGCTGAAGGCGCCGGCGTAGGTGAACGTCGGGCTCTGCGTGTTGCCGATCTCCACCAGGTCCGGGGTCTGGCTCTCCGACGTCAGCGCCGTCTGCAGCCGCGGGACGAGCCCGTTCCAGTCCTGCTCCTCGATCACCAGGGTCGCGTCGGGGTGCTCGGCCTCGAAGGTCTCCACCAGGTGGTCGCGGAGCTCCTGCGGGGTGTCGGAGCCGGCCAGCCACAGCCGGAGCTCACCACCGCTCTCGCCGCCACCGCCGCTGTCGGCGGCGTCCTCGCCACCGCCACAGGCGGTCAACGCCAGCATCCCGACGGCCAGGGCCGCCAGGCCACTCGTGCGTACCCTCTTCATGTTGGGGTTCCTTCCCGATGCGCGGACGGTGCCGGACAGCGCCGTTCCAGGGGGCGTGCTCTCCCGACGTGCAGGAGGTCGGCTCGGGGTCGTCGCCTGGGTGCACCACCACCCGGGTCGCGTGACCACGTTCGCGAGGTCACGTGACCCCGAGCTGACCGGACAGCACGAGCACGGCGGCCCCGGACAGGGCGCCGTGCTCGCCGAGCGAGGTCATCCGCAGCTGGACGTGGCTGCTGACGACCGGGATGGTGCGTTCGCGCAGGGTGTCCAGTGCCGCGTCGCGCAGCGGCCCACCCAGCAGTTCCCCCGGGCCGCAGAGCACGACCTCGGAGAGGTTGAGTGCGCTGACCACGGGGGCCAGCACGATGCCCAGCCGACGGCCGACCGAGGCCAGTGCGGCATCGGTGGCGGCAGGGTCGAGCCCGGCGATCCGCCGGCGCATCGCCGGCACGGACAGCACCGTCTCCAGGCAGCCGCGGCGCCCGCAGGCGCAGGGCTGGGGGCGGCCGAGGGGTGCCTGGTCGTGCTCGTCGCGCTCGTCGAGGGCGGTGACGTGCCCGAGCTCGCCGGCGGCGTGCTCGTTGCCCTGGACGAGCGCGCCGTCCAGCACGATGCCGGCGCCCACCCCACCGCCGACGGTGAGCACCAGCAGGCCGTTGCCGGAGGCGCCGCCCCAGGTGAACTCGCCCAGGGCCGCGGTGTCCGCGTCGTTGGCCACGTGCACCGGCAGCTCCAGCGCGGCGCTCAGCTGCTCGGCGAGCGGCAGGTCGTACCAGCCGCGGTTGGGCGCCTGCAGCACGCGACCGGAGGGGTCGATGACGCCCGGGGAGCCCACCCCCACCCCGAGCACCGGGCGGGTGGTCGCCGCGACCAGCTCCTGGCACAGGCCCAGCAGCACCTCGACCGCCGCGGCACCGGTGCGGCCGCCGACCGCCGCCGTCCGGCGTTCCTGGACGGCGCCGGACAGGTCGAGGACGGCGCCGTGCACCAGCTCGTCGTCGGCCAGGTCGACGGCGACGATCTGGAAGGCCTCGGCGTCCAGCCCCACCAGCGTGCCGGGCTTGCCGACCTTGCCGTCGGCCTGCTGACCCAGCTCGGTGACCAGGCCCTGGGCCAGCAGTGAGGCGACGAGGTCGGAGATCGTGACCCGGGTCAGCCCGGTCGCCCGGGCCAGCTCGGCCCGCGACCGCGGCCCGGCGTGGAAGAGCAGCTGGAGCACCATCGACCGGTTGCTCGCCCGGGCGTGCTCGGGCAGCACCTTGGCGGTGGAGCGCAGCGCTCGTCGGTGCTGCGGGGTGTCTGCGACGGCGGTCACATTTGTTAGGCAACCGTCCTTACAAACACCTGTCAAGGGGGTGGCGCGCGAGTGAGCAGAACGCAACCTGCCTACTTGCAGCTCACCGGCCCGGCACGCGCACACGGCTCGCGCTGCTACGGATGACATGGGACTCGAAACATGAAGAGCCGCCCTCGAAGCTTCCGACCATCGCAGCGCAATCTTTGGAGCCGCCGCTCCGCCCTTCGAATGGCCAGATTCAGATTCGGTTCACCGCCCGCAACTCTGACTGTCCGTTGAGATCCCGCGGCGGGGCGAGGTAGCGCGTGACCTTAAGAGCTTCGCCGCAACCGCCCCGCCGGCCGATACGGCTACCAGCTGGCTACCGTGGACGAAGACCGCCTGGAGGCGATGCTGAACGACGACGAAGACCAGCGCCGGAGATACCAGTCGCACGCGTCGCCGGCCACTGGCTACCAAGCCAGCCGCGGGTTTGCCCCGCGCCAGATGCGGTCTCGCAATTGGTCGCGGGGCTGCAATGCAACGGTGCGTTCCCGTCACAGGTCTCGCGCGCTGGCACAGTGAGACGGCTAGCCTCGGAGCCGCGCGACCACGCCCAAGGGGTCTAGATGTACGCGGTCGAGCCGACCGCCAAGTCCCCCTGAGAAGTTGGGCCAGCAGCCGCCTTGCTCAGCCACCGATCCGCCGACCGCTGGCAGACGAGAATCGTGTCCTTCAGGAGGTGGCCATCCCACCGTAACGGACCCGGCAAGCCTGGATTTAACCACTGCTGCACTATTTCTAGCGTGGTACCACACCTGCAGACGACCCCGGCGCGCCTTAAAGGTCGACTGGGGCAGACGTGGGAGTACTGTATGTCCGACGACGTCCGCGCCTGAAGTAACCGTTTACGTCTAGACTCAGCAGGCCCCTCCGCTGCTCTGCCCCACATGCCATCCTCCGCAGAATTGTTACGACCAAGGGACCACGCCTTGCCCCTACTGCGACTCTCTGGTCGCCGCCTTAAAGCGCTGGCTGATGGCAATTCACTGAGCGCGACACTAGCCAGGCAGATGTCCCTCACTCATCGGCCGATGATTTCTAGTCGAAGCATGAGCGCTTGGGCGAATAGCCTAAGCACACTCGCCGTCGACCTTAGTGAAGCCAACCTAGGAGACGTTGAGGTCCTCATCTCCTACCGGCTTCCGCACTCTAGCCATCATGTCGACGTTGTCCTCGTTGGCCAACAAGCGGAGCGGCTTGGACCTTCATACGTTCTTCTGAATATTAAGCCTTGGCAAGAAGCGACTCTATTTGAAGATAATCCAAAGCTCGTCCTCCAGTCCGGCACGCGAGGCCGACCAAGTCTTCATCCAGTCGCGCAGGTTCATGCACAGTGCGAGTACCTACGTAGCAAACTGGGATATGCGGACATGTCCGCCGACCCCGTCTCTGGCGCCGCCTATCTACACAACGCTAGCGATGACTCGGTACACGCGCTCCGCACTTACCCGCAGGATCGGTCAGGTCAACTATTCACCGCCCTCGGCCGAGCCAGGTTCTTGGACTATCTTCGCAGCCGCCTATCTCCCATCAATGCGGACATTCACGCCGATCGCCTTCTCAGGTCGTCGTTCACTTCGTGCAAGAGACTACTCAGCGTAGCGGCCGAAGAGTTTCACGGCCGCCCACAATTCATTTTCCTGAACGAACAGCTAGTGGCATTCAACTTGGTGTTACATGAGGCAACCAAAGCCCAATCTGTCGACCACAAGTCTGTGGTAGTCATTTCGGGCGGGCCTGGTAGCGGAAAGAGTGCGGTCGCATTGTCGCTGCTCGGCGAGTTGAACCTCCGCGGATTAATAGCAGCCCACGTGACAGGATCGCGATCCTTTACTCAAACGCTACGGCGGGTGATTAGCCCGCAAGCGCCGCGGGTCGCTGCACTGTTCAAGTATTTCAATCAGTTCATAGATGCTCCAGAAAACGGCCTCGACGTTCTGATAGCGGACGAAGCTCATCGACTGCGGAAGACGTCAGTGAATAGGTGGACCAGGCCAGAGCTGAACACCGGCAAGCGCCAGGTCGACGAAATTATCGACGCCGCTCGCCTGTCTGTCTTTTTGCTAGACCAGGACCAAGTGGTACGCCCCGGCGAGACGGGCACTCTTGAAGAAATTGAAGACCACGCGCGGGCGCGCGGCATCCCAGTAAGTCACGTTGCTCTAGACGGACAGTACCGCAGCGGCGGGGATCCCGAGTATGTCAACTGGGTGGACCGACTTCTCGGACTAACGGCAGGAAGACCCGCACCGTGGACGGGGAATGCCGACTTCGAACTCAAGTTGGCATCATCCCCGTCTGCACTGGAGGCGATGCTGGCCGATAGGGTCGTAATGGGGCAAAGTGCGCGCATTGCTGCTGGCTACTGCTGGCCGTGGAGTGACCCGCTTCCGGACGGGTCCCTCGTACCGGACGTCCGGATCGGCGAATGGATGCACCCTTGGGCCCTTAAGGGTGATCGGTCGGTCGGCGGGGCGCCGCCAGCCGCGCTTTGGGCGAGTGACGACCGCGGTTTCGGGCAAGTGGGCACCGTCTATTCGGCTCAGGGGTTCGACTACGAATGGAGCGGTGTGCTTGTGGGACCCGACCTAGTGTGGCGGAACGACGACTGGGTGACTGTGCGCCAAGCGAGTATGGACCCGGACTTTAAGAATCTGCGACGTGTCAGTGACGCGGACTTCGACGTACTCGTTCGCAACGTCTATAAAGTTTTGCTGACCCGAGGTCTGCGCGGAACTATTCTCTATTCGACCGATGAGGAGACGCAGGAATTCCTCAAGACAGTCGTCCGCTAGCCCGGATTACGTACAATCTGGTGCGGACAACGACCTACTAATGTAGTCCCGCTAGGTAGACGTCTGTCAAAATACGGCGTTAAGAGTCGGCCAGGTCCTGTACCGCATCGGTGATCTCCTCGAAGGAGTCGAACCACAGCACTCTCACCCCTAGGCTCATGAGGATTTCTTCGACAAGTCCGTGATGCATGTCAAGGAACTTCCGCAAACTTGGATCGGAGATTGACTTTAGTTCTTTGACCGACCGGCGAGCTGTCGACAGGTTTTCCCGTCTCATGAATGCATAGTGCCGTGCCGTGTCGACACTGCGTGCACCGATGTCCAACATGCGACGAAGATTCGGGTCCGTCATCGACAGTCCGACGAAAAGGCATGCATGTTCCCTGATGGCATTCAGCTGGACGATGTTGGTCCAGTGAAATGGATCTGAGTACACTTGGTGATACCCTTGTTCACTCATGACTAGAAACTGCTCATGAACGCCCAAGTAAGTATCTGGATCACTTGGCAGGAAGCCGTGGACATGATATACGGGCAATTCCTGCGAGGTTGGCGCTGTCTTCCCTTCGTAAACCGCTACTGCTCGAACACGCCTAGTATTGAGGTTACCTTCCAATAGGTCATCAAAATTGTAGGTGATCACCGAGTGCACGCGTGAGCCTGCGCGCGTGGGCACACACAGATCGGAGATTGCTCGCAGGAGAGCCTTTGGCCTGTCGTTGGAGGCGTTAGCATATAGAATGCTGCGCAAATGCGATTTGAAGTCCTCGCCGCCGCGCTCCAAAGCTTGCTGAAGATACCGAGCCAGTTGGAGAGGCGAATCGCTATTAAGATGACCGGCGAGCAGGCCGAGGGCCGTAAGCTCCGACGACCCCGAGCGCGAGTCGAGTTGAGAGCTGAACGCGGCATCAAATAGAGAAGCGATCATCTGGTTCCAGGACGGTAGACCCAAGTCCATCGAGGCGCCGGCCCCCAGAAACAGCGACACGCCCTCGCGGTTGAAGATGTCGCGCAGTTCGCCTATAGCCTCAGATCTTACGAAATTCCGCTCCTGACGACGGACTTTTGTGGCTTCTTGCGGTGCCGGAGGTTTCACGGTCGGTCGGGCCGCGAGTTCATCCGCCAGTATTTCTGAATGCCGGGCGGCCAGATCCTCGAGGTCTTCAACGCCCCAGACAATTACGGGAGGGGCGTCTGGCCGCATCGCAGAAGACAGCTCGTGTAGCTCAGCATCGAGACCTAGTCGCCGAAGTTGACGACTGGAGAGGTTATGGATAATAAGGACCGTCCCCGCTGACGCCGCGACGCCTTCAATCGCGGCGCGTCTGACAACTTCGCGAAGCCTAAAACTTGCCATTCTTGGATTATTCGAGAAGAACTTCACGTCGACCATCAACGGCGGCACGAGGCTTGCCACCGCGAACGGAATTACCGCATCAAATGCGTACGTTCTACGCTTAGGCGAAGCTCGGGCGAGTTCAAGTGACTCAGGCGTGACCTGCTTCTCACCCGAGGAGGCGGGGGGTGCGTCCGCTGCCAGGAGTCGCAAAACTAGAGCCTCGAATCGTCGGGCCCCCGCGAGAAGGTTAGCTTCCTCCTCCAGGCGGTCGAGAAGAAGTCGAAGGGGCGACAAGGGGCCGTCCGAGGTTGTCATCTGGCAGGGCCTTTCGCACGAGACGGTTTCACGAACAGCGTGCCACATCTCACCGACGGCACTGCCGTGGACACGCAAGTTGGACGCATGCAGGCGGGTATGTCCGAAGTTGGTCGCCGCCCATGAGGCATACAGGGTCGCTGGCAATCGCACAGTCTTCACTGTGTAGCCAGCGATTGTGGGTCCGGCAGGGACGCAAAGGAACTTCCGGCGAGGAGTCGGCCGAGATGACGAGAGCTCGACTTAGTTTCCGCTAGTCACTGGTGTGCCGATTCGATGCTCTTGATTGTGCAACCCCCCGCCGCGCGATCAGCCCCACGATAGATTCAGTCGCCATTAATACTCAGCTTGTCATGATGGCGGAATCGGACTTCTTGCCGGTAGGCCGCCTGGCCGTTGGCCAAGTCGCGAATTCAGCCAAGGCTGTATCGACATGCGTTTACAGATTGCGCTTGGCGACATTCGATTTGCAGCCGCCGAACAGCCCAACGAGACTTCGCAGTCGAACTTCACCCACTATAGGCTGGCCACCGGCGCCGACAGCGAAATCAGCACCTGGCTCGACGCCCACACCGGCTGGCACTCCACGTCTCCGCCCACACCCGGATCACCGGACCGATCGTGCTGGCCACCTTCCGGCAAGCCGCTGCACGGATATCCAGCATCCATACTCACCGACAACGGCACGGTCTACACCACCCGCTTCGCCGGCGGTCGCGGCGGACGCAACCACCTCGAACACGAACTACGCCGCCTGCACATCACCCAGAAGAACTCCCGCCCCAACCACCCCACCACCTGCGGCAAGGTCGAACGCTTCCAACAGACGATGAAGAAGTGGTTGGCCGCCCAGCCCGATCAGCCGACCACGCTCGACCAGCTGCAGACCCTCATCGGCGTCTTCCTCACCGCCTACAACCACGACCGCCCGCATCGGTCACTGCCGCACCGAGCCACCCCGGCCACCGCCTACGCCGCACGGCCCAAAGCCGGCCCCGGCGCCGACCGCAGCCGCGACACCCAACGACCGGGTCCGCACCGACCGCATCGACTCCACCGGCTGCCTCAGCCTCCGCCTGGCCGGCCGCCTCCACCACATCGGCATCGGCCGAACCCACGCCGGAACCCACGTCCTGCTCCTGGTCCAGGACCTGCACATCCGCGTCATCGACGCCGCCACCGGCGAACTCCTCCGCGAACTCACCCTCGACCCCACCCGCGACTACCAGCCCACCGGCCGACCACCCGGACCCACCCCGAAAAAGCACTAGCCCGGACCCACGAATCGTGGGTCCGGGCTATGCCGATGTCCTGCGACATCACAGCGCGGAGGGCGTGGGATTCGAACCCACGAAGAGCTGTGAACTCTTAGCGGTTTTCAAGACCGCCGCCATCGGCCACTAGGCGAGCCCTCCTGGCGGTCCGAGGCTAACGCCCCGCCGCGCTGGGCACCGTCCCCGCTCCGGCGAGCGGGACACCGCGACGACGCGAGCACGGAGGGTCACCCGGTCGTGACCGGCGTCCGGCTGGCAGACTCGTGGGGAGCACAGCACCACGGGCGGGGCCGCAGGCCGCCGCCCACCGGGGCGCGCGGCGACGACCGGGCCCGGCCGGGCATGCCCGGCAGCACCCCGGTGTTGCAGCTCCCAGATGGTCCGCGAGGGCTCGCGTCGACCTCCCCCACTCAGCACGCCGACCGAAGGACACTCCCTGCCTGTGACCGGCACCCAGCACTCCCCCACCCGGCGCCGTGAGCGCAGCGCGGCCCGCGAGACCGCCGCCCGTGACGCCGACCGGGTGGCCGCCCGCGACGAGAAGCGCGCCCAGCAGATCTGGGTGGACGGCGCGGCACCCGAGCTGCCCAGCCGGGCGACCCGCCCGGAGAAGGTGGTCTTCCACCTCGGCCCGACGAACTCCGGCAAGACCTACGAGTCGCTGCAGGCGCTGGCCGCCCTCGGCTCCGGCGTCTACGCCGCCCCGCTGCGCCAGCTGGCCCACGAGGCCTACGCCAAGCTCTCCGCCCAGCTGCCCCCGGGCACCGTTGGCCTGTCCACCGGCGAGGAGGAGATCGACCCGAACGCGGCGATCGTCTGCTGCACCGTGGAGAAGGCCCCCGACCGCGGCGAGATGCTCGTCCTCGACGAGTCGCACTGGGTCACCGACCCCGACCGCGGCCACCACTGGGCCCGGCTGCTGCTGACCGGCGAGTACCGCGAGATGCACCTCATCTCCGCCGCCGAGGCCTACCTGGTGCTCAAGCCGCTGGTCACCGACGCCCAGCAGGTGCAGGTCGTCAACCACAAGCGGCTCTCCCGGCTCGACGTCCTCCGGGCCCCGGTGCGCACCGACGCCGTCCGCCCGCAGACGCTGGTCGTGGCCTTCTCCCGCAAGGCCGTCTACGCCGTCGCCGCCGAGCTGGACCAGCACCGGCCCGGCAAGGTCGGCGTCCTCTACGGCGCGCTGCCCCCGGCCACCCGCCGCCAGGTCATCGACCGGTTCACCCGCGGCGAGCTCGACGTGCTGGTGACCACCGACGTCATCGGCCACGGCATCAACGTGCCGGCCACCACGGTGCTGTTCGCCGAGACCACCAAGTTCGACGGCCAGGAGCTGCGCCCGCTGCGCACCTGGGAGGTCGCCCAGATCGCCGGGCGCGCCGGCCGGTACGGGCTCACCGGACACGGCCAGACGGGCATCCTGATCGGCGTCTCCGGGCTCAAGCCGGTCGGCGCGCTGGTCGGCGCCGGTGCCGCGGTCGCCCGCGGCGACGAGATGAGCGACCTGCCCAAGCGCCGGCCCCGGCTCCGCCCGGAGCTGGAGGACCTCGGCGCGTTCGAGGCGGTCGACCTGCCCGAGGCGCTCACCCGCTGGATGGCCTGGGCGCGGGTGGCCACCCAGGACGAGGGCATGACCGCCGACGACGTCACCGGCCTGGTGCTGCGCGTGCACGCCCTGCTGCCGATGCTGCGCGGGCCGCTGGGCGAGGCCGGCGACCTGCAGACGGTGTGGCGGTTGATCAACCTGGCCATCGACTACAACCCGCCGCGGCGCACCCGCTGGCTGGTGCTGGCCCGGGCCGCCCTGCAGCACGCGGTCGGCCTGCCGGTGCCGGTCGCGACCGTGCTGCCGGAGTACCCGGTCAAGGGGTCGGTCGAGGAGTACGAGCAGACCGCCGCCGCCGCGCGGGACGCCCAGACCCTGCTTCGCCAGTTCCCCGGCGTGGCCGGGCTGGACAGCGACGACGCCGCCGAGCTCGAGGAGGCGTGCGCCCAGACGATCACCGAGCTGCTGCCCGACGCCATCTCCATCGGCCGGTCCGGCACCTGCACCGAGTGCGGCACCTCGATCGCCCCGTGGTTCACCACCTGCCGGCCGTGCAGCGGCCCGCGGTCCGGCCGCGGTGGCAGTGAGCGCTCCCGGCCGGCCGGCGGTCGCGGCCGGTCCGGCGGTCGCCCGACGCCGACCGCGAACACCGGTGCCGGCGCCGGACGGCGCAACCGGTCCTCCCGGGGGTCGCGCCGCAGCTGACGGCTGCGGGACCCGCTATCGGCGGCCGGCCGCCACCGTCTGGGCGGCGTCGCGCACCTCGCCGACCAGCTCCTCCAGCACGTCCTCCAGGGCGACGACGCCGACGGTGCGTCCGCTGCCGGCGTCGCGGACGACCGCCAGGTGCGCACCCTCCCGCTGCATGGTGGCCAGCACGTCCCGCAGCCCCTGGTCGGTCGTCGCCCCGGCCAGGGGCCGGACGAGCGCCGGGTCGACCGGGGAGTCCCGCTCCGCCACCGGGACGGCGAGGAAGTCCTTGAGGTGCACGTAGCCCTCGAGGTCGCCGTCGCCGTCCACCACCGGGAAGCGGGAGTAGCCGGTGGCCGCGCACACCTGCTCGAGCTCGCCCACGGTGATCCGGGACGGCACGGTGACCAGGTCCGCCGTCGGGATCGCCACGTCGGCGGTCCGCTGCTCGTCGAACTGCAGCGCGCCGGTCAGCAGCTGGTGCTCCCGCTCGTCCAGCAGCCCCTCGCGATGCGACTCGCCGATCAGGCCGGTCACCTGGTCCCGGGTGAACGTCGAGCTGACCTCGTCCTGCGGCGTCACCCGCAGCGCCCGCAACACCAGGTTCGCCACCTGGTTCAGCAGCCAGATCAGCGGGTGCAGGCCCCGGACGACCCAGTACAGCGCCGGCCCGAGGAGCAGTGCGGACCGTTCCGGCCCGGCCAGGGAGATGTTCTTGGGCACCATCTCGCCCAGCACCATGTGCAGGAAGACGACGACGGCGAGCGCGAGGGCGAACGCCACCGGGTGCACCAGCGCCTCGGGCAACCCGGCCGCGGCGAAGGGGCCCTCGAGCAGGTGCGCCACCGCCGGCTCGCCCACGGCGCCCAGCCCCAGCGAGCAGACCGTGATGCCCAGCTGCGCGCCGGCCATCATCAGCGAGACGTTCTCGATGGCCTTCAGCGTCGTCCGGGCACCGCGCACGCCCTCGGCCGCGCGCGGCTCGATCTGGGTCCGCCGCGCGGAGACCAGCGCGAACTCGGCGCCCACGAAGAACGCGTTGCCGGCCAGCAGGGCCACCGCCAGCACGATGGCCACGGTGTCGCTCATCGGGCGGCCTCCGTCTCGTCCGGTCGTGCCGAGGCCGCGGTCGCGCCCCCGGTGCGCCGCATCCGCACCCGGTCGACCCGGTGGCCGTCCAGCCGGGTCACCGTCACCGCCACCTCGGTCGGCACAGGGACGCCGTCGGCATCCGGGTGGGCGACGTCGCGGGCCGGCAGGACGACGCGGTCGCCGACCCGCGGCAGCCGGCCCAGCCGCTCGGTCAGCAGCCCGCCGAGCGTGTCCGTCCCCTCGCCCTCGGGCAGCTCCAGCCCGACGGCGTCCCCCGCCTCGTCGGGCCGCAGCAGACCGGAGAGCACCCACGACCCGTCCGGTGCCTGGCGCTGCCGGTGCACGGGGGCGTCCTGCTCGTCGTCGATCTCGCCGACGATCTCCTCGATGAGGTCCTCCAGGGTCACGATGCCGGCGGTGCCGCCGTACTCGTCGACCACCACGGCCACCTGCAGCCCCGGCTCCCGAAGCGTCTCCAGCAGCGGGTCGAGCTCGACGGTCTCCGGCACCGCGCGCACCGGCACCATCACCTCGCCCACCGTGCGGGTCGCCCGCTGTGCCGCCGGCACCGCCATCGCGTGCTTGAAGTGCACCACCCCGACGACGTCGTCGACGCCCTCGCCCTCGACCGGGAAACGCGCGTGCCCGCTGGACGCGGCCAGCTCCAGCAGGTCGGCGACCGGCTGGTCGGCGCGGAGGAAGTGCACCCGCGGGCGGGGGGTCATCACGTCGGCCGCCGTCCGCTCGCCGAACTGGATGGACCGGGCGACGAGGTCGGCCGTGCCGACGTCCAGCGTCCCGGCCTGCCCCGACCGGTTGACCAGCGACGCCAGCTCCTGCGGGGCCCGCGCGGAGGCGAGCTCCTCGGTCGGGGTGATGCCCATCGACCGCAGGAGCCGGTTCGCCGACCCGTTCAGAAAGGTGATCAACGGTCGGGTCGCGCGGGTGAAGGCCCGCTGCGGCCCGGCGACGAACTTGCCCACCCGGGTGGGCTCGGCGATCGCCCAGTTCTTCGGGACGAGCTCGCCGAAGACCATCTGCACCCCGGTGGCGACGGCGAGTGCGAGCCCGACGGAGATCGCGGTCACCGCCCCGTCGCCCAGCCCGGTCAGCCCGAGTGGCCCACGCAGCAGCGTGGCCAGCGACGGCTCGGCGATGAACCCGACGACCAGGCTGGTCACGGTGATGCCCAGCTGGGCGCCGGAGAGCTGGGTGGACAGCGAGCGCATCGCCGTCACCACGCTCGCCGCCCGGCGGTCGCCGCCCGCCGCCTCACGTTCCAGGGTGACCCGGTCGGCGGCAATCAGGGAGAACTCGGCCGCGACGAACACCGCGTTGGCGGCGACGAGGAGGACGGCGGCCAGGAGCAGCAACCACTCGATCACCGGCGTCCCCACCGAGTGCGGTCATGGCGCAGCCCTGGGCAGCGCGTGTCCACCGTGGTCCCCTGTTCGTCGTCCGTCCGGCGTCCGCACTGCGCTCCACCGCTCCCGGACTGAACGCCCGAGCGGACCGACTGGTTCCACGGTAGGACTGAGGACCCGCCCGCCCCGGCTCGCGTCAGGCTCCGCCGGACACGGCCGGGGGACGCGCCGATCACGTACGGAGACGCCAGGATGACCGGACAGACCCGCCGCGATGAGACCGGTGCGGCCGCTGACCCGGCCGACGGCGCCCCCAGCCGCTGGATCCGTATCGCGTACCGGGCGGAGAACGGCCTGCGCGACCAGCTCGCCCGGGTGGCCCGGCGCCGCGGCTGGCACCCGGCGGCGCTGACCTTCCCCGGCTACGGCGCCGGCGGCCGGGCGCGGGTGCTGGGCCGGCTGCTGCTGGCGCCGGTCGGCACCGATCCCGGAGCCCGGCGGGACATCCCGGGCTGGCGCCGCTTCCTCACCCTCGAGGAGCCCGGCGGCGACGTGGAGCTCGCGCTGGGCGGCGTGCGGCGGCGGGCCCGGTCCGATGCCGCCGGGCTCGTCGACGTCACCCTCGACGTGGAGCTCCCCCCGGGGCCGGCGCAGGTCGAGTTCCTCGTGCCCGGGCGCGAGCCGGCCCGGGCCACCGTGCACGTCGCCGGGCCGGACGCGCGCCGCGGGGTGGTCTGCGACGTCGACGACACCGTCTGGGTGACCGGACTGCGCCACCCGCTGCGGGCCGCGTGGCGCACCTTCGGCCGGTCCAGCAGCGGCCGCACCGTGGTGCCGGGCATGGCGCTGCTGCTGACCCGGCTGGTCCAGGACCATCCGCACGCCCCGGTGGTCTACCTGAGCAACGGGCCGTGGAACCTGGCCGGCCCGGTGGCCCGGTTCCTGCACCGGAACCGGTTCCCGGCCGGGGCGCTGCTGATGACCGACTGGGGCATCACCCCGCGCGCCTGGTTCCGGGACGGCCGGGCCCACAAGCGGGGCGCGCTGGAGCGGCTGTCCGCTGACCTGCCCGGGATCCGCTGGGTGCTCGTCGGCGACGACGGCGAGCACGACCCGGAGATCTACCGCGACTTCGCCCGCCGACACCCCGACCGGGTGGAGGCCATCGCGCTGCGGCAGGTCCTGCCGGGCGGTGACGAGGAGCGGACCGACGACGCCGACGGCGTGCCGGTCGTCCGGGCTCCGGACGGCGCCGCACTGGCCGCCCGGCTGGACCCCGTCCTCGACCTGCCCCCCGCAGCCCCGGCCGGCCTCGAGGCCTGGTTCCTCTCCGCCGCCGAGCGCGGCAACGACGCGACCCGGCTCCGCCCCTGGACCGAGGGCAACCAGGTGCGCCCGGTCGTGCACGGCCGCAGCTACTTCCCCGCCCTGGCCGAGGCGCTGGCCGGCGCCGGGCGCGGCGACGTGGTCTTCCTCGCCGGCTGGCGGGGCGACACCGACGAGCTGCTCACCAGCGACGGCCTGACCGTGGGCAGGGCGCTGTCGGACGCCGTCCGCCGCGGCGCCCTGGTCAAGGGGCTGATCTGGCGGTCGCACATGGAGTCGATGGCCTTTTCCGCCGAGCAGAACCGCGACCTCTCCATGGACGTCAACGAGACCGGTGGCGAGGTCCTGCTCGACCAGCGGGTCCGGCCGATGGGCAGCCACCACCAGAAGTTCGTCGTCGTCCGGCACCGGGACCGCCCGGCCGACGACGTCGCCTTCGTCGGCGGGATCGACGTGGCGCACAGCCGCCGGGACGACGCCGCGCACGACGGCGACCCCCAGGCGCGACCGTTCGCCGACGCCTACGGCGACACCCCGGCGTGGCACGACGTCCAGGTCGAGCTGCGCGGGCCGGTCGTCCGCGAGGTCGAGGCCGTCTTCCGGGAGCGCTGGGAGGACCCCGCGGCACTGAGCCGGATGCCCTGGCACGTGCTCCCCGACCTGCTCCGCGGCCAGGACCGGGCGCCGTCGTCGCTGCCCGAGGTCCGGCCGGCGCCGCCCGGCGAGGGGTCGTGCGCGGTGCAGCTGCTGCGCACCTACCCCAACCGCTGGCCCGGGTACCCGTTCGCCCCGGACGGCGAGCGCAGCGTGGCCCGCGGCTACGCCAAGGCGCTGGCCCGCGCCGAGCGGCTGGTCTACGTGGAGGACCAGTACATGTGGTCCACCGACGTCGCCCGGGTCTTCGCCGAGGCGCTCCGCGCGCGGCCCCGGCTGCACCTTATCGTCGTCGTCCCCCGGCACCCGGACAAGGACAGCCCGGTGAGCATCCTGCCCGCGGCCGTCGGGCAGTCCCGGGCCCTGGACATGGTGCGGGAGGCCGGCGGGGACCGGGTGCAGGTCTTCGACGTGGAGAACGCGGAGGGCGCGCCGGTGTACGTGCACGCCAAGGTCTGCGTCGTCGACGACGTCTGGGCCACGGTCGGCAGCGACAACTTCAACCGCCGGTCCTGGACCCACGACTCGGAGCTGACCGCGGCCGTGGTGGACAGCGAGCGCGACCCGCGGGAGCCGACCGACCCGGGCGGGCACGGGGACGGCGCCCGCCGGTTCGCCCGGGAGCTGCGGCTGCAGCTGATGCGCGAGCACCTCGGCCGGCTCGACGGCGACGACGACGACCTGCTCGACCCGGCGGAGGCCGTCGCGGCGGTGCAGCGCAGCGCCGCCGCCCTGGACGCCTGGCACACCGGCGGGCGCCGCGGGGCCCGCCCTCCCGGCCGGCTGCGCAGGCACGCCGTCGAGCGCCCGCCGCTGTGGGAGCGACTGCTGGCCGCCCCGCTCTACCGCTGGTCCATCGACCCCGACGGCCGCCCGCCCCGGCTCAAGGTGCGCCGCAGCATGTGACCGCCGGCCCGGGTCACTGGTCGATGGTCACGTCGTTGAACGGGAGCATCGGCTCGACCCAGGGGAAGACGACCAGCAGCAGCAGCGCGCAGACGGCGAGCGCCAGCAGCAGCGACAGCAGCGCCTTGCTCGTCCGCCCGCCCGGGAGGGTCCGCCAGATCCAGCCGTACATCAGGAGTCCTCTCCGCCCTCGAGCAGCGCCGGCGGGCCGTCGGGCGCCTCGGCCTTGGCGACCGGGGCGCCGTCCAGGTCCGCGTGCACGATCAGCCGCTGCCGCGCGGAGTACTTCGGGTGGCAGGTGGTCAGGGTCAGGTACGTGCCCGACGGCGCCGCACCCGCAGCCCCCGGCGTCGGGGCGATGACGTCGACGTCGGCCGGCTGGACGATCTGCTGGCCCGGGACCCCGCTGGGGTCGGTGGTGAAGTCGCCGGTGGCCGGGTCGCCGAGCACCCGGTACACGAACCACGCGTCCGCGGTCTCCACCACGATCGGGTCCCCGGGCCGCAGCCGGTCGAGGTCCATGAAGGGCGACCCCTTGCCCACCCGGTGCCCGGCCAGCGCCAGGTTGCCGGGCTGCCCGGGCATCGCCGTCCCGACGTAGTGGCCCGGGCCCTGGGACAGCTGGGTCTCGTCGGTTCCCTGCAGGACGACCTGCTGGTAGTCCGACCCCAGCCGGGGGACGTGCAGCACCGCGATCGGCTCGCCGACGGCGGGCTCGACCAGCACCGGCAGCGCCGCCGTGGGCGCCGGGGCGTCCGCCCAGACGTCGCGGATCTCCTCGGTCAGCTGGTCCTGCCGGCGGTCGTTGAGCAGGTCGGTGACGTAGACCTCGTAGACGACGAACAGCAGCAGGACCAGGCCCACGGTCACCATCAGCTCGCCGGCTCCGCGGGTCAGCACCTGCCAGAGCGGCTCCCGCGTGCGCTCCCCGGACCGGGGCCCCGGGTCCTGGTCGAGCTGCGTCCACAGGGGGCTCGGCTCCTCCGACAGAGCCGGCAGCGCTCGACCCGGGCTCACCTGCTGCATCGGCTGCGTGTCCATGACGGGGCGATGCTAGGTGAGCAGCGCTCCGTGACCGCGCGCCGCGCGGGAGCTCAGGACGGACGGATCGTGCCGAGCAGGTGCTCGGTGCCCGCCTTGGCGTTGCGGACGGCGACGTCCCAGCCCCCGTCGGCCTGCTCGGTCGACAGCGTGACCGTGCCCGGCAGCAGCAGCGGCTTGCGGAACGCCACGTCCACCGCCAGGGCGTCGGGCAGCCGGCCGGTCAGCGCCGCCAGGGTGCGGGCCTTCACCCACATGCCGTGCGCGATCGCCCGCTTGAAGCCGAACGCCTTGGCGGTGACCCCGCTGAGGTGGATCGGGTTCACGTCCCCGGACACCGCGGCGTACCGGCGGCCGGCGTCGGCGGGCACCCGCCACTGCGCGGCGACCCGGTCCAGCGCCCCGACCGACACCTGGACGTCGGCGTCCGGCGCGCCCTCGGGCGCCGTGGCCCCGCGGGCCAGGTACGTCGACCGGCTGCGCCAGACCTCCGCCCCGGCCGCGGAGACCGAGGCGCAGAGGTCGACGGTCGCCCCGCGCACGTGGGCGGCGAACCGGTCGGCCCACACCTCGACGTCCAGCGCCTCGCCGGCGCCGATCGGCCGCAGCTGCTCGACCCGGTTGCGCACGTGCACCAGGCCGGGCAGCGCGAGCGGGAACCCCCGGTCGGTCATCAGCGCCACCTGCAGCGGGAAGGCGACCAGGTGCGGGTAGGTCACCGGCAGGGTGTCGGCGAGCGGGAACCGGCAGACCCGGGCGTAGGCCGCCAGGTGCGCCGGGTCGACCTCGACGCCGAGCCGGGCCAGCCGGGTGTCGGGCAGGGCGCCGCCCCGGCCGCGCGCGGTGAGCGCGGCCCGGGCGAACAGCGCCGGCATCGCCGGCGGGGTGTCGAGCACCGTGCGGGTCACGTCAGGCCCCCAGCAGCGACTGGCCGCAGACCCGGACGACCTGGCCGTTGACCCCGGCGCTGCCCGGCTGGGCCAGCCAGGCGATCGTCTCGGCGACGTCGACCGGCAGCCCACCCTGCTGCAGCGAGTTGAGCCGGGCACCGACCTCGCGGGTGCCCAGCGGCATCTTCGCGGTCATCTCGGTGACGATGAAGCCCGGCGCGACGGCGTTGATCGTGGCCCCGCGCTCGGCGAACTCCGGCGCCCAGCTGCGCACCATGCCGATGATCCCGGCCTTGGACGCGGCGTAGTTGGTCTGCCCGCGGTTGCCGGCGATCCCGGACTGCGAGCTGACGCAGACCACCCGGGCGTCGGGCTTGAGCGCCCCCTCGGTGGTCAGCAGCGCCTGGGTGAGGTCCAGCTGGGCCTGCAGGTTCACCGCCATCACCGAGTTCCAGCGGGCGGCGTCCATGTTGACCAGCAGCTTGTCCCGGGTGATGCCGGCGTTGTGCACGACGACGTCCACCCCGCCGTGCCGGGCCACCAGCTGGGCGGCCAGCCGTTGGCCGGCGTCGGCGCCGGTGATGTCCAGGGCCACCGCCGTCCCGCCGACCTCGTTGGCGACCTCGGCCAGCTGCTCGCCGGCCGCCGGCACGTCGACGGCGACCACGTGGGCGCCGTCGCGGGCCAGCACCCGGGCGATGGCCGCACCGATGCCGCGGGCGGCACCGGTCACGACGGCGACCTTGCCCGCCAGCGGCCGCTCGTCGTCGGCGCCGGCGGGCAGGTCGGCGGCCGTGACCGCGAGCACCTGGCCGTCGACGTAGGCCGACCGGCCGGAGAGGAAGAACCGCAGCGGGCTGGCCAGCGAGCCCTCCGCGCCGAGGGGCACGTGCACCAGGTTCGCCGTCGACCCGCCGCGCAGCTCCTTGGCGAGTGAGCGGACCAGCCCCTCCAGCGCCTGCCGGGCAGCCGCCTGGGCCGGGGACGACGTCTCCGCGGGCGGGTCGGCGAGCACCAGCACCCGGCCGGACGGCCGCAGCCGCTTCAGCGCCGGGGCGAGGAAGTCGTGCGCGGCGGCCAGGTCGGCCGGGCCGGTCAGCCCGGTGGCGTCGAGCAGCACCGCCGCCAGCCGCTCCCCGTCGGCCGAGCCGTCGGCGGCGACGGGGGACACGACGGTCACACCGGCGTCGCGCAGCAGCCCGGTGACCTCCTCGCGCAGCCGGCCCTCACCGGCCGAGCCGACCACCGCCGGGCCCGGGAGCAGCGGCTGCCCGGGCTCGTACCGGCGCAGCTGCGCCGGCCGGGGCAGGCCCAGCTGCTTGGTGATGGTCGTGCCGACGCCGGAGTTGGCGAAGTCGCGGTACCAGTCGCTCACGTGTGGTCGTCCTTCCGTGGTACGTGGAGGTCGGGTCGAGCGGCTCGACGTCAGGTGGGCCGGGTCGACCCGGGTGACGGGCGGCCCGGACCCGGGAGCCGGGGGATCAGGACTCGAGGATCGCGACGACGCCCTGGCCACCGGCGGCGCAGATGGAGATCAGGCCGCGCTTGCCCGGGCCCGCCTCGTGCAGCGTCTTGGCCAGCGTCGCGACGATCCGGCCGCCGGTCGCGGCGAACGGGTGCCCGGCCGCCAGCGACGAGCCGTGCACGTTCAGCTTCGCCGGGTCGATCGAGCCCAGCGGGGCGTCCAGCCCGAGCTTCTCCTTGCAGAACGCCGGGTTCTCCCAGGCCTTGAGCGTCGCGAGCACCGTGGAGGCGAACGCCTCGTGGACCTCGTAGAAGTCGAAGTCCTGCAGGCTCAGGCCGTTGCGGGCCAGCAGCACCGGCACCGCGTACGCCGGGGCCATCAGCAGCCCCTCGCCGCCGTGCACGTAGTCGACCGCGGCGGTCTGCGCGTCGACCAGGTGGGCGAGCACCGGCAGGTCGTGCTCGGCGGCCCACTCGTCCGAGGCGAGCAGGACGGCGGAGGCGCCGTCGGTCAGCGGGGTCGAGTTGCCCGCTGTCATCGTGGCACCCTCGCCCTGCCCGAACACCGGCTTCAGCTTCGCCAGCTTCTCCACCGAGGTGTCCGGCCGCAGGTTCTGGTCGCGGGTGAGGCCGAGGAACGGCGTCACCAGGTCGTCGAAGAAGCCACGGTCGTAGGCCGCGGCGAGGGCCTGGTGCGAGCGGACGGTCAGCTCGTCCTGCTCCTCCCGGCCGATCTCCCACTCCGCGGCGGTGATCGCCGCGTGGTCGCCCATGGCCAGGCCGGTGCGCGGCTCGGCGTTGCGCGGGATCTCCGGGACCAGCTGGCCGGGCCGGATGCCGGCCAGCGCCTTGAGCCGCTGCTGCAGGGTCTTCGCGCTGTTGACCGCCAGCAGGGCCCGGCGCATGTCCTCGTTCAGCGCCATCGGCGCGTCGGAGGTGGTGTCCACGCCCCCGGCGATGCCGGACTCGAGCTGCCCCAGGGCGATCTTGTTGGCGACCAGGACGGCGGCCTCCAGCCCGGTGCCACAGGCCTGCTGCACGTCGTAGGCCGGCGTCGCGGCCGACAGCCGGGAGCCCAGCACGCTCTCCCGGGTCAGGTTGAAGTCGCGGGCGTGCTTGAGGACGGCGCCGGCGACCACCTCCCCCACCTGCTGACCCTGCAGCCCGAAGCGGGCGACGAGCCCGTCGAGGGTCGCGGTGAGCATGTCCTGGTTGCTGGCCCGCGCGTACGCGCCGTTGGAGCGGGCGAACGGGATGCGGTTGCCGCCGACGATCGCGGCCTTCCGGGTCTGCGGTGCCATGGGGGCCTCCAGGAGCTGGTCACCACCAAAATGGCCATTTTGGTGGAGGGGTGACGCGGTCAGTGCCGGGTACCGAGAGTATCAGGTACCGTCGGTGTCGTGAACATGGAGACGGCGGCCGGCCCGCGTGACCGGCGGGACTCGCGGTGGGACGAGCACCGCCGCGCGCGCCGCGAGCAGCTGGTCGACGCCACCCTCGCCGCGGTCGGCAGGCACGGCGCGGGCGTCGGCATGGAGGAGATCGCCGCCGCGGCCGGCACCAGCAAGACCGTCGTCTACCGGCACTTCGCCGACCGGAGCGAGCTCTACGTCGCCGTCTGCGCCCGGGTGGCCGACCAGCTCACCCGCAAGCTGCGCGAGGCGATGGGCAGCAGCGCCCACCCCCGGCAGATGGTCACCGCGGCCGTGGAGACCTACCTGGCCTTCATCGAGGCCGACCCGGAGGTCTACCGGTTCGTCGTCTCCCACGCCCTGACCGACCGCCCGGGGGACCTGGTCGCCGACGGCACGGACCCGATCAGCAGCCTGTCCGACCTGGTCGGCGACGAGGTCGGCGCACTGGTCGCCGCCGCGCTGACCCACGCCGGGCAGGACACCGCCGCGGCCGCCCCCTGGGGCCACGGCGTCATCGGCCTGGTCCGGGCCGCCGCCGACTGGTGGCTGCGCGCCGACCGCCCGATGCCCCGCGCCGACCTGGCGACCCACCTCACCGACCTGGCGTGGACGGGGTTGCGCGGCGTCGTGACCCCCGAGCCCACGCACCCCGGCCCCTCAACCCCGGCCCCCGCGAGTCCGATGGAGGAAGCATGACCAGCACTCCCACCCCCCTGACGCCGGTCGACCCCGCCCGGCTCACCGAGGTCCTCGACGGCCGCTGGGCCCACGTCCGCCGGGACAGCCGCGAGCAGCTCGACGACCCCCGCTGGGCACCGGTGTACGGCGAGTCGATGGCCGAGGCGCGCGAGCGGGTCACCGCCCTGGCCGCGGAGCTGGCCGCCACCGGCCGCGTCTCCCTCGGCTTCCCCGTCGAGTACGGCGGCGCCGACGACGCCGGCGGCTCGGTGACCGCCATCGAGATGCTCGCCCAGGCCGACCTGTCCCTGATGGTCAAGGCCGGGGTGCAGTGGGGACTGTTCGGCGGCGCGGTGCAGGCGCTGGGCACGAAGCGCCAGCACGACCGGTACCTGCCCGACATCATGGGCTTCGCGCTGCCCGGCTGCTTCGCGATGACCGAGACCGGCCACGGCTCCGACGTCCAGCAGCTGCGCACGACCTGCACCTACGACCCGGCCACGCAGACCTTCGACCTGCACACCCCGCACGAGGCCGCCCGCAAGGACTACATCGGCAACGCGGCGAAGGACGGCCGGATGGCCGTCGTCTTCGCCCAGCTGGTCACCCAGGGGGAGGGGCGGGGCGTGCACGCTTTCCTCGTGCCCATCCGGGACGCCGACGGCGCACCGGTGCCCGGCGTCACGATCGGCGACGACGGCCCCAAGGCCGGGCTGCTCGGGGTGGACAACGGGCGGCTGACCTTCGACCACGTCGCCGTGCCGCGCGACATGCTGCTCGACCGCTACGGCCAGGTCGCCGCCGACGGCACGTACACCAGCTCGATCGAGAACGAGACCCGGCGCTTCTTCACCATGCTCGGCACCCTGGTGCGCGGGCGGGTCAGCGTCGGCGGCTCGGCCGGGGCGGCGACGAAGGTGGCCCTGGAGATCGCCGTCCGCTACGGCGACACCCGCCGCCAGTTCTCCGCCCCCGGCGAGGACCGCGAGGTCGTCATCAACGACTACCTGGTGCACCAGCGCAAGCTGCTGCCCGCGCTGGCGAAGACCTACGCCCTCAGCTTCGCCCAGGAGGAGCTGACCTCGACGATGCACGACGTCCTGGGGGCGGCCGACGTCGACGAGGCGGCGCAGCGCGAGCTGGAGTCCCGGGCGGCCGGGATCAAGGCCGTGAGCACCTGGCACGCCACCCGGACGATCCAGCTGTGCCGGGAGGCCTGCGGCGGGGCCGGCTACCTGGCGGAGAACCGGCTGCCCACGCTCAAGGCCGACACCGACGTCTTCACCACGTTCGAGGGCGACAACACCGTGCTCATGCAGCTGGTCGCCAAGGGGCTGCTCACCGGCTACCGGGACGCCTTCGGCTCGCTGGACGGCTGGGGCCGGGCCGCCTTCGTCGCCGAGCAGGTGCGCGAGACGGTGCTGGAGCGGACGGCGGCCCGCGGGCTGATCCAGCGGCTGGTCGACGCCGTCCCCGGGCGGGACGAGGACGTCTCGATGCTCGACCGGGGCTGGCAGCTGGCCACCTTCGAGGACCGCGAGAAGCACCTCCTGGAGAGCGCGATCCGGCGGCTGCGCGGCGGCGCCGCGGTCAAGAAGGACCGGCCGTTCGACATCTTCAACGACGTGCAGGACCACGTGCTGGCCGCGGCCGAGGCGCACATCGACCGGGTGGTGCTGGAGGCGTTCGTCGCCGGCATCGAGCGCACCCCGGACCCGGCCGCGCGGGCGCTGCTGGCGCGGGTCTGCGACCTCTACGCGCTGAGCACCATCGAGGCCGACAAGGGCTGGTTCCTCGAGCACGGCCGGCTCACCCCCACCCGGGCCAAGGCGCTGACCGGTGCGGTGAACGACCTGCTCAAGGAGCTGCGCCCGCACATGCGCACCCTGGTCGACGGCTTCGCCATCCCCGAGTCGTGGCTCAACTGCGCGATCGTGGCCGAGGAGCCCGGCCGCCAGGAGACGATGGCCGCGCACGACGCCGCCCTGCGGTCCGCCGGGGCACAGCCGCAGCAGGAGGCCACCGCGACCGACCTGGAGATGGCCCCCGCCCAGTAGCCGGAGCCGTTCCCGCGACACCTGGCACGAGGACCACCAAAATGGCCATTTTGGTGGTCCCCCTCGGACGGCTGGAGGATCACCGAAATGGCCATTTCTGTGGTGGCTCGGGTGGGGTGTCAGCCGGCGCCGGCCTCCGGGTGCACGTCCGGGGACGGCGCGATGCCCGGCGGGACCCGCTGCGGGCCGGCCTCGGCCGGCCGCGGCCGGTCCTGCGGGTGCAGCCGGACGGCCAGCAACGCGACGTCGTCCTCGGTGTCGGGCAGGTACATCCGCTCCAGCAGCCGGTCACACAGCTGCTGCAGCGGCACGTCGGTGAGCCCGGCCAGCACCCGGCACAGCTCGGCGACGCCGGCGTCCAGGTCCCGGTCGCGCCGCTCGACCAGGCCGTCGGTGTAGAGCAGCAGGGTGCCCCCGCGGCCGATGACCGCGACCCGGTCGTTGCGTGCGGTGCCCGGCTCCACCCCCAGCAGCAGGTCCGGGTCGACGCCGTCGAGCACCGTCACCTCGCCGTCCGCGCTCATCAGCACCGGCGGCGGGTGCCCGGCGGTGGCCCAGCGCACCCGGGTCTGCGCGGCCGACAGCTCCGGGTCGTCCTGTTCCAGCCGGGCGACCAGGGCGGTGGCCATGACGTCGAGGTCCAGGCCGGTGCTGGCCCGGTCCAGGCCGGTGAGCACCTCGGCCGGGGTGCCGCCGGTGTGGTGCCCGATCCCGCGCAGCAGCCCGCGCAGCTGGCCCATCGCCGCCGCGGCCCGGCTGTCGTGCCCGACGACGTCCCCGATCACCAGCATGGTCGCCCCGTCGGGCTGGACGAACGCGTCGTACCAGTCACCGCCGACCTCGGCCCCGGCCGCGGCCGGCACGTACCGGACGGCGATCTCGCAGTGGTCCGGCGCGGGTGGCGCGGTTAGCATGCTCCGCTGCAGCGTCTCCGCCAGCTGCCGCTGCTGACCGAACAGCCGGGCCTGCTGCAGGGCCACCCCGGCGCGTCGTCCCAGCTCCAGCGCGGTGTCCAGCTCCGCGTCGCTGTGCCGCCCCCGCTCGACGCTGACGTAGAGCCCCAGCGCCCCCAGCGTCCGTCCCCGGCTGACCAGGGGGACGACGATGCCGGAGTCCGGGTGCAGCCGCGCCAGCTGCTCGCGGGCCACCGGGTCCGGCAGCGCCCGCGCGATGTAGGCGGCGTCCAGGCCGGGCACCCGCAGCGGCCGCCCGGTGCGGGTGACCACCCGGGCGGCGGCGTGCTCGGTCATCCCGCCGACCATCGCGCGCACGTAGTCGGCCAGCTCCGCCGACCTCGCGCGGTCCCGGTGCGCCGAGGCGAGCTGGCGCATCCGGCCGTGCTCGTCGGTGACGACGACCCAGCACCAGTCACCGAGCGCCGGCACCACGAGCTCGGCCAGCCGGCCCAGCTGCTCGGTGATCTCCATCGTCCCGGAGAGCACCCGCCCGGTCTCGGCCAGCAGCTCCAGCCGGGCGTTGGCCGCGGCCATCTCCGCGACCGCGGCGTCCCGCTGGGCATCGGCGTGCAACCGGGAGACGCTGAGGCCGATCTGGGCCGTGAGCGCACCGAGCAGCTCGACGTCCTCCGGGGTGAAGACGTGGTCCTCGCCCCACACCGCCACGAAGCTGCCCAGCACCCGGCCCTCCAGCCGCACCGGCAGCGCGGCCAGCGCCCGCACCCCGACCAGCTCCCCCACCTCGGCCATCCGCGGGAACCGGGCCACGGCCGCCGCCCGGTCGGTCAGCAGCACCGGCTCGCCGTGCCTGGCCACGAACTGGGTCGGCAGCGCGTCGTCGAGCGGCAGCTCCACCCCCTCCCCGGAGAGGACGACGTCGGCGCCCGCCTCGACCGCGTCGACCAGCCGGCGGGTCATGTGCAGCCGCAGCGGCCCGTGGCCGCCGTCGAAGACGGCCAGCGCGCTGGCGTCGGCGCCCAGCACCGCCGCTCCTCGCAGCGCCGCCTCCGCCAGGTCCGTCATCCGGTCGGCGTTGGCCAGCGCGGCGGCGACCTCGGCGATGACGGCGGCGCGCTGGACCGCGGCCAGCCGGAGCTGCGCCTGCCGCCGGGCCTCGGTGACGTCGACGGTGGTGCCCAGCAGGCGCACCGGCCGGCCCGCCTGGTCCCGCACCACCCGGCCACGGGAGACCGTCCAGCGCACCTCGCCGTCGGCCCGCAGGACCCGCATCTCGACGACGAACTCCCCGCTGCCGGCGAGCGCGGTCTGCATCGCCTGCGCGACCGCCGCGTGGTCGTCGGGGTGGATCCGCTGGGCCATCACCTCGTCGCCGTCGAGCTCGACCGGGCCCCGGAGACCGAAGATCGCCGCGTTGCGCTCGTCCCAGGAGGTCGTCCCGGTGCGCAGGTCCCGTTCCCAGCTGCCGACCTCGCTGGCCGCCAGGGTGAGCTCCAGACGGCCCAGCGAGCTGCGCACCGCGAGCGTGGCGGCGACCAGCTCCAGCTCGGTCACGACGGTGGCCGCGACCTCACCGGCGAGGGCGACGTCGTCCTCGGCCCAGGCCCGGGGCTCCGGGGAGAGCAGGGTCAGCGCGCCCACCACGTCCCCGGCGGAGAGCACCAGCGGGAGGGACAGGCAGGCGCGGACCTCACCGGAGAGCACGGCCGGCAGGCCGGCGACCCGGGGGTCGGTGGCGGCGCCGGGCACCACCAGCGGTGCCCGCAGGCGCGCAGCGACGCTGCCCGGCACCTCGTCCAGGGGCGTGGCCGACCCCAGCACGATCGGCCGGCCGGAGCCCCCCACCCGCACCGCGACGTCGGTGAGCAGCACCACCTGCGCCGTCGGGACCGCCAGCAGCCGGGTGGCCAGGCGGGCCAGCCGGTCGAAGGGGGCGCTCCCGGGCAGCTCGACGAGCAACCGGCGGACCACCGCGATGCGGGCCGGGTCGGCCAGCGGGTCGGGTTCGGCAGGCGTGCTCGGAGCGGGCACGGCTGGGATCCTTCCCTGCTGGCGCCGGCGGGCCGGACGCGGGTGCCGATGGTCGTCGACACGCCCGGCTGGGCGCGCTCCGCTCATGCTGGCACGCCAGGCCGACCGGGCCCGGCACCGACGGCACGGAGCGGTGTCCCCCGCCGGGGTGGGGCCGGTCTCAAGCTGCGGGGCGGCGCGGCCGATCCAGAGGAGGTGACGTCGACCCTCCCGGACCGCTGGGACTGCCGCCCGCTGCTCGCGGGTGAGGAGGACCTGACCGTCGTCTTCCAGCCGATCGTCGACCTGGCCTCGGCCTCGGTCGCCGGCTACGAGGCGCTCGCGCGGTTCCCCGGCACCGCCGCACCGGACGTGTGGTTCGCCGCCGCCGCCGAGGCGGGCCTGGGTGCCGAGCTCGAGGCGCTCGCCCTGCGCAAGGCGCTCGCCGCCCTGCCCGACCTGCCGCCCAACACCTTCCTGACCGTCAACGTCAGCCCACACCTGCTGGGCACCGCGCCGGTCGCCGCCGCCCTCGCCCAGCCGGCCACGCTGCGCCGGGTGGTCGTCGAGCTGACCGAGCACATGCCCACCCCGGACCTGGCGGCGCTGCGGGAGCAGACCGCTGCACTGCGGGGTCGCGGCGCGCTCATCGCCATCGACGACGCCGGCTCCGGCTACGCCGGGCTCCAGCAGCTCGCCGAGGTCCGGCCGCAGCTGGTCAAGCTCGACCGGGCCCTGGTCGCCGGCGCCGACACCGACCCGGTGAAGGCCGCGCTCGCCGAGATGGTCGGCACCTTCACCAGCCGGATCGACGCCTGGCTGCTCGCCGAGGGGGTCGAGACCGCGGGCGAGCTCGCCGTCTTCGCCCGGCTCGGCGTCCCGCTCGCCCAGGGCTGGCTGTTCGGCCGCCCCGCACCGCACTTCGCCCCGCTCTCCCCCGAGGTCACCCAGCTGGTCCGCACCCAGGTGGCCCGCGCCCAGCTGGCCGAGAGCGTCGCCAGCCTGCTGCGCCCGGTCCGCCGGCGGGAGGCCTTCGACGGGGACGACGGCCCGCCGCCCTACGTCGTGCTGGACCGCGCCGAGGTGCCCGTCGAGCTGGTGCTCGCCGACCCGCGGACCGGTGCCCCGTACCGGGCGCCGGTGTCGCTGCGGGTGCACCCCTCGGCCGGGGTCACCGAGACCCTGCAGCGCGCCCTCACCCGCCCGCCCGTGCACCGGTTCGACCCGGTGCTGTGCACCGACCGCAGCGGAGCCGTCCTCGGCCTGCTGCGGATCGAGGACCTGGCGTCGGCAGCCGCCACCGACTGAGCCCCCGGGGGCCCTGACCCCGCCCCCGGTGCACCACCCCTGACCGTCGTCCGGCGGACAGGTCCCCGCACCACCAGCGCACTGGAGCCCACATGAAGGCATTCGCCTGCGGGGACGTCGTCCCCGGCTGCACCATGACGTTCACCGGCCCCGACGAGGACGCCGTCCTCGGTCAGGTCGCGGCGCACGCGACCACCGACCACGGGCTGGGCAGCATCCCGCCCGAGCTCGTCGAGCAGGTCCGCGCCCACCTGGTCGCGGTCTGACGAAGGACCCTGCTGCCCCCCGCGACACGCTCCGCGCGCCGCGGGCCCCTGCAGCAGGGCCGATGAACCGGGTGGGCCGCCTGCGGCGACCCACCCGGTTCACGCGCTGGCGTCGGTGAGGCGCTGCCGCTCGTCGTCGGTGAGCACCAGGTCCAGCATCGGCAGCAGGTCGGCCAGCTGCTCGACCGAGCGGCCGCTGGCGATCGGCGCGGTGACCGCGGGGGAGTCGGCCAGCCAGCGCAGCGCCACCGCGGCACCGGTGACGGAGTGCGCCTCGGCCACCTCGGCCAGCGCGGACAGCACCCGGTCGCCCTTCTCCCCCACGTACTTCGCCGCGCCCTTGGCCCGCGGCGAGTCGATCGTCTCCCCGGCCCGGTACTTGCCGGTCAGGAAGCCGCGCGCCAGCCCGAAGTAGGGCATCGACCCCAGCCCGCGCTCGGTCACCACGGCGGCCAGCTCGGCCTCGTAGACCTCGCGCTCCATCAGGTTGTAGTGCGGCTGGAGCGCCACGTACCCGGTCACGCCGAGCTGCTGGGCGGTGTCCAGCGCCTCGGTCAGCCGCTTCGCCGAGTAGTTCGACGCCGCCGCGTACCGGACCTTGCCGGCCTGCACCAGCTCGTCGAAGGCGGTGAGCGTCTCCTCCAGCGGCGTCGTCTCGTCGTCGTAGTGCGCGTAGTAGAGGTCGATGGTGTCGACCTGCAGGTTGCGCAGCGAACGCTCGGCCGCCGCCCGGATCTCCGGGGCCGACAGCGGGTGCTCCTTCTCCCCTGGCGAGGCCTTGGTGGCCACGACCAGCCGGTCGCGCACCCCGCGCTCGGCCATCCAGTTGCCGAGGATCGTCTCGGAGACGCCGTTGCCGTACATCTCGGCGGTGTCCACGAACGGCGACTGGGTGCTGGGGACGGCGTCGAGGAAGCGGTCGAGCAGGGCGAAGGACGTCGGCTCGTCCGCCGTCCAGCCGAAGACGTTGCCACCCAGGCAGAGGTCGCTGACGGTCAGATCGGTCCCGGGGAGCTGAGGCATGGCCCCAACGCTAGGACGGCCGACGGGACGTCGCGCGCCGAGGCGACGCGGCCCGGGGACGTGACGGTTGTGACCAGCGAGCAGGAAAACCCCGGGAATCCGGGCTTCCGGCTCGCCAACACCCAGGTCGGCATGGCAACGTGCCCGGCGTTCCTGGTCGACGACGGGGTCGGCCAGATCCGCCCACCGGGCCCCCGCTGCACACCTGTGTCCAGCGAGTTGGCACGGTGGAGACTCGGAGGTCCACCAGGACGGCCGGGCGATGCCCGGTCGACCAGGCGCGACACCACGTCTGCGCCCACCCCGCACCGGGGTGGGCTGCTCCACCCACGCGAGAGGAACACCATGAACAAGGCCGAACTCGTCTCCGCCATCTCCAAGCGCGCCGACGTCCCGGCGTCGACCGTCGACTCGGTGCTCAACGGGCTCCAGGAGGAGCTCGTCGACGCCATCACCCGGGGCGACAAGGTGGCCGTCCCCGGCCTGCTGACCGTCGAGCGCTCGCAGCGTTCGGCCCGCACCGGCCGCAACCCGCAGACCGGCGAGTCGATCGAGATCGCCGCTGCGCACACCGCCAAGGTGACCGCCGGCTCCAACCTGAAGAAGGCCGCTGCCGCCGTCCCGGTCTCCTGACCGCGGGCCCTCCCGCAGGGCCGCACCGAGCAGCACCCCGGCGCCCCCGTCGCGCTCCTGGCACCCCGTGCCAGGATGCCCGGCGGGGGCGCCGCTCATCGGGGAGCGGGGCCCGTGACGAGCGGAGCGCCCGCGTGACGGCTGTGCAGACCGACCTGTCCGTGACCACCGACCCGGCGGAGGTCGGGCTGGACGCCGCCCGGCTGCAGCGCCTGGACCACCGGCTGGCCCGCTACGTCGACGAGGGCCAGCTGCCCGGGTTCCTGGTCACCGTCGCCCGGCACGGCCGGCTGGTGCACGTCGGCCGGCACGGTCAGCGCGACGTCGAGGCCGGCCGCCCGGTCACCGACGACACCCGCTGGCGGATCTACTCGATGACCAAGCCGGTCACCTCGGTCGCGGCGATGTCGCTGTACGAGGAGGGCGCCTTCGAGCTCACCGACCCGATCAGCCGCTGGCTGCCCGAGTTCGCCGAGACCCGGGTCTGGACCGCCGGCCCGGCGCAGAAGCCGGTGACCGTGCCGCTGCTGGAGCCGATCCGGGTGGGGCACCTGCTGACGCACACCTCCGGGCTCACCTACGGCTTCCACCACGCCCACCCGGTCGACGGGCTGTACCGGCTGCGCGGCCACGAGTGGGGCACGCCGCCCGGCGCGGACTCGGCCGAGGTGGTGCGCCAGTTCGCGGAGATGCCGCTGCTGTTCCAGCCGGGCACCGAGTGGAACTACGGCGTCTCCACCGACGTGCTCGGCCGGCTGGTCGAGGTCGTCGCCGGCAAGCCGCTGGACGAGGTGTTCGCCGAGCGGGTGTTCGGGCCGCTGGGCATGACCGAGACCTCCTTCGGGCTGCGCCCCGAGGACGACGCCGACTCCCTCGCCCAGCTCTACGGGCCCGGGGTGACGCTGCTGCCGGCCCCGTTCGCCCAGGCCGCGCTGCGCAAGCCCACCTTCCTGTCCGGCGGCGGCGGGCTGGTCTCCACGGCGGGTGACTACCTGAGGTTCGTGGAGATGCTGCGCCGCGGCGGTTCGGTCAGTGACGACCCGGACGCCGGCCGGGTTCTCGGGTCCCGCACCGTGGCGCACATGGTGCGCAACCACCTCCCCGGCGGTGCGGACCTGGAGTCCGCCGGCCGGCCGCTGTACGCCGAGACCCCGCTGCGCGGCGTCGGCTTCGGGCTGGGGTTCTCCATGGTGCTGGACCCGGTGCGCTACGGCGGGGTGTCCAGCGTGGGCACGTACAGCTGGGGCGGGGCGGCCTCCACGGAGTTCTACGTCGACCCGGTGGAGGACCTGACGGTCACCTTCTACACGCAGCTGCTGCCCTCCAGCACGCTGCCGGTGCGCAGCCACCTCCGCCCCCTGGTCCAGCAGGCCCTGCTCTGATCCCCCGGGGGGCAGAAATGGCCATTTCTGCCCCCCGGCAGGATGGGGGCATGGAGCCCCGGCACGTCCTCTTGCCCGACGAGCGCACGCTGCACGGGCACTGGGACCCCTCGCTCCCGCCGGCCCTGACCGTCCAGCCGGGGACGACGGTGCGCATCGGCACGCTGGACTCCGGCTGGTCGACCGGGCCGTACACCGGCGGGGACACCGTGGCGGACCTGGCCGAGCGGCCCCGGCACCCGGCGCACGACCCGGCGGCCGGGCACGCGCTCACCGGCCCGGTCTGCGTCGAGGGCGCCATGCCGGGGCAGGTGCTCGCCGTCCGCATCGACGACGTCGTCCCGGGTGCCTTCGGGACGACGTACTGCGGGCTGCGGTCGACCGCGCTGAACGAGCGGCTGGGCGTGACCGCGGCGCCCGTCGTCCACCGCTGGACGCTGGACGGCACCGCCGGGATCGGCCGCAACCAGGCCGGGCACTCGGTGGCGCTGCGGCCGTTCCTCGGCGTGATGGGCGTGCCGCCGGCCGAGCCCGGCCAGCACTCGACGATCCCGCCGTACTGGCACGGCGGGAACATCGACTGCCGCGAGCTGGTCGCCGGCGCGACGCTCTACCTGCCGGTGACGGTGCCCGGCGCCCTGCTGTCGGTCGGCGACGGGCACGCCGCGCAGGGGGACGGCGAGGTGGCCGGGACGGCGATCGAGTGCCCGATGGACGCCGTCGACCTGACCCTGGACGTGCTGCCGGACCTCTTCGGCGCCCCGGTCACCACACCCGTGGCCCGGACCCCCGCCGGCTGGGTGACCATGGGCGTGGCCGACGACCTGGACGAGGCGATGGCGATCGCGCTGGACGCGATGCTCGACGTCATGGCCGCGCTGCACGGCATCGGCCGCTCCGACGCCCTCGCCCTGGCGAGTGTCGCGGTCGACCTGCGGGTCACCCAGGTGGTCAACCAGGTCGTCGGCGTGCACGCCGTCCTCCCTTGGGGCGCCATCCGCTGAACTGCCCGGCCCACCGAAATGGCCATTTCGGTGGTCCGGGGCTACCAGCCGGTTGCGCCGTCGATGCGTTCGCGCAACAGGTCGGCGTGGCCGTTGTGCCGGGCGTACTCCTCGATCATGTGCAGGTACACCCAGCGCAACGTCACCTGCTCGCCGTACCGCAGGCCGGCGCTGAGGTCGTCGAGCGAGCCGTGCCCGGCGGCGACCGCCCGGCTGGCCTCGACCTCGGCGGTGAAGGCAGCCAGCTCCGCCGGGACGGCGGTGGCCGGGTCGTCGCCGTCGGCCCCCACCCCGGTGAACTCCGCGTCCTCCTCCTCGGTCCAGTGGACCGTCGGCGCATCGCGCCCGGCGACCACCCGGGTGAACCAGTAGCGCTCGACGTCGGTCAGGTGCCGCAGCAGGCCGCGCAGGCTCAGGGCCGACTCCGGGATGGCGCGCTCGCCCAGCTGCTCCGGGGTGAGGCCGGCGCACTTGGTCAGCAGGGTCACCCGGTGGAAGTCCAGCCAGGCCGCCAGCGCGGCCCGTTCGCCGTCGGAGGAGGGCGGGACGACGCGGGTGGGGGCGGGCGGGACCACGGTCACCCGGCCAGTCTGCCGGGCGGACTGTGATCCCACGCCCCACCAGAATGGCCATGTCGGTGGGGTCTGGGATCACTCACCGGTGGCGCCGTCGATGCGCTCGCGGAGCAGGTCGGCGTGGCCGTTGTGCCGCGCGTACTCCTCGATCATGTGCAGGTACACCCAGCGCAGCGAGACCTGCTCCCCACTGCGGCTGGTGCGGCCCCGGCCCAGGTCGTCCAGTGCGTCGAAGCCGTCGGCGACGTCCCGGCTGACCTGGCACTCCTCGGCGAACCGGGCGAACTCCGCGGCCACCGTGTCCGCATCGCCGGCGTCCCGGCCCACGCCGTCGAAGTCGCCGTCCGGGTCGTCGTCCGAGCAGTAGAGGAGGGCGCGGTCCTGGCCGTCCAGCACCTTCCGGAACCAGCCCCGCTCCACCTCGGTCATGTGCCGGACCAGCCCGCGCAGGCTCATCGACGACGGCGGCACCGACCGCTCCCCCAGCTGCTCGGGCGTCAGCCCGGCGCACTTGGTCAGCAGGGTGCCCCGCTGGTACTCCAGCCAGGCCCGCACCGCGGGGCGTTCGGCGTCCCGGTACGGCGGGTCGACGCGCTCGGGGGCGTGCACGAAGTCGGTCATGACCGCAGATCATGGCGTGGTTGGCTGTCCCGGTGCTGCGCATCGGCCCCCTCGACGTCCCCGACGGCGGGCTGGTCGTCATGGCGATCGTGAACCGCACGCCGGACTCGTTCTACGACGGCGGCGCCACCTTCGGGCTGGACGCGGCGCTGGCCCGGGTCGACCAGGTGGTCGCCGAGGGCGCGGACATGGTGGACGTCGGTGGGGTGAAGGCCGCCCCCGGCGCGGAGGTGGACCCGGCCGAGGAGATCCGCCGGACCGTGGACCTGGTCGCGGCGATCCGGGCGGCCCACCCGCAGCTGCCGATCTCCATCGACACCTGGCGGGCCGAGGTCGGCCGGGAGGCGCTGGCCGCCGGCGCCGACGTGGTCAACGACGCCTGGGGCGGGGTCGACCCGCAGCTCGCGCACGTCGCCGCCGAGGCCGGCGCGGGCATCGTCTGCACCCACGCCGGCGGCCTCCCGCCCCGCACCCGGCCGCACCGGGTGACCTACGACGACGTGGTCGCCGACGTCATCCGGCGGACGACGGCGCTCGCCGAGGCCGCGGTGGCCGCCGGCGTCGACCCCGAGCGGGTGCTGATCGACCCCGGGCACGACTTCGGCAAGAACACCCGGCACTCGCTGGAGGCCACCCGGCGGCTCGACGAGCTGGTCGCCACCGGCTGGCCGGTGCTGGTGGCGCTGTCGAACAAGGACTTCGTCGGGGAGACCCTCGACCTGCCGGTGGACCAGCGGCTGACCGGCACCCTCGCCGCGACCGCGGTGAGCGCGTGGCTGGGCGCCCGGGTGTTCCGGGTGCACGACGTCGCCGCCACCCGGCAGACGCTGGACATGGTGGCCTCGATCCGCGGCGACCGGCCGCCGGCCCGCACCACCCGCGGCCTGGCCTGACGAAGGTGGGAGGACCCCGTCCTCCTCACCCCTCGCGAGCTCGGGGCGAGCCTCGGGACGGGGCCTGACCCCACGCCTCGCAGGCTCGCGGCGGGCCCCTGGAGAGAGGCCGTCGGCCGGTGACGGGGAATGCGTCCGGGATCGCTACGTTGCGGGCATGGCCGCCACCGGGTTCCACACCGCCGACGAGCTCAACGACCTGCTGCCGGGCACCTTCCCCGGGTTGCTCGGCATCGTCGTCGACACCCACGAGCCGGGCCGGCTCACCTCCCACCTGGACGTCCGGCCCGAGCTGCTGGCGCCCAACGGCTACCTGCACGCCGGCACCGTGGTGACCCTCGCCGACACCAGCTGCGGCCTGCCGACCCGGGCGCTGCTGCCCGAGGGGTCCAGCGGCTTCACCACCATCGAGCTGAAGAGCAACCACCTGAGCACCGCCCGGAAGGGCCGCATCTCCGCCGTCGCCACGAACGTGCACGCCGGCCGGACGACGCAGGTCTGGGACGCCGTGGTGACCGCCGAGGCCACCGGGAAGACGCTGGCGCTGTTCCGCTGCACCCAGTCGGTGCTCTGGCCGCGATGACCCGTCGCCTCCGGCGGTGATGACCAGTCGCCTCCGGCGGTGATGACCCCTCGGAGCTACCGGCGGGTAGCCCGGGTGTGGCGCGCGACACGCCGAATGTGAGACTGGCGTCACCGCACCTGAGTCGAGGAGGACCCGTGGCGTTCGCCAGTCGCTATCCCGATGTCGAGATCCCCGAGCTGTCGGTACCGCAGTTCGTGCTGGGCGGCGCCGCCGAACGCGCCGACCGCCCCGCGCTGATCGACGGCCTCTCCGGCGAGACGATCACCCACGGTGAGCTCGCCTTCTACGTCGAGCGGGTCGCCGCCGCGCTGCACGCCCGGGGCCTGCGCAAGGGCGACGTCGTCGCCGTCTTCAGCCCGAACACGATCTGGTACCCGGTGGTCTTCCACGGCATCGCCGCGGCCGGCTGCGTGATCAGCCCGGTCAACGCGCTGTACACGCCGGAGGAGATCGCCTTCCAGCTCAAGGACTCCGGCGCGAAGGTGCTGGTCACCGTCTCGCCGTTCCTGGACCGCGCGCTGGCGGCGACGGAGAAGTCGCCGGTCGACGAGGTCATCGTCATGGACGGCGCCGAGGGCCACGCCTCGCTGCGCGACCTGATCACCGCCGACGCCCCCGCCGTGCAGGTGGACATCGACCCGGCCGAGGACCTGATCACGCTCCCGTACTCCAGCGGCACCACGGGGCTGCCCAAGGGCGTCATGCTCACCCACCGCAACCTGGTGGCCAACGTGACCCAGTCCCGCCCGCTGGCCGGCGTCGACGAGGGCAACGAGCGGATCATCGCCGTCCTGCCGTTCTTCCACATCTACGGTTTGACCGTGCTGATGAACCAGGGCCTGCAGTGGGGCGGCGCCGTCGTCACCCTGCCGCGGTTCGACCTGGAGCAGTTCCTCCGGGTCGTCCAGGACCAGAAGATCACCCGGGCGTTCGTCGCCCCACCGATCGTGCTGGCGCTGGCCAAGCACCCGATGGTCGACCAGTTCGACCTCTCCTCGCTGCGCAGCATCACCTCCGGTGCCGCGCCGCTGGACGAGTCGCTGGCCCAGGCCGCCCAGGACCGGCTCCGCAAGGGCGCGAGCGAGGGCGTCAGCGTCGGGCAGGGCTACGGCATGACCGAGCTGTCGCCGGTCTCGCACACCACCCCCGAGGTGGGCCTGGAGCCGGCCGGCGCCGGCCCCACCCCGAAGGGCACGGTCGGCTACGCGCTGCCCAACACCGAGTGTCGGCTGATCGACCCGGCCACCGGCGAGGACGCCGCCCCCGGCGAGCGCGGCGAGCTGTGGGTGCGCGGGCCGCAGGTGATGAAGGGCTACCTGAACAACCCGCAGGCCACCGCCGAGACGCTGGACGGCGAGGGCTGGCTGCACACCGGTGACGTGGCGATCGTCGACGACGAGGGCCGCTACACCGTGGTCGACCGGGTCAAGGAGCTGATCAAGTACAAGGGCTACCAGGTGGCCCCGGCCGAGCTGGAGGCCGTGCTGCTCAACAACCCGCAGATCGCCGACGCCGCGGTCATCGGGGTGCTGGACAAGGAGAGCGGCGAGGAGCTGCCCAAGGCCTTCGTCGTCCGGGCGCCGGGCTCGGAGATCAGCGAGGACGACATCAAGGCCTACATGGCCGAGCACGTCGCCCCGCACAAGAAGATCCGGCTGGTCGAGTTCATCGACCAGGTGCCGAAGTCCATGGCCGGCAAGATCCTCCGCAAGGACCTCAAGAACCGCTGAGGTCCACCCCCGCGACGATCATGGAGCGGGCGTGGCGGCACGCGGCTGACCGGCCGCGTGTCGTCACCAGCGCTCCGTGATCGTCGCGGCCGAGGTTCTTCCGGCCCCCGTGCAGGGCCACGCTGCGAGCTTGCGAGGAGCGGGGGGCACGGGGGTCCTTCTAGGGTCGGGGCATGCGTGCGGTGACGATCTCCTCCCCCGGCGGCCCCGAGGTGCTCGGCTGGGGTGAGGTGCCCGACCCGGTCTGCGGGCCCGGTGAGGTGCTGGTCGACGTGGCCGCCACCGCGGTGAACCGCGCCGACACCCTGCAGCGCCAGGGGCACTACCCGGCCCCGCCGGGCGCCAGCGAGGTCCTCGGCCTGGAGTGCAGCGGCGTGATCAGCGAGGTCGGCGCCGAGGTGACCGGCTGGTCGGTGGGCGACGAGGTGTGCGCGCTGCTGTCCGGTGGCGGGTACGCCGAGCGGGTCGCCGTCCCGGCCGGGCAGCTGCTCCCCCGCCCGGCCGGCGTCGAGCTGGCCACCGCCGCGGCGCTGCCGGAGGTGGTCTGCACGGTCTGGTCCAACGTGTTCATGCTCGCCAGGCTGCGGGCCGGCGAGGTCTTCCTGGTGCACGGCGGGTCCAGCGGCATCGGCACGATGGCGATCCAGCTCGCCCGGCGCGCCGGTGCCCGGGTGGCGACGACGGCCGGCAGCCCGGAGAAGCTGGCCTTCTGCCGCGAGCTCGGCGCCGAGATCCTGGTCGACCACCGCGAGCAGGACTTCGTCGAGGTGGTCCGGGAGGCCACCGACGGGCACGGGGCGGACGTCGTCCTGGACATCATCGGGGCCAAGTACCTGGCCCGGAACCTCGACGTGCTGGCCACCGGCGGCCGGCTGGTCGGCATCGGCATGCAGGGCGGCACCAAGGCCAAGATCGATCTGGGCAAGCTGATGCGCAAGCGCGGCTCGGTGCACGCCACCACGCTGCGCTCGCGGCCGGCGACCGGGCCCGGCGGCAAGGCCGAGATCGTGGCGGCGGTGCGGCACGACGTGTGGCCCGACGTCGAGCGGGGCGTCGTCCGGCCGATCGTGGACCGCCGGCTGCCGATGTCCCGGGCCGGCGAGGCGCACGCGCTGCTGGAGTCCAGCGGCCACATCGGCAAGGTCCTGCTGCTCCCCGGCTGACGCCGCTCGCGGCCGACGCCGCCCGCACCCGAGCGCTGTGCGCTGAGAGCCCACTCCGAGCGCGGGACGGGTCCTCAGCGCACAGTGCTGGCCGTCGGCGACGGGTCCGTCAGCGCAGGTCGGCGACGGCCTCGACGAGGCGGTCGACCTCCTCGGCGGTGTTGTAGTGCATCAGGCCCAGTCGCACCGCGCCGCCGGCCTCGTTGACCCCGATCGCGTCGAACAGCTCCCGGGAGTAGAAGTCGCCGTCCCAGGCACAGACGCCGTTGCGGGCCAGCTCGGTGGCCGCCTGCCGGGGGCGCAGCCGGTCGACGGTGAAGGACAGCGTCGGCGTCGTCCACCCCGGGTCGCCCAGCACCTGCACGTGGGCCATCGACCGCAGCGCGGCGTCCAGCCGGGTGAACAGCTGCTCCTCGTAGCGGCTCACCGCGGCCATCGAGGTGCGCAGCCGTTCCCGCCGCGTGCCGGTGGCCTCGAGGCAGAGCGCCGCCAGGTGGTCGACCGAGGCCGCCACTCCGGCGTAGAGCTCGAACGGCGGCGCGCCCGTCTCGAACCGGTCGGGCACCCGCTCGGATGCGGGCAGCAGCTTGTCCGGCTCCAGCTCCTCGAGCAGCCCCGGGTGGGCGACCAGCGCGCCGACGTGCGGGCCGCACCACTTGTAGGCCGACAGCAGGAGGAAGTCCGCACCCAGCTCGTCGACGTCCAGCGGGGCGTGCGGCGCGGCGTGGGCGGCGTCGACGACGACCAGCGCCCCGACCCGGTGCGCCCGCTCGGCGATCGCGGCGACGTCGGGACGGGTGCCGATCGCGCTGCTGGCCGCGGTGACGGCGACCAGCCGGGTGCGGGCGGTGACCAGTTCGTCGTACTGCCAGTCCGGCAGCTCCCCGGTCTCGATGTCCACCTCGGCCCACCGCACGGTCATCCCGAGCGCGGCGGCGACCTGCAGCCACGGGCGGATGTTGGCGTCGTGGTCTAGCCGGCTGACCACGATCTCGTCGCCGTGACCCCAGTGCTTGGCCAGCGCCCGGGCGACGCCGTACGTCAGCGTGGTCAGGTTCGGTCCGAGGACGACGCCGGCAGGCGAGCCGCCCACCAGATCGGCCACCGCGGACCGCGCGCCGGCGACCAGCTGCTCGGCCCGGGCGGAGGAGGCGAAGACGCCGCCCCGGCCGGCGATCGGCACCCGCATCGCCTGGGAGACGGCGCGCACCACGCTCTCCGGGACCAGCGCGCCGCCGGGTCCGTCGGCGTGCACGAGGCCGTCGGACAGCCCGGGGAACAGGCCCCGGACGCGGGCCACGTCCAGCTGGCCCTCCCCCGACGACATGGCGGGGAGCGTAGTTCCTCCGGCTGTGCCCATCGGTCCGCCTCCGCGGCGCCCGCCGGTGCGCCTCCGCCCGCGCCCGCGGGCGCCGCTGGCGTCGGGTACCCGGCGGCACCGGACGGCGCCGGGGCAGGATGGGGGCATGACAGCACCAGGCACCGGTGAGCCCCGTCCCCAGCAGGTCCTCGTCGTGGGCCCGGACGGTCAGCCGGTCGGGGGCATGACCCTGTCCGACGGCGACGAGGGCAGCATGGCCGGGGTCGGCGACCTCGTCGAGCAGCCGGCCAAGGTCATGCGGATCGGCACGATGATCAAGCAGCTGCTCGAGGAGGTGCGGGCGGCGCCCCTGGACGACGCCAGCCGGAACCGGCTGCGCGACATCCACGCCTCCTCGATCCGCGAGCTCGAGCAGGGGCTGGCCCCCGAGCTGCGCGAGGAGCTGGACCGGATCACGCTGCCGTTCACCGAGGGCGAGACCCCCTCGGACGCCGAGCTGCGGATCGCCCAGGCCCAGCTGGTCGGCTGGCTGGAGGGCGTCTTCCACGGCATCCAGACCGCGCTCTTCGCCCAGCAGATGGCCGCCCGCGCCCAGCTGGAGGAGATGCGTCGCAAGGCCCTCCCGCCGGGTGCGCCGGCCCAGGAGCACCGGCCCGGCGGCGGCCAGTACCTGTGATCCCGGCCCAGCCGATCCCGGCCCAGCCGATCCCGGCCCAGCCGATCCCGGCCCAGCCGATCCCGGCCCAGCCGATCCCGGCGTAGCTGGTCCCGGCCCAGCTGGTCCCGGCTCAGCTGGTCCCGGCTCAGCTCAACGGCAGGCCCTTCACGATCCGGGCCGCGACCCGGCCGGCCCGCCGCCAGTCCCCGGGCCCGGCGTCCCGGCCCGTGGTCGCGGCCGGGCCGTGCGCGGGCAGCTTGCCGTGGTGCACCGCGACCGCGCCGTCGTCGTCGACGCCGATGCCCACCTCCAGCTGCGAGGCCCGGGCGGCCGCGTGCGCCAGCCCGACGGCGTCGGCCGGCCGGCCCGGCACGTCGACGACGTCGGTGGGCACGCCTTCCTCCTCCGCGCCGGCGCGCACCTCGCGCAGCACCGCGGCCGGCGCACCCGGGGGACGGTGCACCAGGACGGCCGGCCGCGCTGCGGCGCCGCTCAGCCGGCCGGGCACGACATCGCGGCCGCGTGGGACCGGACCAGTCCCGAGGCCACGGCGGTGCGCGGGCCCTGGGTGCCCAGCACGTTGCCGGTGCCGCAGACGATGCCGTAGGGCGCCAGCTCGTCGGCGATCAGCTCGGGGATCTCGAAGTCCAGCGCCGAGCCGCCCAGCAGCACCACGAAGTCCAGTGCCCGCAGGTCGCCCCCGGGCGCGACCTGCCGCAGCGCCCGGACGGCGTTGACGACGAAGACCCGGCTCTTGGCCGCCCGGCGCACCCGGCGGACGTGGTCCAGGCCGTGCCGGGTGTCGACGGGCACCGGGCCGTCCGGCGTCATCACCACGACGCGGGCGAAGACCTGCGGCGGGAACGGGTGGTCGAAGAACTGCACCGTGCCGTCCTCGTGCCGCAGGTGGAAGAAGCTCTCCACCTTGGCCAGCGGGTGCCACTTGACGCCCTCGGCGACCTCCCGGTCCCCCAGCGCCAGCTCGGAGTCGATCAGCTTGGTCACCAGCTCCCCGGCGCCGGCCACGTGGACGGCGGTGCACACCCCGTCCCGGGTCATCAGCGCGGCGTCGGTCGACCCGCCGCCGAGGTCCAGGACGGCGACCGGCCGGTCGACGCCGGGGGTGGTCAGCGCCCCGCCCACGGCCATCTCCCCCTCGACCCCGCCGATCTCCGCCCGGGCCCCGAGCGCGGCGGACACCTGGTCGGCGACCAGCTGCATCCGGCTGCGGCTGGTCCGCACCATCGCCGCTAGCGCCACGGCGTTCTCCAGCGCGACCTCACCGGCCAGCCCGCCGCGCACCTCGGCGGGCACGAAGGTGTCCACCGCCAGGACGTCGCGGATGGCGATCGCCGCCGGCTCCGCCGACCCGTCGGCGTCGTGCAGCACGTCGGTCATCGTGTCCCGGACCTGGGCGAGCATCCCGCCGACGTGGGTGCCCGGCTCCCCGTGCACGTCGTCCAGCGGCTGGAGGCGGGCGACGGTGGCCATGATCGCCTCGGCCCCGGCGTCGACGTCGACGCGGAGCTCCCGCCCCGCGCCGCGCAGCACCAGCTCCCCGACCGGGATCCGCCGGTCGGTGACGTCGCCGGACGGGGTGCGCACCACCACCGCCGACCGGTTCCCGGTGAGTGCGCGGGCCACCGGGGAGACCGCCCGGGTCTGGTCGGGGTCCAGGCCGAACACCGAGGCCAGCCCGTAGCTGTCCGACAGCGTGCGGATGGTCCGGCCCGGTGCGGCCACCTCGACCGCGGCCAGCATGCCCAGCGGCACCTTCTCGACCGCGCGCACCTCGTCGACGACCGGCACCGGGAAGTCCAGCCGGTTGGTGACCAGCACGGCGTCGTCCCCGGCGAGGACGGCGGCCACCACTGCCACCCCGCGGGCGACGGCGGCGTTGACCACCCGCGCGACGTCGTCGAAGTCCCATTCGACCGGCACCACGCAGACCACCGGTTCGCCCGGGGGGTGCCCCGCCAGGTCGGCGATCGCCACGGTGGTGCCCACCGCGAGCCCCTGCCCGCCCGGGGTCGTCGGGTTGTGCCCGATCATCGTGGACTCGGTGATGATCGTCTCGGTGATGGTCTCCATCGCCAGGCCGCTGATCACCGGGGTGGCCTCGTTGAGCAGGACGGTGTGCACCTCCTCGGGCCGCCGTCCGGCCCGCGCGAGCACGTCGCGGACCACCCGGAGCGCGCCGGCGGTGTTGTCCGGGGTGCCCTTGACGCCGGTGGTGCGGGTCAGGTCGGCGCCCAGGTAGGTCACCGACCCGTCCGGAGCGAGGCTGGCCAGGCAGGCCTCGGTCGTCGAGTTGCCGATGTCGACGCCGACGACCAGCCGGGCCGACGACGGGTCGTGGCCGGGCGCCCCCACCTCAGCCCACGGGGGCCGGCTCGAAGACGGCCTCGACCTCCACCGGGCTCCGGCCGGTCTCGATGCACTCGAACTCCTTGAGGTGCAGGAGCGCGGCCTTGGCCTGCCAGCGGGGTCGGGCCATCTGGTCGTTGCGCGTGGGCACCGGCTGGGGCGACTCCCCCTTGGCGTACTGCGCGGCGTTGGACCCGATCATGCGGAACACCGCCGGGTCCAGCAGCGGCGACTGCGGGAACAGCTCCAGGTTGCTCAGCCGGGCGAGGTCCTTCTGGTGGATCATCGTCGTCCCGCGGGACAGCACGCCGACGGCGATGCCGGAGCCGGACAGCTTGGCGCCGAGGTGTGCGATCGCCGCCAGGTCCGCGGTCTCCCGGACCCGGACCAGCCGGGAGGCCACGCCCTGCTCCTCGATGCCGGCCATCAGCTGGCGCAGCACCTCGGCGTGCGGGACGTCGACGATCGTCTTGGTGAAGTGCCCGGCGAAGGCCGGGGAGACGGCGATGACCACCTCGTCGGGGCGGGTGCCCCGCATCGCCGGGGACAGCTCGCGGAGCCGGACGGTGCGGTCGGGGGCGGCGGTCGTCATCTCAGCCCACCTCGCTCTCGGGGTCGGTCGCGGACGTGACGTGCCGCAGCTTCTTCAGCTCCGCCCAGCGTTCGCCCTGCAGGCGGTAGCCGGTGCCGGGGCCGGCGTAGTCGTTCGGGTCGTTGATCGCCGACAGCGGGGTGAAGTCGGCGGTGAGCACCGCGGAGGTCTGCAGCAGGTCCCCGGAGACCCGCTGGCGCAGCACGGTCAGCAGGTTCTCGGCGACGTCGGAGAACCCGCCGGCCTCCAGCCCCTTGACCAGGTCCAGGCCGGTGATGCCCCGGTCCATGACCGCCTGGGCGCCCTTGAGGTCGGCGAGCACGTCGCGGAACGGGTAGTCGGCGGAGGAGTTGGCGTAGGTCGCGGCCTCCACCTCCTCGTCGGTGACCGCCGGCAGGTCCAGGTGGGCGAACAGCGCCTGCAGCGCCCGGGCCGCCTTGCCCCGGGCGAGCAGGATCTCGTCCTCCCGCACGTGCCGCAGCCCGCCGTCGACCTGGAAGTCGCGCTGGATGGTGTTCCAGTCGTCGTAGTCCTCGGTGTCGAAGTTCGACCCGGCGAACATGTTGTCCGCGTTCGGCACCGCCGAGTAGCCGGAGCAGACGAAGTCGGTGCCGGGCAGCAGCTGCGGCATCATCCGGGCGGTCCGGCGCATCGCCGAGTGGGAGAACGACTGGTCGTTCCCGGAGGCGCACTCCAGGTCCATCATGCTGGCCACCAGGTTCTCCGCGGCCACCGCGCGCAGCCCACCGGGGACGGCGCCGGGCACCCCGATGCAGCTGATCGAGCCGTTCTGCAGGCCCTGCACCCCGGCTCCCTTGGCCATCAGGATGCAGCGGATCTCCAGGAAGAGCATCGACTTGCCCTCGGCGTTGCCCATCTGCACCTCCGAGCCGGTGCCGGAGGTGAAGCGCATCTTGATCCCGCGGGAGGCGTAGGCGGAGGCGAGGAACGCCTTGGACCACGGGGTGTCGTCGCCGTCGATGAACACCGACTCGGTGCCGTAGATCGAGATCGTCTCGGCGTAGGCGGTGATGCCGCGCATGCCGAGCTCGAGCTCGGTGGCCTCCTCCAGCGCGCACTGGGTGAGCACGCCGCCGCGGCCGACCTGGGCGCCCACCTGCAGCGCGATCGCCACCAGGGGCGCGTAGCGGACGACGCCGAGCGTCGTCTCCAGCTCGGCGAAGCCGCGCAGCGCCCCCTCCGCCGCGTCCGCGGCGACCTGGATGGGGTTGTCCCGGGCGCTGGTGGAGTGCGCCTGGTTGGCCGGGGTGCGCCGGGCGCGCATCTTCTGCATCCCCTGCATGATCTCGACGACGTTCATCAGCTTGACGACGTCGAGGACCTTCGCCGGGGTCAGCCCACGGGTGACCGCGAGGACCTCGTCCCGGGACACCCGCGGGTCGATGAGCATCCGGGCGATCTCCGCCGAGGGGAGGGCGTTGGACTCCTCGGCGGAGGCCACGTCGATGGCGTGGTCGGCGATGAAGGTGTCCATGAAGTCGAAGTCGGCGCGCTGCTTGCCGTCCAGCTCGACGATGCGACCGTCCTCGACGCGCACGCTGGGCGCCGGGTCGAAGTCGCTCTCCATCGCGACGAGGCCCTTCTCGGGCCACTCCTCGACGAACCCGTCGAGGTTGACCGGGCGGGCCTCCAGGACCTCGGTGCGCAGCGAGTGCCGGGGCTGGTCCGCCGGCCGCGGCTGGGTGGCGGTCATGGGGTGTCCTCTCCGTCCTCGGAGCCGGCGTCGTCGGGCCGGGCGAGCAGGTCGCGGCGGGCGTAGACCTCGGCTGCCTCGCGGACGAGCGCCGCGCACACCGGCGCGGACCAGGTCCCCTGCAGGCGGTCGGCCAGCTCGGTGAGCTGGGCGGCGGTGGAGGCGCGCGGGCGCAGCGCGTTGTACATGCCGAGCACCTCGGCGTCGGGGATCGCGCACATCTCCGCGGCCCGCCGGAAGTTCATGGCCAGCTGCGGGCGGTTGCTGGCATCGGCCAGCTGGGCCTGCAGCTCCAGGGTCTCCGGGGCGATCCGCAGGTCCTCGGCCGACAGCTCGCCCGACACGACCGCGTCCATCGTGAGCGCGGTGATCGGCTTGCCCGTCGGCGTCCGGAGCAGTTCCGGCCGGTTGACCGACAGCGGGTAGTCCCCGGTGGTCAGTCCGGTGTCCAGCGAGGTGCTCATCGACGCATCCCTCCTCGTCCGTCCATCGACCGGGACTGTGACACAGCGCACGTTGCCTCTCCGTTGCATCCGGCACGGCCGGGGCCGCCGCCGGTGGTTGCCGGGGGTCGGGGGGTGAGCGATGATCCGCACCGGCGCCACTGCCGGCGCCTGCGCTGCGAGGCCGCCCGGGGGTGCGATGTCCGTCCATGCGGGGCACCCGGCCGGTGAGGACCCCCGCGGGCACGCCCGGACGCTCGCCGAGACCTTCGACGCGGTGCTCGGTCAGGACACCGTCGTCCACGCGCCGCGGCCGATGATCTCCGCGTCCTGGGCGCGGAGCCTCGCCGCGCAGATCGACCCGGAGCGCCGGACGCCGCCGGTGGTCCACGCACCGGACGAACTCGACGACCTGCGCGCCGCCCACCCGCTGAACGTGGTCATGCCGCTGCTGCGCAGCGCCCTGGTGGGCATCGCGGACGAGACGGTGCACCTGGTCCTCGTCACCGACGCCGCCGGTCACGTCCTGTGGCGGGACGGCGACCGCGACCTCCTCGGCCGGGCGGACCGGGTCGGGCTCTTCCCCGGCACCGACTGGAGCGAGGCCGCCATCGGGACGAACGCGATGGGCACCGCCCTCGCCGTCGGCACCCCGGTGCAGATCCACTCGGCGGAGCACCTCGTCCGCACGTACCACTCCTGGACCTGCATCGCCGCCCCCGTGCACGACCCGGAGACCGGGGCGATCATCGGCGTCCTCGACGTCAGCGGGCCGCTGCAGACGGTGTACCCAGCCCTGGCCCAGCTGGTGGCGGCCACCGCCCGGTTGGCCGAGGACCAGCTGCGGGTCCGGCTCGCCATCGCCGACGAGCGCCTGCGGCAGCGGCACCTGCGGTCGATCGGCGACGCCGGGGCCCTCGTGACGCCGAGCGGCCGGGTGGTGGCCGCCGAGCCCGCCGCCCGGTGGCCGGCCCGGGTCCAGCTCGACGACACCGACCTGGTCCGGCTGCCCGACGGCGGGGAGGCGCGGGTCGAGCGGCTGACCGACGGCTGCCTGCTGCGCACCGCCGTCCGCAGGTCCCGCTCACCGCACCCCCCGGTCGAGCACCCGGTGTCGCTGCGGTGCACCGGGAACGAGACGCCCACGGTGTCCGTCGCCGGCCGCTCGGTCCCGTTGCCGCTGCGCCTGGCGGAGCTGCTCACCACCCTGGCGCTGCACCCCGAGGGCCTCACCGGGGAGCAGCTCGCCCAGCTGCTCTACGGCGACCGGGGGAACCAGACGACGGTGCGCGGGGAGATCCGCCGGCTCCGCGCCGTGGTCGGCGCCGACCTGCTGCAGACCCGGCCCTACCGGCTGGTGGCCGAGGTCGCGAGCGACTTCGGCACGGCGGGCCGGGCGCTGGCGGCCCGGCAGCTGACCGCCGCCCTCAGCGTGTGCCGCGGGCCGGTCCTGCCCCGGTCGGAGGCGGTGGAGATCCGGCAGCTGAGCGACGAGCTCACCGCCGGCCTGCGTCGGGCGGTGCTCGACTCCGACGACGCGGAGCTGCTGCACCGCTTCAGCACCCACCCCCTGGGTGAGCACGACGGCGCGGTGCACGACCGGCTGGCCGAGCTCCTCCCCCGGGACGACCCGCGGTCGGCCGCGGTCGCCGTCCGCCGGGCGCGGCTGCTGTCGGACTGAGCACGCGACCGGCGTCCCACCGGGTCCACGGGACGTGCTGGCGCGGCCCCGCTTCAGGGGCCCGCCGCCGAGCTCGCGAGGTGGTGGGGGGAAGCGGGGTCCTTCTTCAGACGGTGAACCGCCGGACGGCCTCCTGCAGCTCGTCGCTCATCCGGGCCAGGTCCGCGGCCGAGCGCTGCGCCTCCGCCACGCCCTCGTTGGTCTGCTGGGTGCCGGCCGCGAGCCCGGAGATCGCGGTGGCGATGCTCCGCGAGCTGCCCGCCGCCTCGGCGACGTTGCGGTTCATCTCGTTGGTGGTCGCGGTCTGCTCCTCCACCGCCGCGGCGATGGTGGCCTGGTAGTCGTTGATCTCGCCGATCACCGAGCTGATCTCCCCGATGGCCGAGACCGCCCCGGCCGTGTCGGCCTGGATCGCCTCCACGCGCTGGGAGATGTCCTCGGTCGCCCGGGCGGTCTCCTGCGCCAGCTCCTTCACCTCGCTGGCCACCACCGCGAACCCCTTGCCCGCCTCACCGGCCCGGGCGGCCTCGATCGTCGCGTTCAGCGCCAGCAGGTTCGTCTGCTCGGCGATCCCGTTGATCAGCTTCACCACCGTGGCGATCTCCTGCGAGGAGTCACCCAGCTTGCCGACCGTGCGGGTGGTGTTCTCCGCGACCGCGACGGCCTGCCCGGCCACCCGCGACGCCTCGCTGGCGTTCCGGCTGATCTCCCGGATCGCCGCCTCCATCTGCTGGGAGCCGGTGGCGACGGTGTCGACGCTGGCGGCGACCTCCCCGGCGGAGCTGACGACGACGTCGGCCTGGCCGGTCGCCGCCCGGGCGCTCTGCGCCATGCCGGCGGCGCCGTCGTTCAGCGCCTGCGAGGCCACCGCGAGCCGGCCGGCGGAGTCGCTGACCAGCCGGAGCACCCCACCGAGCGACTCCAGGGTCGAGTCCAGCGACCGGGCGACCTCGCCGATCTCGGCACCACCGGTGGCGCCGGCGCGGACGCTCAGGTCACCGTCGGCCACCTGGTCCAGCACCTCACGGACCCGCTGCACGGGGCGCATCACCGACCGGACGACGAGCAGGGCCAGCAGCACGGAGACGAGCAGCCCGACCACGACGATCACCACCGTGAGGGTGCGCGCACTGGTGTAGGCGTCCTCGGCTTCCTGCGCCTCGCCCACGGCCGCCTCCTCGGCAGCGGCCGTGGCGTCGACCAGCGCCTCGGAGATGGTGGCCTGGGTGGCGGTCATCGCCTGGATGATCGGGCCCGTCACCGCGCGGTTCCCCGGCGGGGCCTGCTGGAGCTGTGCGAGCAGGGACAGGTACTCCTGCGTCCCGGCACTGAAGGTCTCGAAGGCGGCCCGCGTCTGCGGGGTGAGCGGCATCTCCTCGACGGCGGCGGTCTGCTCGGCCAGGGTCGCCACCCCGTCGGTGAAGCCCTGGGCAGAAGCGGCGAGCGTCTCGGCGGGCAGGGTTGGGATGCTCGTCCGAGCGGAGTAGGTCTGCAGCTGCCACCACTGGGCCTGCAACTGGCGCAGCCCGTCCAGCGGCACGGCGCCCTCCGAGTACACCTGCTCCGCCTTGTCGCTGAGCGTCGACATCCGCTGGATGCCGACCAGCCCGACGGTCAGGGTGGTCAGCGCCACCAGGAAGATCGCCAGCAGCAGTCGGCCGCGCAACCCCACCCGGCCGGCCAGGGACCTCCCTGCCCCCCTCGACTCGGTGGTTGCCGGTCCCTGCGCCATGACGTCCATCTGTCCCTCTTCTGCCCACGGCGCGCCCGTGCGGCCCGCTCCTCTCTGATCGGCAGCAGCGCCCACTCCTTGACCCGGCGTGACGGGCGCGACGGTCCGGGCGGTGCTGCCCGGCCGGCCCGGGACGACGACGGCGCCGGCCACCGCGCGTGCGGTGACCGGCGCCGGGCCCGGCGACGTGCGGGGACGACCCCCCTCCCCGGGCCGTCCTGACCCGGGGAGGGAGGCCCTCCGTCAGACGGTGAACCGGCTGACCGCCTCCTGGAGCTCGTCGCTCATCCGGGACAGCTCGGCCGCGGACTGCTGGGCCTCCGCGACCCGCTGGTTGGTCTCCGCCGTGCCGGCCGCCAGCCCGGTGATCGCGGTGGCGATGCTCCGCGAGCTGCCCGCCGCCTCGGCCACGTTGCGGTTCATCTCGTTGGTGGTCGCGGTCTGCTCCTCCACCGCCGCCGCGATCGTGGCCTGGAAGTCGTTGATCTGGCCGATCACGGTGCTGATCTCCCCGATGGCGTCGACCGCGCCGGCGGTGTCGCCCTGGATCGCCTCCACCCTGCGGGAGATGTCCTCGGTCGCCCGGGCGGTCTCCTGCGCCAGCTCCTTCACCTCACTGGCCACCACCGCGAAGCCCTTGCCCGCCTCACCGGCCCGGGCGGCCTCGATCGTCGCGTTCAGCGCCAGCAGGTTCGTCTGCTCGGCGATCCCGTTGATCAGCTTCACCACCGTGGCGATCTCCTGCGAGGAGTCACCCAGCTTCCCGACCGTGCGGGTGGTGTTCTCCGCGACCGCGACGGCCTGCCCGGCCACCCGCGACGCCTCGCTGGCGTTCCGGCTGATCTCCCGGATCGCCGCCTCCATCTGCTGCGACCCGGTCGACACCGTGTCCACGCTGGCGGCGACCTCGCCGGCCGAGGCCACCACGACGTCGGCCTGGCCCGCGGCGTTGCGCGCGTTGCCGGCCATGGCCTCCGCACCCGCGTTCAGCTGCAGGGACGCCGTCGCCAGCCGCCCGGCCGAGTCGTTCACCAGGCTCAGCACGCCACCGAGCGCATCCAGCGTCTCGTCCAGCGACTCCGCGACCTGGCCGAGCTCGGCACCACCGGTCCGGCCGGCGCGCACCCGCAGGTCACCGGCGGTCACCTGGGCGAGCACCTCGCGGATGCGCTCCACCGGCCGGGTCACGCTGCGGGCCACCAGCACGGCCAGCGCGACGGAGACCGCGAACCCGATCACCACGCCGAGGAGCGTCAGCGTGCGCGCTGCGGCGTAGGCGTCGCGGGCCTCCTGGACGGTGGCCTCGGTGGCCGCGATCTGCGCGTCGCTGGCCGCCGTGAGCGCGTCGATGGCGTTCGTCTCGGCCTCGATCAGCGTGGGCAGCAGGGACAACGGGTCACCGCCGGCGGCGCCGATCTCGGCCATCTGGGCGCTGGTCTCGTCGTAGAGCTGGATCGCGGCCTGGAAGTCCTGGAACGCGGCCTCGGTGTCCGGCCGGAGGGCCACCTGGTCCAGGTCGACGCGCAGCCCGTCCAGCGTCTCCCGGATCGTCACCATCTGCTCCTGCAGGGCCTGGACGATCTCCGGCGAGAGGCCCGCACCCGTGGACCGGGAGATGGTCGCCTGGTACTGCCAGTAGGTGGAACGCAGCAGCAGGATGTCGCGGAGCGGAACGGCGCCCTCCTCGTAGACCACCTCGGCCTGGTGGCTCAGCGCAGACATCCGGGAGATGCCGAGGCCACCGACGACGAGGGTCATCAGCGCAACGGTGAGGAAGGCCGCGAGCAACCTGCCGCGCAGCCCCAGCCGGGTCAGCGGGTTGCCCCCGGGCTCGTCCGCCGGGTCAGGGACGTACCGGTCGGAGTCGCGGGTCCCGGGGTCGTGGGTCGCGGGGTGGTGGGTCGTCGCGTCCATGCCGTGCCTCTCGTAGCGCGGGCGCACCAGCGCGCCCTCCGCCCATGGGATCGGCACCATGCGGGAACGATTCCACCTGAGTCCCGCTGACGGAACGAGCCCGTCCGTTACCGCAGGGTCAGGCGCGCAGGGACGCCAGCAGCCTCGCGACGCCCTCGGCGTCGTTCGAGTCGGTCACGTCGGTGGCCGCCGCCAGCACGTCGGGGTGGGCGTGCGCCATCGCCACGGCCCGGCCGCCCCCCTCGCGCACCCAGTCGAAGGCGGCCAGGTCGTTGGGCATGTCGCCGAAGTAGACGACGTCGGCCGCCGTCAGCCCCCGTTCGGCGGCGAGCCGGGCAAGGCCGGAGGCCTTCGTGATCCCGACGGCGGAGATCTCGGCCATCGCGTCGGAGGAGGAGTAGGTGACCGTGGCGGTGTCCTCCACGACGTCGGCGACCAGGGCGACGAACTCGTCGCGGCCCATCCGCTCGTGCCGGGCCAGCAGCTTGGCCACCGGCTGGGCGACCATCTCGGCCAGGGTGGCCACCGCGACGCCGGGGGCGTCCCGGTCCCAGCGCGGCCGGTAGACCGGCTCGTGCCGGAACTGGTCGCCGTACTCGACGGCGAACCAGGTGTCGGGCTGGTGCTCACGCAGCCGCCCGGTGATCTGCTGGAGCACCTCGGGCTGGACCGGGTGCTCCTCCAGCACCTGGAACTCGTCCAGGTCCAGCAGCACCGCACCGTTGCAGCAGATCGCGGTGCCGCCGCCCAGGCGGTCCCGCACCCCGAGCATCCAGCGGGGCGGGCGGCCGGTGGCCAGGACCAGCGGCACCCCCTCGCCGGCCCAGCGCTGCAGCTCCACCAGGGTCGCGTCGCTGATCGTCTCGTCGCTGCGCAGCAGCGTGCCGTCGAGGTCGCTGACGATGAGCTTCGGGCGCCAGTCAGACAACGGTTCCCTCCAGTGCGAGCAGGGCCTCGAGGTAGCGGGCGACGCCGTCGGCGTCGTGGCCGCTGGTCCGGTCACCGGCGGCGGCCCGGACGGCGGGGTGGGCGTTGGCCATCGCGACCGCCCGGCCCCCCGCGGCGGTGACCGCCTCGAACATCGGCAGGTCGTTGGGCATGTCGCCGAACACCAGCACCTCGCCGAACCCGACGCCCAGCTCGTCGAGGACGACGGCCAGCCCGGTGGCCTTGGTGACCCCCGGCGGGAGCACCTCGATGAACCCCAGCCCGGCGTGGGTCAGCTCGGCGTCGGCCGGGTCGACCACCGAGCGGGCCAGCGCGACCAGCCGGTCCTCCGCCAGGCGCGGGGAGCGGAGGAACACCTTGAGCACCGCACCGACCGGCAGCACGTCGTGCCGGGGCAGCAGGTGCGCCGGCTCCGGGTAGGGCCAGTCGAAGCCGTGCTGCACCCGCAGCGGGCGCAGCGCCTCGGCCTGCTCGGCGGCGTCCTCCACCGCCACGATCAGCTCGCCGGCGACGTCCTCGATCGAGGCGATCACCGCGGTGGCGACCTCGCGGGTCATCCCGACGGTGCGCAGCACCTCGTCCGGTGCGCCACCGCTGCCGAACCGGACGACGTAGCCACCCTGGGCGAGGACGGCGATGCCCCGGCCCGCCATCGCGGCGCGGACGCTCTCCAGCAACCGCGGCCCGCGGCCGGTCGCGCCGACCACCGGGATGCCCGCGGCCCGGCAGGCGGCGATCGCTGCGGCGGTGCGCCCGCTGACCTCGCCGGCCGAGTCGAGCAGCGTGCCGTCCATGTCGCTGACCACCAGCCGCGGTCGCCAGCTGCCCAGCCGGGACCCGAGGTCGCCGAGGTCGACCAGCTCCTGCGCGTGGACCGCCGCGGCCGGGGCGGTGAGGCCACCGCCGCGGGGCTGGTCTCCGGTCATGCGGGGACGCCCGGGCCGGCGACCGCGGCCAGCGACATGCCCGGGGTGAGCACCTCGTGGCCGCCCAGCCAGGGGCGCAGCGCCACCGGCACGCGCACCGAGCCGTCGGCCTGCTGGTGCACCTCGAGCAGGCAGGCGATGGTGCGGGCGATCGCGCACAGCGTGCCGTTCAGCGTGGCCACCGGCTGCGGCTTCCCGTCGGCGTCCCGGTGCCGGACCTGCAGCCGGCGCGCCTGGAAGGTGGTGCAGTCCGACGTGCTGGTGAGCTCTCGGTAGGTGCCCTGGCTGGGGAACCAGGCCTCGATGTCGAACTTCCGGGCGGCGCTGGTGCCCAGGTCACCGGCGGCGATGTCGACCACCCGGTAGGGCAGCTCGAGGGCCTGCAGGAACTCCTCCTCCCACTGCAGCAGCCGGCGGTGCTCGGCGGCGGCCTCCTCGGGGGCGCAGAAGCTGAACATCTCGACCTTGTCGAACCAGTGCACCCGGATGATGCCGCGGGTGTCCTTGCCGTAGGAGCCGGCCTCGCGGCGGAAGCACGAGGACCAGCCGGCGTACCGCTTGGGGCCGGCGGAGAGGTCCAGCACCTCCTTGCTGTGCATCCCGGCGATCGCCACCTCGGAGGTGCCGACGAGGTAGAGGTCGTCGCGCTCGACCCGGTAGACCTCCTCGTCGTGCTCGCCGAGGAAGCCGGTGCCCTCCATCGCCTCGGGCTTGACCAGCGCGGGCGCCACCACCGGGACGAAGCCGGCGGCGACGGCGCGGGTGATGGCCAGCTGGGCCAGCGCGAACTCCAGCAGCGCGCCGGGGCCGGTCAGGAAGTAGAAGCGGGCACCGGAGACCTTGGCGCCGCGCTCCATGTCGATGGCGCCGAGGGCCTCACCGATCTGCAGGTGGTCGCGCACCTCGAAGTCGTAGGCGGGCACCTCGCCCACCGTCCGGATCTCCACGGCGTCGTCCTCGCCGCCCGGCGGCACGTCGGGGTGGACGACGTTGGGGAGGCGCAGGTGCAGCGCGTGCAGCGCCGCGTCGGCGGTGCGCTCGGCCTCCTCGGCCTCCTTCACCTGCGCGGCCAGCGCCTTCGCCCGCTCCAGGACGGCGGGGCGCTCCTCCTTCGACGCGCCGCGCACCGCCTGCGAGGCCGCCTTCTGCTCCGCGCGCAGGTCGTCGGCGGCCTTCACCGCGGCCCGCCGCTCGGCGTCGGCGGTCAGCAACTGGTCGACCAGGGACTCGTCGGCACCCCGGGCACGCTGACTGGCGCGGACGAGGTCGGGGTTCTCGCGGACGAGGCGCAGGTCGATCACGACGTGATCGTAGGTGCCGGGACCCACGACCGACCTCGCGCGCCCCGGGTCACCGCGGGACCTCCAGCAGGGTCCGCACCGCCGAGCCCACCCGGGTGCTCTCCTCGTCCAGGCTGGACAGCAGTTCCTGGTGCGCCGGCGACAGGTCGCCGCCCAGGTCCTCCAGGCGCTGGCAGAGCTCGGCGAGCCGGAGCGCGCCGAGGGCCGCGCTGCTGCCCTTCAGCCGATGGGCCAGCCGGTCCATCGACTCCTCGTCGTCCCCGGTCGTCGCCGGGCCCTCGGCCGCGGCCAGGAGGGCGGCGACCGTGGACTCCAGGCTCGTCACGTACTGCCCGTAGAGGTGCCGGAACCCGTCGTCGCCGAGGTCGCGCAGCTCCTCGACCGTCTCGCTGTCCAGGGGCGACAGCTCGTCCGGGGCCACCGGCACGGCCGCCCCGGCCTCCATCACGGACGTACTGGCGTTGCCGGCGGTGGCGTAGGGGCTCAGCGCCTGCTGGAGGACGGCGAGCCGGACCGGCTTGGTCAGGAACAGGTCGGCGCCGGCCTCGAGGAAGGCCGCCCGGTCGCTGGCCAGGACACTCGCGGTGACCGCCATGATCACCGGCTGCGGCCCGGGCAGGGCGCGGATGGCCGTGGTGGCGTCGACCCCGCCCATGACCGGCATCTGCGCGTCCATCAGCACGACGTCGTAGGCGCCCTCCAGCACGGCGTCCACCGCCTGCTCGCCGTTGCCGACGTGGACGCAGTCGTGACCGAGCTGGTCGAGGTAGAGGCTCATCAGCCGGGCGTTCACCGCGTGGTCCTCGGCGACGAGCACTCGCAGCCGGCCGGTCTGCCCCGGCCGCACCGGCCGCCCGGGGGCCGGGTGCGGCGGCAGGCCCGCCCCGGTCGACGAGGCCGCCAGGACCGTGCCCACGGTGTGCAGGAGGCGGTCGGGGCGGACCGGCTTGTGCAGCCGGGCGGCGAACTCGCTCAGCTCGTCGGCCTGGACGCCGGCGGAGCTGCTGAGCAGGACCAGCGGGAGCGTCGCCGTCCCCGGACGCCCGTGGACGGCCCGGGCGAGGGCCACGCCGTCCATCCCGGGCATGTGCAGGTCGAGGACGGCGAGATCGAACGGGTCGCCGTCGGCCAGTGCCTCCAGCGCCTCGGCGCCGCCGCGGGCCAGCACGCAGTGCGCCCCGTACTGGGTCAGCTGGTGGTCCAGGATCCGCAGGTTGGTCGGGTTGTCGTCCACGACCAGCACCCGGCGCCCGGCCAGGTCGGCCGCTGAGGACGGCTGCTGGTCCGCGAGTGCCTCCAGCCGCACCTGGACGGTGAACGTGGACCCGCGGCCGGCCTGGCTGTCGACCGTGATGTCGCCGCCCATCGCCCGGGCGATGCGCTGGCTGATGGCCAGCCCCAGCCCGGTCCCGCCGTAGGAGCGGGTGGTGGAGGTGTCGACCTGGCTGAAGGACCGGAAGAGCCGGTGGCGCTGGTCGGCGGGGATGCCGATGCCGGTGTCGGAGACCGAGATGGCGCAGCCGACCTCGTCGCCCGGGCCGCCGGGCCCGGCGCTGACCCCGATCAGGACCTGCCCGGAGGTGGTGAACTTCAGCGCGTTCCCGACCAGGTTGATCACCACCTGCCGCAACCGCGGCCCGTCCCCGGCGAACCGCCAGGAGCGGTCGGCTGGGACGTCCACGAGCAGGTCCAGCCCCTTGCCCGCGGCCTGCGGCGCGAGCAGCTGGGCGACGTCGTAGACGAGGTCGTGCAGGTCGAACGGCGCGGTCTCCAGGTCCAGCTCACCGGCCTCGATCTTGGAGAAGTCGAGGATGTCGTTGATCAGCGTCAGCAGGCTGTCGCCGCTGCCGGCGATCGTCTCCAGGTGACCGCGCTGCTCCGGGGTCAGGCCGGTGGTCAGCAACAGGTCGGTGAGGCCGAGGACGGCGTTGAGCGGCGTGCGGATCTCGTGGCTCATCGTGGCCAGGAACGCCGTCTTCGCCTGCCCGGCGCGCTCGGCCTGGTCCCGCGCGTCGACCAGTTCCCGCTCGCGTTCGGCCACCAGGGCGTTCCGGTCCTCCAGGGCCTGGCCCAGGGCGTTCACGTCGCCGGTGATCTCCCGGAACTCGGTCGGACCGCTCTCGGTCGCCCGCCGGGCCACGTCGCCGGCGGCCAGCGCCGCCAGGGTGTCCCGGACCTCCCGGGTGGGCGGCAGCAGCTCCTCGGCCAGCTCGCGGTTCGCCCGGCGGACGGCGAGGGCCACCACGCCCGCCACCAGGAGACCGAGCACGGCACCGCCCAGCAGCACGACCCGCTGCTGGCTGATCACCCGGTCGCGCCGGTCCTCCACGGTGGACCGCACGTCCGCCTGGACCTCCCGGTAGGCGTCGAACAGCTGCTTGTCCCGGCTGAGCAGGTCGCTCAGCGCGGCGATGTCGTCCATCGCCGGCGGGGCGGCCAGCATCGGGGTGGCCCAGCTGTCGATCCAGCGGGCCTCGGCGCCCTGCAGCCCGACCAGCTCCTGCTGCAGCCCGTCGTCCTCCGCCGCCAGGACGGCGAGCGCGGCGTCCAGCTCCGCGAGGTCGGCGACGCCCTGGTCGTACGGCTGCAGGAAGCGGTCCTCCCGGGCGACCAGGTAGCCACGCAGGCCGGTCTCCTGGTTGATCATCGCGCTGTGGCTGTCCTGCAGGGCGCTGAGCGTCTCGTTGGCCCGGTCGACCCGCTCGCCCAGCACCACCACGGCGAGCACGGCCAGGCCCAGCGTCGTCAGCGCGACGGTGGTCAGCGCGGCCAGCCCGACCAGCAGCGGACGCCGCAGGAGGACGCGGAGGGGACGCCCGGGGGACGTCGGGAGGTGCTGCTCGGCGGTCACCCCCTCCAGATCGACCGCGGGGGCCGGTTCCTTGAGGCGGACGGGGCTGGCCCGGTGACCGCTTCAGTCCCGCGGCCGACGTGCCGATGGAGCGGCGCACCCACCCTCTGATCGGAGCCCCATGACCCACGTCCTGGTCGTCGACGACGACCCCGTCATCGCCGACCTCGTGGCCTTCCGGCTCGGCCGGCTCGGCCTGCAGGTCACCGTCGAGACCGACGGGGAGGCCGGCCTGGCCGCGATCCGGCAGCTGCGCCCGGACCTGGTCGTGCTCGACTGGATGATGCCGCGGATGAACGGCCTGGAGGTGTGCCGGGCCGTCCGCGAGGACCCCGATCCCGTCCTGGCCGGCACCCCCGTCCTGCTGCTGACCGCCAAGGCGCAGGAGCCGGACCTGGAACGCGGCTTCGCCGCCGGCGCCACCGACTTCGTCACCAAGCCGTTCAGCACCCGGGAGCTGGTCAGCCGGGTCACCGCCGCGCTCCCGGCGGGCAGCGTCTCCGCGTGACCACCGTCGCCGGGGTCGCGCTGGTGCTGGGCGTCGTGCTGGCCGGGCTGGTGGTCGTGCTGCTCCTCGCGGTCGCCCTCCAGCACCGGCAGCGGACCCGCCGCCAGGCCCGCGACGCCCGGCGCCGGGCCGAGCTGATGCCCACCGTGCACGCGCTCCTGGACGACCCTGCGGACGACGCGGACGACGACCCGGCGGCCGACCCGCAGCTCGCCTCCGCCCCCCGCCTCCTCGACGACCTCGTGCTCGACCTGCTCCCCCAGCTGCGGGGCAGCGACCGGCAGGCCCTGCAGCGGGTGCTGGCCGCCCGCGGGGTCGTCGGCCGGGCCGCGGCCGACCTCACCGCCCGGGCCGCCTGGCGGCGTGGCCGGGCCGCGACGCTGCTCGGCTCGGCCGCCGCCACCGAGCACACGCCGGCCCTGGCCGCCCGCCTGGCCGACCGCTCCGCCGACGTCCGCAGCGCCGCCGCCCGCGCCCTCGGCAAGGCCGGCGACCCGGCGTCGGTGACCCCCTTGCTGGCCGCGCTGGCCGGCCCCCGCCCGCTCCCCCTCGGCGTGGTCGGCATGGCCCTGCTCGACCTCGGCACCCCCGTGCTCCCCGCGCTGCGCACCGCCCTGACCGACGGCAGCCCGGCGGCCCGGGCCCTGGCCGCCGAGGTGCTCGGCGTGCACGGCGACCCCGCCGCGGCACCCGGCCTGCTCGCCCTGCTCCACGACCGCTGGCAGCCTCCCGAGGTGCGCCGGGCCGCCGCGACGGCACTGGGCCGGATCGGCTCCCCGCAGGCGACGGCGGAGCTCACCCAGCTGCTCGCGACCGGGCCGGTGCCCGCGCTGCAGCGGGTCGCCGCCGAGGCCCTCGGCCGCATCGGCGACCCTGCCGCCGTCCCCACCCTCGTCTCCGGCCTGCACGCCACCGACCCCGGCGTGCGCGCGGCCTGCGCCGACGCCCTCGCCGCGATCGGCGACGAGGGCCGCGGCCGGCTCCGGGTGCTGGCCATCGGCAGCAGCCCGGCCGGCCGGGCGGCGCTGGCCGCGCTCGACGCGGTCGCCACCGCGCGGCAGTGGCGCCGGCCGGTGACGTCCCGATGAGGGAGCTGGCCGCCGACGTCGTCCTGGCCCTGAACTGGACCGTGTTCGGCTACGTCGTCGTCCTCGACCTCACCATGCTGCTGCTGGTGCTCGCCGGCGCCCGGCGGGTGGCCACCAGCCGGCGCTGGCGGGGCGCCGAGGGCCACGACGAGATCTTCGCCAGCCCGCTGACCCCGGCGGTCACGGTGCTGGTGCCCGCGCACGACGAGGAGGCCGGCGTCCTGGACACCCTCGCCGCCGCCCTCGGCCAGCGCTACCCGGCCCTGGAGGTGGTGCTGGTCGACGACGGCTCGACCGACCGGACCTTCGAGCTGGTGGAACGCCGCTACGCCCTGCGCGAGGTGGTGCCGCACCCGACGGCCGCCCTGCGGGTCGACGGCGAGGTGCTCTCCGTGCACCGCGCCACCACCGGGGACCCGCTCACGGTGATCCGCAAGACCAGCGTCGGACGGCGCTCCGACGCGATCAACGCCGGGCTCAACCTCGCCCGGCACCCCTTGGTGTGCATGGTCGACGGCGACTCGCTGCTGGAGTCCGACGCGCTGCTGCGGGTGGCCCGGCCGTTCGTGGAGGACCCGGCGCAGGTGGTCGCCACCGGTGGCGTGATCCGGACCGCGAACGGCGCGCTCACCGACCGGGGCACCGTGCTGGAGCCGCGGCTGTCGCAGAACTGGCTGGTGCGGATCCAGGCCGTGGAGTACCTGCGCTCGTTCCTGCTGGGGCGCACCGGCTGGGCCGACGCCAACGCGCTGCTGATCATCTCCGGGGCGTTCGGGCTGTTCCGGCGTGACCTGCTCGTCGAGATCGGCGGCCTGGACCCGCGGTCCCTGGCCGAGGACGCCGAGCTGGTCGTCACCCTGCAGGAGAAGCTGCGCCGGGAGCGCCGTCCGCACCGCGTCGTCTTCGTGCCGGAGCCGGTCTGCTGGACCGAGGTGCCCGAGACGTGGCAGGTGCTGGGCCGGCAGCGCAAGCGCTGGGCGCACGGCCTGGGGCAGCTGCTGTGGAAGCACCGCCGGATGATGGGCAACCCCCGCTACGGCGTCGTGGGCACGGTCGCGCTGCCGTTCTTCCTGCTCTTCGAGCTGCTCGGCCCCGTGGTCGAGGTGGTCGGGCTGGCCTCGGTGGCCCTGTCGGCGGGCCTCGGTCTGCTGGACCCCGGCACGGCGCTGCTGATGGTCGGCCTGGCGCTGGCCCTGGGGACGCTGCTGTCGACGACCACCATCGCGGTCGAGGAGTTCACGTTCCACCGCTACCGCCGGGGCCGGGACCTGCTCGCCCTGCTCGCCGCCGGGGTGCTGGAGAACGTCGGCTACCGGCAGTTGCACGCCTGGTTCCGACTGCGCGGCCTGGTCGCCGCGCTCACCCGGCGGGCCCCGGTGTGGACGCCGATGCCGCGGGTGGGCTTCGCCGGTGGCATCCCGCTGCCCGACGCGCCGGCGGACGCCGGCGGGCAGCAGGCCGCCGGCGGCCGGCTCACGCCCGTCCCGTCCTGACCCCGGTCACCCGCTCAGTTCTTCGCTCTCCTGACCCTGGGTCGACGGCGAGCCCGCTGAGGACGATCTGACCTCCTCGCAGCCGGGACTCCCCGCCACTGCATGCGGGAGCCCCAGCCTCTGCCTGCAAGACCTCCATGGAGACCAACGGCCGCAACTCCGCCAAGGTCAAGTACGAGCGCGACGGCACCGACCGCATCACACACGCCGCGCTACTAGCGCTGGGGTCTCTGCAGCGACGTTCGCTGAGGCTCCACCAGCGACGGAGACACAGTGGACGTCGCACTCGCCAACGACCTGCGGGTACCGGTCAGCCCAGGGGCTGCCAGTAGTTCATGGCCTGCGGCGGCTCAGGCAGCTGCGGCAGGGCCGTGGTGTCGATGAAGACCGAGCGGATCCAGTGGGTGCACTCCCAGTCCCACGCCCACAGCGTCGTGGTCCCGCTCTGCGGGCTGCTGACCGGGACGTACAGGGCACTGAGCAGGCCGGCGAAGCTCAGGTGCACGCCGTCGTAGTCGGCGGCCAGCGCGCTCCAGGTCGGAGCCAGGCCGTTGTCGATCTCGGCCACTTCGCGCAGGCTGGAGTCGGAGCCGTGGTGGGTGGCTGGATCGCCGTAGCGGGTGCTCAGTGCGTGCCAGTCGGCGGCGGAGTGGACCTCGGCGATGCGGGCGTGCTCGGCCACCTGCAGACGCCGCTGATCCACCGGGTATGCCGGGTCCCAGTCACTGGCCCCGCAGGCCAGCTCGGCGTGGGCGCTGGAGCGGATCGGCTCGCCCGCGGGAACCGCCAGCTCGGTGGAGGTGATCAGTGCATGGACGGGCTTCTGTGCGTACGTCTCCCACGAGCCAATCGGCCCGACGGGCACGGGCACCTGGAACGGATCCGGTTGTCGGTCCTCGCGGCCGGTCAGCAGCAGTTGGGCATCACGCTGCAGCGGGGCGTCCCACCAGGAGTTGCGCTCATCGGCCAGCACTGCTGCCAGCAAGGAGCGCAGCGGCCGAGCGGCCTCGAGGACGTCGGCACGGACGACGGCCGGGCGGGTGCCACCGCTCCAGGGGTTCAGCTCGCGCAGGGCGGTGCTGGCCAGCGTGCAGGCGGTGGCCGGGTCGGCCAGCTGGTCGCCGTCCAGGTCGTTGCGATCGGCCAGCACGAGGAACGCTGCGGCCAGCGGCGCCTGCAGGAAGTCCTCGATGCGCTGCTCCAGAGCGGACACACGGCCAGTCTGAACGGTCAAGGACAGCAGCCGTAGCGAGCAGCAGGGGACTAGACAGGCGAGCTAAGTAGGGCCACTGTCTAGCCATGCCCTCGGACGCCACACCCAGCGAATGGCTCAGAGGGGTCTTGGAGCTGTGCGTCCTGCGGGTGATGGCCGAGGGCCCCACGTACGGGTACGCCATCGCCGCCGAGCTCGCCGCCGCAGGGTTCGGGGACATCAAGGGCGGCACCCTCTACCCGCTGCTGGCCCGCCTGGAGAAGAACGGCCTGGTCACCGTCGAGTGGCGGCCCGGTGAAGGCGGGCCAGGGCGCAAGTACTTCACCCTCACCGCTGCCGGCCGCGACCAGCTGGACGCCGGCCTCGCCCAGTGGCAGGTCTTCTCGGCCACGGTCTCCGACCACCTCTCTCCCACCGGCACCGACCAGATGGCCTCACCAGCCGGATCCCGGACCTACTCGAGGAGCACCACATGAGCAGCTCACTCCCTTCCCGCCCCTCCTCTCAGGAGGTCTGGGAGCGACCGTTCGTGAAGACCCACGACGCGTGGTGCGGCGACTTCGTCCTCGAGCTCCGACTCCGAGACGTCCCCGGCCCGGTGATCGGCGACCGCCTGGCAGAGGTCGAGACGCACTGCACCGAGACGGGCGAGGCGCCCTCGGATGCCTTCGGCGACCCGACCGACTACGCAGCACGGCTCGACCACGACAGCGCCCCCGAACGCGCGCAGGGGGTCTGGACGGTCACCGCCGCAGGCGCCGCCCAGGTCCCGGCCATCCTCGTCGGCATCTCAGCGGTCCCGGCCTGGGCCCGCGGAGAACCCCTCACCTACAACGTCGGCCAGGTCGCCTGCCTCGGACTGCTCCTGCTCGTCCTGCTGAGCCTGCCGCTGCTGCTGCGCCCGATGCTGCGTCATCCCTGGATCATCGGCGGCCCCCTGTTCGCAGTGGTCTTCCTCGGAGTCGGCGTCGCGGCCCTGTCCAGTCGCGCCGACCTACCGACCGTCGCCCAACTCCCCGCACCCGTCGTCGCGATCGGGCTCTTCCTGGCCGTCCTGGTCCTGGCGTGGATCGAGTACCGCGAGCTGGCCCGTGACATCGAGGGCGACCTCGTGACCTCCCCTCTCGAGGCACCCCCCGGCCAGCCGGCGGCCACAGCTCGTCACAGGCGATGGGTCACCATCGCGCCCGCCTGCCTGGGCCCCGCCGCCTACCTCGCCTTCGCAGCCCTGGGTTGGCTGGCCGCCTGACCAACCGCCGTCCCACCAGGCGACCGCCTACCGGCGCCCGTTCCTGCACAGGTACCCCAACCGGAGCACGCTCCGGCTACCGCCGACCCAGGGACAAAGGGCGTTGTGTTGTATCCGGCTTCCTCCCCGGAGGGCTCGCGCCACGTGGCCCCGTGGCCCCGTGGCGACGGCGTCTGGGCGTTTGCCGTGAGGTGTGACTGCGAGTGGTGGCGCTGCGACGTCTACCCGGGCTGTGGCGCCAGGTAGATCCGGACGTCATGGCGCAGCCCTTCGGGGGTGGTCCAGTCGGCGACACGTCGATCGACCAGCTGCCAACCGAGTCGTTCGTACAAAAAGACCGCCGGCGCACCGTCGTCGACGACGTCGAGCATCAACTGGAGTTCCCGACGTTGCGCCCAGTCCTGCGCCGCCGAGAGCAGTCGGGCACCCAGAGCGAGACCGCGACCACGGACCGCGGGTGAGGTGAACAGCCGGGAGACGCCGGCCAGTCGGTCGCTCGACACCCCGGCCAGCGCGGCGACCAGTGCGTCGTCGACGCCTGTCACCACGCAGACGTGACCTGAGACGGTGCCGTCGTCCTCACAGGCCACGAAGGCAGCAGAGCAGTCCGGAGGGCTCAGCCACGCCGTGGGATCCGCAGGCCACCGTGTCGGATACCCATCGGACTCATGCACGTCCCGGAGCGCCTGGACGCATCCATCGAGGTCCTGATCATCCCGGTCTCGGATGTTCACGGGATCACGTGTGGCGTCAGCTCAGCCCGCGGGGCAGCCGACTGCACTGATCTCGGCGAACTGGTCGACCAGCGCCGGGGAGTCGGCGAGCGCGTCGTGCCACTCCTTCCACTGCTGGTGGGTGAAGCCGGCCGCGGCGAGGCGGTCGTCGAGGTCGGCGGTGATGCCGGCCTCCTCGGCGAAGCTCATCGAGTCGATCTCGCACTGCCGGACGAACTCGACCTCGGCGAGCCGGCGGGTGGTCGCGTCCGCGGCCGTGCCGTCGGCGGCCGCGCTGACGCTCTCGGCAGCGGCCCCGGTGCCGCAGGCGGTCGTCCCGGCGACGAGCGCCAGCGCCGCCCCGGCGACCAGCGTCCGCAGCGGCCGGCGCAGCTCACTGCACGACAAGGGTCACCGTCCCGGAGACGGTCTGCGGTGCCGCAGCGGTGTAGGAGACGGTGAGGGGCAGGACGTAGCTGCCGGGTGCCAGGCCGGTCGCGTCGAACCGGACGGCGACGTGGTCGGTGCTCCCCCCGACGAGCGCGCTGCCGCCGGCGAGCCGGCTGGCGGTGGCGTCGCCGGGGTAGGCGACGGCCAGCCCGGCCGGCAGCGGCCCCAGCCGCACGCTGACGTCGGCCAGGTCGGCCTGGCCGCCGGTGAAGGCGATCTGCTGGAACCCGTTGCTGCCCGCCGCGACAGACAGGCTCGCGGTGTCCTGGGTGAACGCCGGCCCGACGGCCGGCTGCACGGGCACGGTGACCGTGGCCGTTGTGCTGTGCCGGCGGGCCTTGTCGTCGTTGCCGCCGCCCTGCTCCTTGCACCGCCCGTTGTCGCCGCAGGTGTCTGTGTAGCTCGAGAGCAGGGTGATCTGGAACGGCGTCGTCTGGGTGTACGGGACCGCCAGCTTGACCGCGGTGAAGTCACGGGTCGTCCCGACCAGGGTCGCCGACCCGTACAGCGAGGTGTCGGAGCCGCCGCGCGTGGTCGGGTAGCTGACGGCCACCCCCGCGGGCGCGGTCACCGTGGTCGACCAGTCGGTCACCGTCCGGTCGGCGGTCCAGACCACCGACAGCCAGGCCGACTGCCCGGGGACGACGGGTGCGGTCTGCGTGGTGATCGCCCGGACGCCCGTCTTGTCCGCGTCGGCCACCGCGGCCGGCGGGCCGAGCAGCGAGCCGGCGAGGACGGCGCCCAGCAGCGCGACGAGGACCGTGCCCCGTCGCCGCCCCGGCCTGCGCACCCGTGCCATGCCACCACCCGGTCGACCGGGGACCGCCGAACGGGTCCCGTGCGAGCGGCACGCTAGCGACCGCACCCCGTCGATCGTGGCCCGGACGGTGGGCAAGTCGTGCCAAGAACACCACCCCGGCCCGGTCGCCCGGGCTGCGGGACACTGGGGTCATGCGGTTCCTCGGTGACACCCGCCCGGCCCACGACCTGACCTACGCCGACGTCTTCATGGTGCCGGCGCACTCCACGGTCGGCTCCCGGCTGGAGGTGGACCTGACCACCCCGGACCGGGTCGGGACGACGATCCCGATCGTCGTCGCCAACATGACGGCGATCTCCGGACGGCGGATGGCCGAGACGGTGGCCCGGCGCGGTGGTCTCGCCGTCCTGCCGCAGGACATCCCGGTCGACGTCGTCGGCGAGGTGGTCTCCTGGGTCAAGCACCGGCACCCGGTCTACGACACCCCGATCATCCTCTCCCCCACCTCCACCGTGGGCGAGGCGCTGGTGCTGCTCACCAAGCGGGCGCACGGCATCGTCGTGGTGGTCGAGGCCGGCGCCCCGGTCGGCGTGGTCACCGACGGCCAGTGCAAGGGCGTCGACCGCTTCACCCAGCTGGCCGAGGTGATGACCCGCGACCCGCTGACCATCCCCGCCGGCACCGACCTGCCCAAGGTCTTCGACGTCCTCTCCGGTGAGCGGGTGAGCGCCGCCCCCGTGGTCGAGGGCGACCGGCTGGTCGGCGTCGTCACCCGCAAGGGCGCGCTGCGCTCCGCGATCTACACCCCGGCCACCGGGGCCGACGGCCGGCTGCTGACCTCCGCGGCGGTCGGCATCAACGGCGACGTCGCCGGCAAGGCGAGCGCCCTGCTCGCCGCCGGGGTCGACGTGCTCGTCGTCGACACCGCCCACGGGCACCAGGAGAAGGCCCTCGAGGCGGTGGCCGCGGTGCGCGCCGTGGCCGGCAGCACGCCGGTCGTCGCCGGCAACGTGGTCACCGCGCAGGGCACCCGCGACCTGGTCGAGGCCGGGGCCGACGTCGTCAAGGTCGGCGTCGGCCCGGGCGCCATGTGCACCACCCGGATGATGACCGGCGTCGGCCGCCCGCAGTTCTCCGCGGTCGAGGAGTGCGCCGCGGCCGCCCGCGAGCTGGGCCGGCACGTCTGGGCCGACGGCGGCGTGCGACACCCGCGCGACGTCGCCCTGGCGCTGGCCGCCGGCGCGGCGAACGTGATGGTCGGCTCCTGGTTCGCCGGCACCTACGAGAGCGCCGGCGACCTCTACGAGGACGGCACCGGCCGCCGGTACAAGGAGAGCTTCGGGATGGCCTCGGCCCGCGCCGTCAAGGCCCGGACGTCGACGCAGAGCGGCTTCGACCGGGCCCGCGCCGGGCTGTTCGAGGAGGGCATCAGCTCCTCGCGGATGTACCTGGACCCGGCCCGGCCCGGCGTCGAGGACCTGATCGACCAGGTCGTGGCCGGCGTCCGCTCGTCGTGCACCTACGCCGGGGCGCGCACCGTCGACGAGCTGCACGAGCGGGCGGTGCTGGGCGTGCAGAGCGCGGCGGGCTACGAGGAGGGCCGCCCGATGCCCACCAGCTGGTGACCCGGCCCTGATGGACGCGATCCCGCTGCGCCGCTTCGAGGAGCTCGTCGCCGACGCCCTGGACGAGGTGCCCGCGGAGCTGATGGCGCTGCTGGACAACGTCGTGGTGCTGGTCGAGGACCGGAACCCCGACGAGCCGGACCTGCTGGGCCTCTACGAGGGCTACGCGCTGACCGAGCGCGGCTGGGACCACTCCGGCGCGCTGCCGGACCGGATCATGGTCTACCGCGAGGCGATCTGCGACATCTGTTCCGACGAGGACCAGGTGGCCGAGGAGGTCACGATCACCGTCGTCCACGAGATCGCCCACCACTTCGGCATCGACGAGGAGAAGCTGCACGCCCTCGGCTGGGGCTAGGAAGGGACCGGCGCGGGCACGACGGGGGCGTCCCAGTCGACCTGGTGGGCGCGCACCCAGGCCTGCGGGTCGCGACGGCGCAGCACCACCGGCATGACCAGGTCGCGGACGAGGCGGCCCACCGGCGGCGGCGACTTGGCGCTGCTGGTGCGGAACGCCGCGGCGACGACCCGCTCGACCCGTGCCCGCCGGAGGTCCTCGAAGACCCGGAAGGCCTCGGGGACCGGCAGGTCGCGCAGGCAGCGGGCGAGGACGACGGCGTCCTCGACGGCGAGCGAGGACCCCTGGCCCGCGGCCGGCGAGGTGGCGTGCGCGGCGTCCCCGATGAGCACCATCCGTCCGCTGTGCCACCGGCCCACGGTCGGGAGGTCGTAGGTCGTCCAGCCGCGCAGCGGCCCGGGCGTCGCCTCGGCCGCGCAGCGGCCCGGGCGTCGCCTCGACGAGCGCGACGATCGGCGACCGGTCGCCCCGGTGCAGGTCGTAGAGCCGGGCCCGCCACTGCAGGTCCGACGTCCCGGCCACCTCCTCGGCCGACGGCTCCACCGTCAGCGGCGGGTTGGCGAACCACCAGGTGCCCCCGGTGGGCGCAGGGAGCCAGCCGGCGAACCCGCGCCGGCCGAACACCATCGTCAGCCGGCCCACCTCGGCACCGGGCGGCGTGTGCTCCGAGTAGCCGGCGGTGTTGAGCACGGGGACGTACCGGGGCGGCGGGCAGCCGGGGTCCACCAGGGTCCGCACCGTCGACCGGACGCCGTCCGCACCGACGAGGAGGTCTGCCGACTCGGTGGCGCCGTCGGCGAACACCGCCGTCACCGCGCCGCCGGTGCTGTGCGCGTCGGTCAGGCAGGAGCCGTAGCGGATGTCGATGCCGCGGCGGAGCGCCTCGGCGTGCAGGGCGCGGTACAGGTCCGAGCGCCGCATCGACAGGCCGGGCGCCCACCCGGACGACGGATGGCCGGTCGGCAGGGAACCCAGGAGCTTGCCGGTCCAGCTGCGGAACTCGATCACGGGGGACGGGAACCCCGCGGCGCGGACGACGTCCTCGGCGTCGATGGCGCGCAGTCCGTCGAGGCCGTTGACCTGCACGCCGAGCCACGCGCCGACGTCCCCTGCGGGCGCCGGGTGGGCCTCGTGGACGGTCGCCTCGATGCCCACCCGCTGCAGCGCCATGGCGGCCACCGGGCCGGCGACCCCGCCGCCGATGACGATCGCTCGCGTCATGCCGGGCACCTCCGCATCGGCGCGCCCGTCGCCGGCGGCGGGTCCTGGGCAGGCATCCCCTCACACCTCGCGGCGGGTGTCCACCCCATCTCCGCGTGGCGCCCACGAGCAGGTGCGCCGCGCCCGGCTCGTCTGCCAGCATCGCCACGAGCGACCGGGACCCGGGAGCGTGGAGGGCACCCATGACCGATCTGCAGCGGGCCGTGCTGAGCGACGTCCCGATCCCCACGGGGCCGGGCGGGACGCCCGGACTGCGCGGCGTGCTCGGCGTCCCGGAGGGGTCGGGCCCGTGGCCGGGCGTCGTGCTGCTGCACGAGACCTTCGGGGTGGACGGCGTCATGCGCCGGCAGGCGCAGCGGATGGCCGCCGCCGGGTACCTGGCGCTGATGCCCGACCTGTTCACCGACGGCGGCGCCCGGCGCCGCCTGGTGCCGACCTTCCGCGCCGTCGCGGCCGGGGAGGGCCGCCCGTTCGTCGACGCCGAGGCCGCCCGTGGTCTCCTCGCGGCGCGGGTGGACTGCACCGGCCGGGTCGGGGTCCTGGGGTTCAGCGTGGGCGGCGGGCTGGCCCTGCACCTGGCGTCCCGCGGCTTCGACGCCGCGGCGGTCACCTACGCCCGCCTGCCCGCGGACCCGCACGGCGTCCTCCTCGGCGCCTGCCCGATCGTGGCCAGCTACGGCGGACGGGACCCGGCACTGCGCGGGACCGCGGCGGAGCTGGCGGCCGTGCTGACCCGGCTGGGCGTCCCGCACGACGTGCGCGAGTACCCCGACGCCGCGCACGGCTTCCTCAACGACGCCGAGGTGGGACCACGGGCGCTGCGGCCGGTGCTGCGGCGGGTGTTGCGCATCGCTCCCGACCCGGTCGCGGCGGCCGACGCCTGGACGCGCACCCGGTCCTGGTTCGCCGAACACCTGGGGGACGGCGGCCGGACACCACCGGGAGCATGACGCCGGCGGACGGCGTCGTCCTGGTGACCGCCGGGGAGCAGGGCCGGGACGGGTAGCGTTCGTGGGCGTGCCTGAGGACGACGCGAACCCCGGCGGGCTGCCGATCAAGATGCTGCACGACCGGTTGCTGGTCGCCCTCCGCAAGGAGGACGGCGACCGCCGGTCCAGCGGCGGCATCCTCATCCCGGCGACCGCCCAGGTCGCCAAGCGGCTGGTCTGGGGCGAGGCGAAGGGCATCGGCCCCAACGTGCGGCAGATCAAGGTCGGCGACCGGGTGCTGTTCTCCCCCGAGGACCAGCACGAGGTCGAGGTGCACGGCGAGGACCTGGTGATCCTGCGCGAGCGCGACGTGCACGCCGTCGCCGCCGAGCGGATCGAGGAGTCGACCGGCCTCTACCTGTAGCGGCCGGACCCCTACGAAGGGGGCAGCAGCCCGGTCAGCAGGCCGTCGTCGCGCAGCTGGTCCAGCACGTCCTCGGGGACGTCGTCCTCGCAGTCCAGGCCGCGGGCGATCAGGTGGTGGTACGAGCCGATCTTGGCCCGCACGACGGCCAGGTCGTCCTGCAGCTCGGTCAGCCGCTGCTCGATCGCCGCACACTGCCGCTCCAGCAGCGCCAGCCGGCCCGCGTGGTTGGCCAGCTCGCCGCCACCGGCCTCGATGAACGCCCGCACGTCGGCCACCGGCATCCCGGTCCGGCGCAGCGCCTGCACCAGCCGGATGAACCGCAGCGCCCCCGGCGGGTAGCGCCGCCGTCCGTCGGACGTGCGCTCCACGAGCGGCAGCAGCCCCTCGCGCTCGTACCAGCGCAGCGTGTCGATGCTCAGGCCGGTCTCCTCGGAGACCTGCCGGATGCCGAGGGACGTCTCCGGGGTGACCGCGGTCATGACCGCAAGGCTAGGCGGCGGCACGGCGCGCCACCCCGTCCTCGGCCGCCCGGCCGGTGATCGCTGCCATCAGCAGCACCGCGCGCCGCCGGGTCAGCAGCCGCACGGCCCGGACCGAGGCCCGGTTGGCCCGGCCGACCGCCACGCTGGGAGGCGGGTCGCGCCGGTCCAGCGCCCGGAACGCGGTGGCCACCACCTCCTGCGGCGACTGCCGGGGCCGGCCGCCGTCGGCGGCGTCGTTGCCCACGACGTCGAAGAACTCGGTGTCGGTGGCGCCCGGGGAGAGGGCGAGCACCCGCAGCCCGCTGTCCCGCGACTCGGCCCACAGCGCCTCCGTGAAGCTCAGCACGAACGCCTTGGCCGCGGCGTAGACGGCCATGTCGGGCGCGGGCAGGTAGGCGGCCATGCTCGCCACGTTCACCAGCACGCCGGTGCCGGCCCGCAGCCGGTCGACGAACGCCCGGCTCACGTCGACCAGCGCGGTGACGTCGACGGCGATCATCTCGGCCAGCCGGTCGGCGTCCTCGGCGTGGACGGGCCCGTGCGTGCCGAAGCCGGCGCAGTTCACCACGCTGGTGACCGCGATCCCCCGCCGGTCGACCTCCGCGGCCAGCGCCCGCCCGGCCGCGGGCCGGGCGAGGTCGAGCGGGACGACGTCGACCCGGACCCCGGAGGCGGCGGTCAGCTCGGCGGCCAGCGCGGTCAGCCGGTCGGCGCGCCGGGCGACGAGCACCAGGTCCGAGCCGCGGGTGGCGAGCTGCCGGGCGAACTCGGCGCCGATCCCCGCGCTGGCACCGGTGACCAGCGTGGTCTGCCCGGCCCAGTCGACCCGGCTCACGGGGCCACCGCCAGCACGAAGCGGTACCGGACGTCGTTGCGACCCAGCCGCTCGAACGCGGTGTTGACGTCCTCGAGCGGCAGCACCTCGACGTCGGCGGTGAGCCCGTGCTCGCCGCAGAAGTCCAGCATCGCCTGGGCGTCGGCGGTGCCGCCGGAGCCGGAGACGGCGAGACTGCGGCCCAGCAGGCTCATCGGCGAGACCGTGTAGCTCTCCGGCAGGCCGAGCACGCAGAGCGTCCCGTCCAGCCGGAGGGTGCCCAGGTAGGGGTCGAGGTCGTGCGCGCCGGAGGCGGTGTCGAGCACGAAGTCCAGCCGGCCGGCGACCGCGGCCATCGCCTCGGGGTCGGTGGAGACGACGACGTCGTGCGCGCCGAGGGCCCGCGCGTCGTCCGCCTTCGCCGGTGAGGTGGTGAACACGGTGACCCGGGCGCCGAGCGCGACGGCGAACCTCACCGCGAGGTGGCCCAGCCCGCCGAGGCCGACCACCCCGACCTGCTGCCCCGGCCCCACGCCGGCCCGGGTCAGCGGTGACCAGGTGGTCACCCCGGCGCACATCAGCGGCGCGACCGCGGCCGGGTCGAGCCCGGCGGGCAGCGCGTAGACGAACGCGTCCCGGACGACGTACTCGGTCGAGTACGCCCCCTGCGTCGGGGTGCCGTCGCGCAGGTCGCGGCCGCCGTAGGTGAGGGCGGGAAACTGCCGGCAGTACGGCTCGCGGTGGGCCAGGCAGTTGTCGCACTCCCCGCAGGAGTCGACGATGTTGCCCACCGCGACCGCGTCGCCGACCCGGAAGCGGCTGACCTCGGGGCCGACCGCGGTCACCTCCCCGGTGAACTCGTGTCCGGGCACCAGCGGTGGGTCGCCGACGGTGCGTGCCTCGACGGCGTGCAGGTCGCTGTGGCAGACGCCGACGTGCGTCACCCGGACCGCGACGTCGTCGGGCCGGAGGTCGCGGCGGGCGAACTCGATCGGCCGGAGGTCCTCGTGCGGCGCGTACGCCGCGTACCCGCTCACTGGTCTCATGCCCGGCGACGCTAGGAGCTGGAGTGGACTCCAGCGCAAGGCCGGGACCCGGCGTGGTGTGACGGAACGGTCCCGCTCCGGGGTGTGCATCGAGTGTCCAGAGGAGCACACTGTGTGATCATGGACAGCGCTGCAGGACGCCGGTCAGACCGCCGTCCCGGCGCGCACCCGGGCCACCCACTCCTCCGCCTCGGCGAAGGCCTGGTCGCCCACCCGCTCCTCCACCGGCTTGGGCGGCTGCTCGTCGGCCCGGGGGTAGGAGCCGAGGAAGCGCACGTCGGCGCAGATCCGGTGCAGCGCGGCCAGCGCGTCGCCCACCCGCCGGTCGGTCACGTGGCCCTCGACGTCGATCGAGAACGAGTAGACGCCGAGCCGCTCACGGGTCGGCCGGGACTCGATGCGCGCCAGGCTGATGCCGCGCACCGCGAACTCGGCCAGCAGGTCCAGCAGGGCCCCGGTGCGGTCGTGCACCACCGCGGTGATCGTGGTCTTGTCCAGCCCGGTGGGGGCCGGCAGCCCGCCGGGCGGCTCGACCAGCACGAAGCGGGTCACGGCGCCGGGGTGGTCGGCCAGGTCGGTGACGAGGGCGTCCAGGCCGTAGCGGTCGGCGGCGATCGCCGCGCAGACCGCGGCGTCGAACTCGCCCGCGGCGACGCGCCGGGCTGCGTCGGCGGTGGAGGCGGCCGGAACGACGTCGGCCCCCGGCAGGGACCCGGCGATCCGGCTGCGGCACTGGGCCAGCGCGTGCGGGTGGCTGGCCACGGTGCGCACGTCGGCGGCGGTGCTCCCCGGCCGGACGGCGAGCACGAAGGCCACCTCGAGGAAGACCTCGCGGGTGATCACCAGCGGGTCGCCGGTGACCAGCCCGTCCATCGTGGCCGGCACCGAGCCCTCGACGGAGTTCTCCAGCGGCACCAGGGCGGCGGCGCACTCCCCGTTCCGCACCGCGGCCAGCGCGGCCGCCACGCTGGGCTCCGGCCGGGTCCCGACCGTCCCCAGCGGCCCGGTGACGGTGCTGAGCGCAGCCTCGGCGAAGGTACCCTCGGGCCCCAGATAGGCGAACTCCGTCGGGGCTGTGCTGCGTGGTGCAGTGGGCATCCGGCGAGGGTAGTGCGGCCGTACCGGACACCGACTCCCGTCGGGTCCCCGGTGCGGGGGGAGCTGCCTCGTCACCGGCCGGGCCCGCGCACGTCGCGTGCCCCGACAGCTGAGTGGAGGGACGCGTGAACCCGGGGCTCCCCGCCGACGACCGGCTGCAGACCGCCCGCTGGCGGCTGCTGACCGCCAGCGCCGCCGAGGACGCCGGGGTGTTCGCCGACGAGTTCGCGCGGGTCTCGGAGGGCCTGGCCACCACCGGCGAGCCCTGCTGGGACGCGTGGTCGGCCGCCTTCACCGCCCGGGCCGCGCTCTTCGACGCCGACCTGGACGGCGCCGCGGACGCGGTGGGCGTGGCCCGTTCCGTGCTCGCGGAGTGCCTCCCGTCGGCCGAGCACGCCCTGACGCTGGCCTACCTGGCGCACCTGGAGGTCGCCGCCGACCGGTTCGACGCCGCGATGCACCTGGCCGTCGACGCCAGCCTGCTCGCCGACCAGCTGGCCGGGGAGCCGCCCAGCCGGTCCCTGCACCAGGCGCACCACTGGCTGTCCCTGGCGCTGACCCGGCTGGACCTCGAGGAGCTCGCCGTGGCCCAGTCGCTCCGCGGCGCCCGGGTCGCCGCGGCGCTGCCCGACCTGGGCGACCAATGGCTGCTGCTCCGGCTGTGCGCGCAGCAGCACGCCGAGCTGGCCCAGACGGTGCACCGGCGCGGCCAGCTCGACCGCTCGCGCCAGCTGGCCCAGACCGCGCTGGGGTTCGCCACCAGCGCCCGCGAGCTGCCCTGGGACCCGAGCGACGCCGACGCCGACCTGCTCGACGTCGTCCAGGCCTGGGCCCTGACCCTGGCCGGCCGGCTGGACGACGCCGTGCCGCCGCTGCGCCGGGTGCGCCGGCACCTGTCGGCCGGTGAGGGCGGGCTGTGGCTGGTCGGGTACACCGACCTGGTGCTGGCCAGGCTGCTGAGCCGGCTGGACGCCCTGGAGCCCGGCTCGCACGGCGAGGAGGCCGTCGACCTGCTGGTGGCCGCCTCCGGCGCCTTCGCCGCCGTCAACGACCGTCGCCGGTACCGGCAGTGCCTGCTGGAGCTGGGCCAGACCACGGCAGCGATGGGGTCGACCACCGAGGCGCTGCACTGGCTGGAGGCCTACCGGTCGGAGACCAGCCGGGCGCACCGGCGCGGGCGCGAGCTGTGGGCGGAGATGTTCGTGCGCCGCAGCCGGCTGCGCGAGGCCGAGCGGCAGACCGCCGTGCTGCGCCGGCACGCCCTCGAGGACACCCTGACCGGCCTGGGCAACCGGCGCAGCGCCGAGCGGCGGCTGACCGACCTGCGGCTGGACGGCGAGCCGGTGTCGCTGGCCGTCGTGGACGTCGACGGCTTCAAGTCCGTCAACGACCAGAACTCGCACCTGCACGGCGACGCGGTGCTGCGCCGGGTCGCCGAGCTGCTGCGCCAGCACAGCCGCACCGGCGACGAGGTCTTCCGCTGGGCCGGCGACGAGTTCGTGGTCGTGCTGCCGAACACCACCGAGGCGCAGGCGCTGGTCGCGATGGAGCGGCTGCGCAGCGCCGTGGCCTGCGCCGCGTGGGCCGACCTGGAGATGGCCGCCCCGGTGACGGTCAGCATCGGCGTCGCCACCACGGGGCCGGCCGGTGGGCCGGGGCCGAGGTCCTGGCGGGAGCTGTTCGACCGGGCCGACCTGCACCTGTTCGGCGCCAAGCGCGGCGGCCGCAACCGGGTGCGGGCCTCCGGCGGGTCCCCGCACGCGCCGGCGCCCGCCGCCCGGCCCGGCGGGCTGCCGGCCGACGCCTCGGTCGACGACCTGGTGGCCGAGGTCCTCGGCACGGCACCGCGGCGACCGGGCTGGGCGTTCGACGACGGCAGCGAGGTCGCGTCGTGAGGCTGCGCCGCGTCCGTGCCCTCGAGGGGCCCGTGGGACAGGAGGGACCGGTCGACGCGCCGGTGCGTGACACGCCGCGGACGCCGGGGCACAGTGCCCTGGTGCCACCCGGTCTCCTGCACCAGCAGGTGAGCTCAGCGCTGTCGAACTGGCAGCTGGACACGGCCGAGACGCTGCTGCGCGAGATCGACGGCGACCTGCCCCCCGCCCCGGTCGACGACCGCCCGGCGCCGCCGCTCACCTCCCTGGCCCGCGCGTGGGCCGACACGCTCCGCGCCGAGCTGCTGGTCCGGCGCCTGCGGCGGGCGGGCTACTCCCTGCTGGGCGACCCCCTGGTCGAGGGCGGCCCCGAGCAGGAGGGCCCGCTGGACCTGCACGGCCCGGTCGGCGCCCCGGGCGAGGCCGTCGACCGGGACAGCCGGTCGGAGTCGGCCACCCACGCGGCCCTGGCCATCTCCCTGGTCCGCTCGGCCCGGGCGGCCTTCGACGCCCAGGACGACGACCTGCAGCGCGCCGCCGGGCTGGCCCGGCACGCCCGGATCGAGCTGCTGTCCCGCCGGGTCGACGCGGCGATGGACGAGGCGGTCGAGGCGGCCAGCCTGCTGGACCCGGCCCTGCCCCCCAGCCCGCTGCTGGTGCACACGCTGAGCTCGCTGGCCGCCGTGCTCGCCGACCTCGAGCTGATGCCGCTGGCCCTGGACTACCAGCGCCGGGCCGCCGACGTCACCGCCGAGGCGATCGGCGCGGCCGCCACCGACGCCGAGGCGGGTTCGGTCGACGCGCTCGCCGGGGAGGCCGCGACCCGGCTGGCCGCACTGTGCGCCGAGGTCGGCGAGGGCCTGCTCGACGACGGCGGCGCCGACGCCGCGGCACCCCACTTCGCCGAGGCCCGCGACCTCGCCGTCCGGGCGCTGGGCCAGCTGCCCCCCGGCGTCCCCGGGATGCTGGACGCGCAGGTGGTGCACGGCTGGGCGCTGGTCGGCCTCGGCGAGCACGCGGCCGCCCGCTCCGTGCTGACCAGCGTGGTCAGCACGGCCGAGAGCGCCGAGGACCGGGCGCTGCTGGCCTCCGCGGAGCTGGGCCTGGGCCGCGCGCTGCGCCGCTCGGGCGATCCCCGGGCCGCCGACGACCACCTGGCCACCGCGCTGGCCTCCGCCACCGAGCACGGGCTGCCGCGGTTGCGCCGGGCCGCGCTGCGCGAGCTGTGCACGCTGCACGCCGAGCTGGACGACGCCGCCCGGGCGCTGCCCTACCTGCAGGCCTACCTCGCCGACGAGCTGGACCGGGTCGACGAGCGGCGCACCCGCTGGGTGGAGCTGTTCGGCCGGCGCAAGAGCCTGCTGGAGACCGAGCGGGCCGCCGGCCAGCTGCGCCGCCAGGCCTACGAGGACCCGCTCACCCACCTGCCCAACCGCCGCTACGCCGAGGCCCGGCTCGACGGGCTGCTGTCCGCCGGCGGGGTGCCGGCCCTGGCCGTGGTCGACGTCGACCGGTTCAAGGCGATCAACGACGCCGCCGGGCACCCGACCGGCGACGCCGTGCTGCGCGCGGTCGGCCAGCTGCTGGTCGACGGCTGCCGGGACACCGACGAGGTGTGCCGCTGGGCCGGCGACGAGTTCGTCATCCTGCTGCCGGACACCACCTCGGAGCAGGCCGAGCGGGCCATGGAGCGCATCCGCCGGTCGATCGCCGCGCACGACTGGTCGGCCCTCGGCGTCGAGGTGCCGGTGCGGATCAGCGTCGGCATCGCCCAGGCCGCTCGGGGCGATGACCGGCGCACCCTGTTCGCCGCCGCCGACGGGGTGCTCTACGACGCCAAGCGGGCCGGGCGGGACCGCGTCGTCCGGCTGTCCGGGGTGACCCAGACCCGGGCCACCGACCCGGACCGGACGACCATCGACGGCCAGGTCGCCGAGGCCCCACCAGCGACCGACCCGGCTGCGGGCGAGACCCTCGGGGACGCCCCGGCGTCGCCCTCCGCCGACCAGATGACCGCGGCCCCGCTGACCGCCGACCACGCCGAGCAGCCCGAGGACCCCACCGGCGGCTTCGCCCCCCTGCTGGTCGAGCCGGCCGCGGCGGAGCCGGTCGTCGAGGCGACCGACGAGGAGCGGGCCGCCCGGACGGGCAGCCCGCGCGACGAGCTCCCCGGTGGCCCGTCGGCCCGCGCCGGCAGCCGGCTCGAACCGGCCGAGCCGACGGCTCCGGTGCTCGACCCGTCGGCGTCCTCCGCCCCGGTGGTCGACCTGCCGGCCCTGGCGATCGGCCCGGACGTCATCTGGGGCACCGGGCGCACCACCGAGCAGGTGCTCGCCCTGGTGCGCGAGGCCCGCCGCGAGCACCCCCAGCACCCGGCGGTGGTGGTGCGGGCCAGCGCCGACACCCTGGTCGCGCTGGCCACCGAGCACGACGCGTACACGACGATGGACGCGGCGGCGATGTCCGCCGCCGTCGGCCCGGTGCCCGAGCCGGTCGGCCGGGTGGGCGTGCTGTGCGCCAGCAGCGGCGACACCCCGATCGCCGCCGAGGCCGCCTTCGTGGCACGGGTCACCGGCACCGAGGTGGTCCGGGTCGACGACGTCGGCGGCAGCCGGATCCGTCCGCTGCTGGCCGACCGGTCGCTGCTCACCGACGTCGACTGCCTGGTCGTGGTGGCCGGCCTGGACGCCGCGCTGGCCAGCGTGGTCAGCGGGCTCACCGAGGTCCCGGTGGTCGCCGTCCCGACGTCGGCCGGCCAGGGCGCCAGCTCCTTCGGCGGGTTCAGCGCGCTGCTCACCATGCTGAACTCCGCTGCGCCCGGCGTCGTGGTCAGCAACATCGACAACGGCTGGTCCGCCGGCGTCTTCGCCGCCCGCATCGCGCGGCGGACGGCGACCGCCTGAGCCGCCCGGTCCGCCCCGGGTCCACGGGCCGTGGCGCGCCCCGGGCCCGAGCGGTGCCCGCCCGCGGTGCATCCTGAGCGCCCGTCACCGCACCCGCACCGCCCCGCAGACGGTGTGCCGGGCATGCTGTCCCCCGTGATCGGGTGGCTGGACCTCTCCGCGGGGGCGAGCGGGGACATGCTGCTCGGCGCGCTCGTCGACGCCGGGGTGCCGCTGGCGGTGCTGGCCGGCGCCGTCGCCGCGCTGCCGGTCGAGCCGGTCACCCTCACCGCCGAGCCGACCACCCGGCACGGGCTGGGTGCCACCCGGGTGCACGTGCACGCCCCGGCCAGCGACGTGCACCGCACCTGGGCCGATGTGCGGACGATCCTGGCCGACGCCGCACTGCCCGCGCCGGTGCGGGAGGGCGCCCTGGCCGTCTTCGAGCGGCTGGCCGTCGCCGAGGGCCGGGTGCACCGGGTGCCGGCCGACGAGGTGCACTTCCACGAGGTCGGGGCGCTGGACGCGCTGGCCGACGTGGTGGGCGTGGTCGCCGGGTTCGCCCACCTCGGGCTGGGCCGGCTCAGCGCCTCACCCGTGTCGCTGGGCAGCGGCTCGGCCCGCGGGGCGCACGGCGTCGTCCCGGTGCCCGGCCCCGCCGTCCTGGAGCTGCTGCGCGGGGTGCCGGTGGTCGCCGGCCCGGTGCCGGCCGAGATGTGCACCCCGACCGGCGCGGCGCTGCTGGCAGCACACGTGCAGGAGTGGACGGCGCTGCCGCCGATGCGGGTGGCCCGGGTCGGGTCGGGCGCCGGCGGCCGGGACCCGGAGCAGCTGCCCAACCTGGTGCGCCTGGTGCTGGGTGAACCGGTGGACGAGCCCGCCACCGGGCTGCTGCTGGAGACCAACGTCGACGACCTGGACCCCCGGCTGTGGCCCGGGGTGCTCGCCGACCTGCTGGCCGCCGGCGCGTCGGACGCCTGGCTCACCCCGGTGCTGATGAAGAAGGGCCGGCCGGCGCACACCCTGTCGGTGCTCTGCCGGCCCGCGGTGCGCGCGGCCGTGCAGGACGTCGTCGTCGCCACGACCTCCACCATCGGGCTGCGCGTGCAGCCGGTGCAGAAGGTCGCGCTGCAGCGGGTCCAGCGCACCGTGACGGTGCTCGGCAGCCCGGTGGGCGTCAAGGTGGCCGGCGTCGACGGCCGGGTGGTGAACGTGAGCGTCGAGTTCGAGGACGTCGCCGCCCTGGCCCGCTCGCTGGGGCTGCCGGCCAAGGAGGTGCTGCGGGCGGCGACCGCCGCCGCGCACCAGGCGTACCCGGGGACGTCCGCCCGGCTCCCGGACCCGGCCGGGCTCCCGGACTCGGTTACGCTCCTGGACCGAGAAGGGGAGTAGCCCCCCGACCGCTGGTCGACATGCTGGCGCGTGCGCGCGCCCGGTCAGCGGGCCCGCGTCGCCGCGGGTGGGCGAGACCTTCCGCCCGCAGTCCACCCATCGGTGCGCTGCCGGACGGAGGCGCCCCTGCACCACGCCCCGCCGGTCGGCGCGAGCAGAGAGAGAACTCGTGGTCCTGTCCGTCGTCCTGGCCGCCTTCGTGCTGATCCTCCCCGTCGAGCTGCCCGACAAGACGTTGTTCGCCACCCTGGTGCTGGCCACCCGCTTCCCGCCGCTGCCGGTGTTCGTCGGCGTCGGCCTGGCCTTCGGCCTGCAGGTGGCCATCGCGGTGACCGCCGGGAGCCTGCTGTCGCTGTTGCCCGAGGCGGTGGTCAGCGCGGTGGTCGCGGTGCTGTTCCTGACCGGCGCGGTGCTGCTGTGGCGGGAGTCCCGCAAGGGCGGGGACGACGACGAGGCCACCGTGCAGACCCGGGAGCAGACGTCGTTCGTGCGGGCGGCGGCGATCTCCTTCGGCGTCCTGTTCGCCGCCGAGTGGGGTGACCTCTCCCAGCTGGCCACCGCCGGGCTCGCGGCCCGCTACGAGGAGCCGCTCTCGGTGTTCGTCGGGGCCTGGGCGGCACTGCTGGTGATCTCCGGGCTGGCCGCGTTCCTGGGCCGCAAGCTCGCCGACCGCCTCCCGGTGGCGCTGCTGCACCGGATCGCCGCCGGGCTCTTCCTGGTCTTCGCCGTCGTCGCCGTGGTGGAGACCGTCCGCGCGCTGACCGGCTGAGCGGCCACCCCTCGGGGGCAGTCGCCGGCCGGTGCGCTCAAGGCCCGGCGCCCTCCGGCCGACTCCCCCTCCACGGCCGGCGTGCGGCCGGACCGGAGCAGGGAGAGGCCATGCAGACGATCAAGCTCGAGGAGTCGCAGGACGTGCTGGTGCAGACGGCGGCGGTCGTCGCCGCCCAGCGCCAGTTCGCGCAGCGGCTGCGGCAGCGGACCGTGGCCGACCCGCTCACCGGCCTGCCCGTGCGCAGCCTGCTCATCGACCGGCTGGAGCTCGCGCTGGCCGCCGCGGGCCCGGCCACCGGCCGGCTCGCCGTGCTGTCCTGCAACCTCGACGGCATCACCGTCCTGGAGGACACCCGCGGCTCCGCCGTCGCCGACGCCGCCCGGGCCGAGGCGGCCGGCCGGCTGGTCGGCGCCGTGCGCCAGGGGGACGTCGTCGCCCGGATCAGCGCCCAGACCTTCATCCTCCTCTGCCCCGGCATCCAGGCGGCCGAGGACCCGCAGCGCATCGCCCTGCGGGTCGCCGCCGCCTTCGACGAGCCGCTGCGGCCGCTGCCGGGCGTGGCGCACCGGGTGCGGCTCAGCGTCGGGGTAGCGCTCTCCGGCCGCGCCTCGACACCGGAGTCGCTCGTGGCGTCGGCCAACGAGGCGATGACCTCCATCCGGCACGAGCGCCAGGGCAGCGGCCGGCACGGCTGACCCGCCGTCCGGCTCAGCGCAGCGTCGGGATCCACTTCGCCAGCGCGCGGCCGATCTCGTCGGGTGAGTCCTCGGGCACGAAGTGCCCGCCCGGCACCGTGACCTCCGTCAGCGCCGGCCAGCGCCGCACCCTCGTGCGCTGCCGGCCGACCAGGATCGACCCCGGCTCGACGTTGACGAACAGCTTGGGCACCTCGCTGTGCGCCAGCCACTGGCCGTACCGGTCGACGACGTCGTGCACGCCCGGCGGCACGTGCTCGATCGGGAGCTGCCGCGGCCACTCCAGCGTCGGCCAGCGGTCGGCGCGCTCCCGGAACGGCGCCCGGTACCGGTCGTGCGCCTCGACCGACAGCCCGCGCCGCACCTCGGCGGGGAGGATCTTCTCCACGAACACGTTCTGGTCGAGCACCCTGCGCTCGCCGTCGGCCCCGCGCATCGCCTGGAACACCGGCTTGGCCGCCCGTGGCCAGTCGGCCCAGATCATCGGGGTGACGATCGCCTCCATGAAGGCGATGCCGCGCACCGCCTCGGGGTGCTGCGCGGCCCAGTCGAAGCCGAGCCCCGAGCCCCAGTCGTGCAGCACCAGGGTGACCCGCTCGGTGACCCCGACGGCGTCCAGGAACCCGGCCAGGAACTGCGCGTGCCGGTCGAAGGAGTAGCTGCCCGGCCCGGGGTCGGCCAGCTTGCTCGACTGCCCCATCCCGACGAGGTCGGGGGCGATGCAGCGGCCGAGGTGCCGCACGTGCGGGATGACGTTGCGCCACAGGTAGGACGACGTCGGGTTGCCGTGCAGGAAGACGATCGGGTCGCCCTCCCCCACGTCGACGTAGGCCATCTCCTGGTCGGCGACCTGCACCCGGGAACGCGGGAACGGGTCGTCGGCGGGCACGGGCGTGCGGACGTCGTCGGCCATGCCCTGGACCTCCCCCGTCTCCCGCCACCCGAACCACCCCCGACAGAAATGGCCATTTCTGTCGGCTGCTTGACCCTGACGTCGGGTCAGGCTGTTGCGTGGTCTCCGTCAATGAGAGAGAGGAGGGGCGATGAGCTGGACGGTGGGTGAGCTGGCCCGGCTGGCCGGCGTCACGGTGCGCACGCTGCACCACTACGACCGGATCGGCCTGGTGCGGCCCAGCGAGCGCACGTCGGCGGGCTACCGCAGCTACGACGCGCACGACCTGGACCGGTTGCAGCAGGTGCTGGTCTACCGCGAGCTCGGGTTCCCCCTCGACGAGGTCGCGACCCTGCTGGACGACCCGGAGGCCGACCCGGCGGCGCACCTGCGCCGGCAGCACGCGCTGCTGCGGGAACGGCTCGAGCGGACCCAGGCGATGGTCGCGGCCGTGGAGAAGGAGATGGAGGCACGGCAGATGGGGATCTCCCTGACCCCGGAGGAACGGTTCGAGGTGTTCGGCGACTGGCTCCCGGAGGAGTACGCCGCCGAGGCCGAGGAGCGGTGGGGCGACTCGGACGCCTGGGCGCAGTCGCAGCGCCGGACGGCGGCGATGACCAAGGAGGACTGGCTCCGGGTCAAGGCCGAGAGCGACGACGTCGAGCGCCGGTTCGCCGAGGCGCTCACGGCCGGCGTGCCCGCCGACTCCCCGCAGGCGATGGACGTGGCCGAGGAGCACCGGCAGCAGATCAGCCGGGACTTCTACGACTGCTCGCCGGAGGTGCACGCCGGCCTCGGCCGGATGTACGTCGAGGACGAGCGGTTCACCGCGTACTACGAGCGGATCGCCCCGGGCCTGGCGCAGTACGTGAGCACCGCCGTCCAGGCCAACGCCGCCCGCCAGGGCTGAGCCGGCCCGCCTGGGGTGGGGCCGCGTCACGGCGCGGCTCCACCCCAGTCGACGCGGGTCGACCCGCGCGAGCGACGTCACCCTCCCCCCGCTCCCGCCGGCCGGGCAGCGGGCCGCATCCTGGTCGGGTGGGTTGGGTGATCGGGCGACTGCAGCAGCCCTGGGTGCAGCGGATGGTGCGGGCGGCGCTGGCGGCCGGGCTGTCCTGGCAGGTGGCGCTGCTGCTGCCGCCGACGCTGTCGGAGTACGCCTACTACGCGCCGCTGGGTGCGGTCATCGCGGTCAGCCCGACGATCGCCGACTCCGCCTCGGCCGCGTGGCGCAGTCTCGCGGCCATCCTGGTCGGCTTCGCCCTGGCCGTCGTCGTCTACGAGGTCACCCGTGCGGTGCCGAACGCGCTGACCATCGCGCTGATCGTCGCCCTGGCGATCGTGGTCGAGCAGTGGCGGTCGCTGTTCCGCGAGCAGGCCAGCTGGGTCAGCTTCGCCGCCGTCCTGATGCTGACGGTCGGGACGTCGGACCCGGCCGAGTACGCCGTCCGGTACGCCGGGCTCACCCTGCTGGGGGCCGTGATCGGCGTGCTGGTGACGACGGCGCTGTTCCCGCCGCTGCAGCTGACCACCGCGGTCACCCAGATCGCCCGGACCCGGGAGACGCTCGCCGCCCACCTGGAGACGATCGCCGCGGCGCTGCGCAACGGGCAGCTCCCGGCACCGCACGAGTGGGAGGAGCAGGGCGCGGCGCTGGACGCCGCCCTGGACCAGATGCGCCGGGCGGAGACGCAGGTCGAGCGGGCCCGGCGGGCGAACCCGCGGGCGAACCGGTGGCAGGGCACGGCGGGCAGCATCCGGGCGCAGTCCCGTGCCCTCGACCGCGTCGCCGTCCTGGTCGACGACCTCACCACGCTCGTGGTGGAGTTCCAGCCGCACCGGCGCGGGCTGGACCGGGTGGACGACGGCACCGGCTGGGTGCTCGCCGACGCGCTGGACGGCCTGGCCGGCGTGGTCCGGCTGCCCTTCCACGAGGCCGAGGACTCCCCCGACGACCGGGACGCCGCGATCGCCGCCGCGATGGCGGCGTCGAACCGGCTGACCGCGCTGCTGCGCAGCTCCGAGATCGCCGACGACGAGGGCTTCTTCGCCCTGGGCGCGGTCACCGTCGGGATGCACCGGTCACTGCAGACGCTGGAGGCGCACGTCCGCTTCCCCACGCCGGCCTGACGCCCTGAGAGGAATCGGGACGACGCCGTCCCTGAGCCCGGCTAAGGTCTGGCGCTCGTGAGCCGCATCGGTGAGGTCCTGGTCCCGGCGCGGCTGGGCACCGGCTTCCGCTGGCTGCTGGCCTCGTCCTGGACGACGAACCTCGGCGACGGGATCGCGCTGGCCGCCGGGCCGCTGCTGGTCGCCTCGCTGACCCGGGACGCGTTCCTGGTCGCCCTCGCCGCGACCGTGCAGTGGCTGCCCCCGCTGCTGTTCGGCCTGGTCGCCGGCGCGCTGACCGACCGGCTGGACCGGCGGCTGATCGTGCTGAGCGTCGACCTCGCCCGCGCCGCCGTGCTGACCGTGCTCACCCTGGCGGTGGCGACCGACCGGGTGTCCATCGTCGCGGTGCTCGGCGCGCTGTTCCTGCTGGCCACCGCCGAGGTGTTCGCCGACAACAGCTCGCAGACGCTGGTGCCGGTGCTGGTCGCCCGCGACGACCTGGCGGTGGCCAACGGCCGGCTGCAGACCGGGTTCATCACGGTGAACCAGCTCGCCGGCCCGCCGCTGGGTGCGGCGCTGTTCACCGTCGGCGCGGCCTGGGCGCTGGGCGCCCAGGCGGTGCTGGTGGCCCTCGGGGCGGTGCTGATCACCCGGGTCGTCCTGCCCGCCCGGGCGCCCGCCGAGGGACGGCGGCCCGCGATGCGGCACGACATCGCCGAGGGGCTGCGCTGGGTGCGGCACCACGCCGCCGTCCGCACGCTGGTCCTGACCATCACGATCTTCAACGTCACCTTCGGTGCCGCCTGGTCGGTGCTGGTGCTCTACGCCACCGAGCGGATCGGGCTGGGCGAGATCGGCTTCGGGCTGGTGACCACCGTCGGCGCCGTCGGGGGCATCGTCGGCGGCCTGACCTACGGCTGGATCACCCGCCGGGTGAGCCTGGGCGACCTGATGCGGATCGGCCTGGTCGTGGAGACGCTGACCCACCTGGCCCTGGCGCTGACCTCCAGCCCGTGGGTCGCCCTGCCGGTCTTCTTCGTCTTCGGCGCGCACGCCTTCATCTGGGGGACGACGTCGGTCGCGGTCCGGCAGCGGGCGGTGCCGGCGGCGCTGCAGGGCCGGGTGGGCAGCGTGAACGTGGTCGGCGTCTACGGCGGGCTGGTGGTCGGCTCGGGCATCGGCGGGGTGCTGGCCCAGCACTGGGGCGTCACCGCCCCGTTCTGGTTCGCCTTCGCCGGGTCGGCCGTGTTCGTGGTGCTCATCTGGCGCTCGCTGCGGCACATCGCCCACGCCGACGAGCAGCCGGTGCCCGCGCCGGCCTGACCCACCGGCGCGGACCCGCACCGTCGGGCCGCCGCTCGGCGCGGCTCACCGGTCGCCGAGGTGGCCGGCCCCGGGCGTCACACCCGGATGAGCAGCTCCCCGTGCAGCATGCCGAGCCAGCCGTCGTCGGCCCCGGCCCACGCCAGCCACGCGTCGGCGACCTCCTGCAGCTCCTCCGGCGTGGCCAGCCCGTAGGCCCGGGCCTGCTCGGCGAACGCCGACGCCGTCGCCCGCCCGGCCCAGGAGCGCCCCCACCAGGTGCGCTCGTCGGCGGTCGCGAAGCACCAGGCGGACGTCGTGGCCACCGCGTCCCGCAGACCGGCGGCGTGCGCCCAGGAGCGCAGCCGCCGGCCGGCGTCCGGCTCCGCCCCGTTGGCCCGGGCCACCCGCTGGTAGAGGTCCAGCCAGCGGTCCAGCCCCGGCGACGCCGGGAACCAGGTGGTGGCGGCGTAGTCGACGTCGCGGACGGCGATCAGCCCGCCGGGCCGGCAGACCCGGGCCATCTCGCGCAGCGCGGCGACCGGGTCGGTCAGGTGCTGCAGCACCTGGTGGGCGTGCACGACGTCGAAGGAGTCGTCGGCGGCGGCCAGCGCGTAGCCGTCGCCCACCCCGAACTCCACCGTCACACCGGCCTGCTCGGCGAGCGCGCGGGCCTCCGCGAGCGGCGCGGGCGACACGTCGATCCCGACCACCCGCCCCGGCGTCACCCGGGCGGCGAGGTCGACGGTGATCGTGCCCGGTCCGCAGCCCACGTCCAGGAGCTCGAGCCCGGGGCGCAGGTGGGGCACCAGGTGGGCGGCGGAGTTCTCCGCCGTGCGCCAGCGGTGGGACTGCAGGACCGGTTCGGCGTGCCCGTGCGTGTAGGTGTCCACGGCGACACCCTGCACCGTCCATCCAGGCAGTGGAATGGGCTTCTCGATGGATGGGACGGGCCGGGTCTCGGCCGCCGGCGCCGCACCGGACCGGCGATCGGGGGCCGGCGCGTGCCGCTCCACCCGTGATCACGTTTCGGCAGCTCAGCAGGGGTACCGGTCCTCTGTGTCCAGCGGCCCTGATCCTGTCGCCGGCGAGGTGGTCCATGCCGAGGACGAGGCCGGTCCGCTGCTCCGGTTCACCGGCCGCATCGACCGGGAGGCCGTGCGCCGCTTCCGGGTGCTGGTGACGCCGGCGGACTGGCCGGACCGGGCGGACCTCTCCGGGGTCACCGCGGTCGACGCCGCCGGGCTGCAGCTGCTGGTGCACCTCAGCCGCAAGACCCAGCGCCGCGGGGCGCGCCTGCGCCTGCTGGCCGTGCCCGCCGAGCTGGAACCGGCGCTGGCGCGGGCCGGGCTGTCCCGGCTGCTCACCCAGGACGGCGTTCCGCGGTCCGGAGCCGCAGCGGACCCGGACCGGACCGCCCCCGGCTGACCGGTCGACGAGGGGCCACTGGCGCCGAGCACGCCAGTCAGGTTAGCCTCGCCTCACTCGACGTGAGGTGGGTGGGATGGGTCTGCGACTGCCGGTCGGTGGGGTCACGGTGCTGCTGGGTCCGGTGGCCGCACGGGCGGAGACCATGGCCGCCCTGGACCCGGGCAGCGCCCGGTGCGCCGGAGGGCACGCCTCCCTGTCCGTGGTGCGGCTGACCGCGGCACCCGGCGACGACGTGCCGAACCGGCTCGCCGCCGTGCTGCGGGCAGGCAGCGGTACGGCGTCCGTCGTCCTGGTCGACCGCCTGACCGACGGCCTGGCCGCGGACGACCGGCGGGCGGTGCTCACCGCGCTGCGACCGGTCGCGGCCGCGGGCCGCGCCGTCCTGGTCGACGACGGCGACCCCGTCGCGGCGCTGTCGGTGGCCGACACGGTGCTGCGCACGCCGTCGCTGGCCCTGGAGCAGGTGGGCGACGTCGACGAGCTGGAGCAGCTGGTCGGCTGAGCCGGCGCCCCCGCAGGGCCGCCGGCTCGGGCTCAGCGGGCGCTGTAGGTGAGGCAGTCAGCCGCGTCGGCGGCCGAGCCGACCTGCACGGCGGACGCGCGGCACTCCAGCGCCTCGTTGTGCACGCACTCCGAGCGGTGGCAGGCGCCGACGACGCCGGTGCGCTCGAGGCCCGCGCGGAACGAGATCTCCACGAAGGTCCCGCAGTGGGCGTGGTCGCCGCCGACGGTGATGGCGCCGGCGTGGCAGGTGTGCTCGGCGTTGTACGAACAGCTGTCGACCGAGCAGTCCTGCACCTGGGGCATGTCCAGCATCTGGGTCATGACCCGAGGCTGACAGCTCCGCGGCACGCTGGCCAGCCAGGAGAGGCTGCCCTGACCCGGCCCGCGCGCGCGGGCTCACCCGATCAGGGCTGGCCGACCCGAGCAAGATCCAGCAGGCTCGGGGGATGCCTTCCCCGACCCCCGCGACCACCGGCGTGACCAGTGAGGTCGGCCGGCTCCGCACCGTGCTCCTGCACCGCCCCGGCGCCGAGCTCCGCCGGCTCACGCCGCGCAACAACGACGAGCTCCTCTTCGACGGCGTCCCGTGGGTGGCCCGCGCGCAGGAGGAGCACGACGCCTTCGCCGCCGCCCTCACCGAACGCGGGGTGGAGGTCCTGCACCTGGACCGGCTGCTGGCCGAGGTGATGGCCGTGCCGGTCGCCCGCGCGGAGCTGATCGCCGCCGCGGTCGACGACCCCCGGCTGGGCACCAGCCTGCAGCGCGCGACCACCGCCCACCTCGACGGCCTCGCACCCGAGGACCTCGCCACCGCCCTGATCACCGGGGTGGCGCACGACGAGCTGCGCGGTGGGCGCGGGCTGGCCTACGAGCTGATGGGGCGCGGGGACTTCGTCGTCCCGCCGCTGCCCAACCTGATGTTCACCCGCGACTCCTCGGTGTGGGTCGGCGGGCAGGTCGCCGTCACCTCGCTGGCCATGCCGGCCCGGGACCGGGAGAGCGCGCTCACCGCGGCGCTGTACACCCACCACCCCCGGTTCGCCGGTGTCGAGCAGCTCTACGGCCCGCACCTGGAGCACCTCGAGGGCGGCGACGTGCTGCTGCTGTCCCCCGGGGTGGTCGCCGTCGGGGTGGGCGAGCGGACCACGCCCGGCGGCGCGGAGCGGCTGGCCCGGCGGGTGTTCGCCCGCGGACTGGCGCACACGGTGCTCGTCGTCCCGATCGCCCAGCAGCGGGCCACCATGCACCTGGACACCGTCGCCACCATGGTCGACGTCGACGCGATGGTCATGTACCCGGCGATCGCCGACCACCTGCAGGCCTGGACCGTGACGGCCGGGGACGCGTCCCCCGACACGGGCGAGCTGTCGGTGCAGGGCCCGCAGCCCTTCCTGATCGCCGCCGCCCAGGCGATGGGCATCGACCGGCTGCGGGTGATCGACACCGGGCTCGACCCGGTGACCGCCGAGCGGGAGCAGTGGGACGACGGCAACAACACCCTGGCGCTGGCCCCGCGGCTCGCCGTCGCCTACGAGCGCAACACCGTCACCAACGCCGCGCTGGAGGCCGCCGGGATCGAGGTCGTCGCGATCGCCGGCTCGGAGCTGGGCAGCGGCCGGGGCGGCCCGCGGTGCATGTCCTGCCCGGTGCTCCGCGACCCGGCCTGACCGCCGCCGGGTGCGACGCGCTGCCCGGCGCAGCCGCGGTCCGGCGGCCACGCGTGACCCGGCCTGGCGGCGGCCCGGCCGCGCCGCGGCTGCGGTCGACCCGGCGGCCCGGCCGCGGCGCGCGCACCGGCGCGGCTGCGGTCAGGCCGCGGCGCGCTCGCTCCCGGACCCGGCCCGCACCGCCACCCGGGCGACCGGGCCGGCGGCCTGCGGGGCCGGCGACCCGGCACGGGCGGCCCACCCGCCGGCCGACCGGTCCCGGACCGCGGTCCACCGGGGCACGCGCGGTGCGACCCGCTCCCCCGCGGGCCCGGGGCGGGCCCGGCGGTTGCGCAGCGCGAGGGAGCTGACCAGCACCGCGCCCCCGAGCAGCAACAGGTGGCCCATCGCCCGGCCGGCGTGCACGTGTCCGGCGCCCAGGTCCCCGACGGTGACCGCGGCGAGCACCGCGGTGAACGGCAGCAGGAAGGGCAGCGCCCCGGCCGCCAGCCGGGGCAGCACGGCGACGCCGAGGAAGCAGGCGGCCAGCCCCAGGTTCCAGGCACCCGTCTCGTGGGCCAGGTGCACGGGCGCGGTCTGCGCAGCACCGCCCCCGAGCAGCGTCGGCAGGCTGATCGCCAGCTGCCCGGCGCCGACGGCCAGCAGGGCGAGCCGCAGCGCCGCGTCCAGCCACGCCCGGGAGCGGGCCGCCGGCGGTGCCGCCGGCAGCCGGCCCAGCACCGCGGCGGTCACGTCGGGCATCGCCGCGACCGGGGTCAACCGGGCCCGCCGGGTCACCTCCGCGGCGGCCTCAGCCCACCCGCGGCAGGCCGGGCACCGGCCCAGGTGCTCGTCCACCCAGGTCTGCGGCGCACCCGGGGACTCGCCGTCCAGGCCGGCGGAGACCGCCTCACGACAGGCTGCACAGCTCACGGTGGCATAGTCGCCGCCGACGACCGCAGAGTTCCCGGAGGGTCCACGTGGGGCAGCTGGAACGTCTCGCTGCCCGCGCAGCCGAGGGCGACACGCTGGCGCAGGCCGCGCTGATCCGGGAGACGCAGACCGACGTGTGGCGGCTGTGCGCGCACCTGGCCGACCGCCAGGCCGCCGAGGACCTCACCCAGGAGACGTTCCTGCGGGCGCTGCCGGCGCTGCGCGGCTTCGAGGGCCGCTCGTCGTTGCGCACCTGGCTGCTGTCGATCGCCCGCCGGGTCTGCGCCGACCACCTGCGGGCCCGGAAGCGCCGCGGCCTGGTGCTGGTCTCCGACGACACCGACCTGGCCGACCTGGTCCGCGAGGTGCCCGACGACGAGGTGGGCGGGTCGGTCGCCGCGCAGGACGTGCTGGACCGGCTGGAGCCCGAGCGCCGGGAGGCCTTCGTGCTCACCCAGCTGATCGGGTTGCCCTACGCCGAGGCCGCCGAGGTGGTGGGCTGCCCGATCGGCACGATCCGCTCACGGGTGGCCCGGGCCCGCGCGGACCTGGTCGAGGCCCTGGTCGCCGCCGACCACCCACGCACCCGCCGCCCCTCCTAGGGCCGGACCCGCGCCCCCCAGCGATCAGGGGTGCTGGGCCGCCAGCCGGCGCAGCCGCTCGTTGTAGGCCACCAGCTCCGGGTCCTCGCCGCTCTCCCCACGGGCGATCGCCCGGTCCCGCACCCGGTCGGCGGCCCGGTTCGCGCGCTCCTCCGAACGGGTCCACTGGAAGAAGACGACCGCCAGCACCAGCACGGTGGGGAACTCGCCGAAGGACCAGGCGATGCCGCCGGCCGCACCCTGGTCGTAGAGCGGGTCGATGCCCCAGGACTCCGGCGGGGTGGCGTAGCTGGTCAGCAGCACCGAGCTGCTCATCATCACGATCACGCCGAAGAAGGCGTGGAACGGGGCGGGCAGCAGCAGCTCCAGCATCCGGGCGCCGTGCCCGGAGCGCCGGGGCCACGGGTCGATGGCCATGATCGGGCCGAAGAACAGCAGCCCGGTGACCAGGAAGTGCAGCAGCATGAACGTGTGCCCGACCGTCGTCGCCATGAGGTCGTCGAACAGCGGGGTGAAGTAGACGCCGTAGAGGCTGGCGATGAACAGCGGGATGGTGAAGAACGGTGAGGAGACCAGCCGGCCCAGCCGGCTGTGCAGCGCGCCGAGCAGCGCCCGCCGCGGCATCCCGGCAGGCCCCTGCGCCGCGGGGAGGGCACGCAGCATCAGGGTGACCGGGGCACCGATCAGCAGCAGCAACGGGATGATCATGCTGAGCACCATGTGCTGCACCATGTGCAGGCTGAACAGCACCATCCCGTAGCTCTGCAGGCCGCTGGCGGTCACGTGGAACAGGACGGCGCAGCCGATCAGCCACGCGATCGTGCGGGACGGCGCCCAGCGCACCCCCCGGCGGTGCAGCCGCCACAGCCCCACCAGGTAGCCGACGGCCAGCAGCACGGCGAGCCAGGCGACCGGCGAGGCGGCGGCCAGGTCCAGCCCCAGCACCCGGCCGGTGGTCGGCGGCAGCTCCGGGACGTGCATCCCCATGCCGCCGTGTTCGTGCCCCACGTCAGTCCTCTCCCCGCGCCGCTGTGCGGCCCCCACGGTAGGCCTGGCCCGGCCCCTCCGCCGCAGTCGGCGAGGGAGCCGGGCCCCGAGCTCAGCGGAGCGTGACCTGCCGGGACAGCAGCCCGGCGCGTGCCCGCCGCTCGTCGGCGGTCAGCGGCTCGGTGACCGCCAGCGCGGCCTCCAGCCGGGAGTGCAGCTCCGCCGAGGGGCCGGCCCACTCGGCGCCGGGCACCTCACCGGGCACGTCCCACACCGGGACGACGAGGCCCAGGGCGCGGAAGGCGCCGGCGTAACGGGTGCCCTCCCCCAGGCTCAGCTGCTCGGCGGCGCCGAGCCGGGCCAGGGCGTCCAGCAGCGCCTCCTCCGGCTCGGGGCGCACCCAGCGCACGTGGCCGCGCTCGGTGGTCGGCCGGCACCAGTAGGCGGCCTCCAGCCCGGCCAGCCGCACCGTGGGCATCACCATGTCGTTGGCCTGCCGGAGGCTCGCGCGGGCGGTCGCGTCGACGTCGGCGCCCTCCAGCCAGAAGTCGAAGTCGTCGTGCACGGTGACCTCGAACGGCGCCGAGAGGTCCAGCAGCTCCTGCAGCCGCGGCCCGGCCGAACCGGCGGCACCGATGGGGCCCGGGTCGACGGGGGCACCGGCCGGGGCCTCCAGCGCGGCGGCGAGCGCGGTGCCGAGGTCGCGGCTGACGTCGTCGGAGGAGGTCTGCAGCTGGACGCCGAGCAGGATCTCGCCGTTGGCCCGGACCAGGGCGGGGGTGCCGCCGGGGAGCACGCTGGCCAGCGTGACCGAGCGGCCGTCCGTGGTGGTCAGCGCGGCCGTGGCAGCCGGCACGAGCTCGCGCAGCGCCACCCAGTCGACCTCGCCGGGGAGGCCCTCGAACGGGCGGAGCACGGGCTGGCCGTAGCCGGAGCCGTGGCAGTGCTTGTAGCGGCGGCCGGAGCCACAGGGGCAGGGCGCCTTCGGGTTGGTCTCGCCGGCGGCCGCGGCGGGGGCGGCGGGACGGCGGCGGGTCGTGGAGCGGGCCATGCACGCGAGCGTATGTGGCCCGGGTCCACCGTTCCCGCCGAGCCTGGCAGGCGCGAGCCCGACGAGGCAGGAGGCCGGCCGGGCCGTTCCGTACCCTGCTGCCGGTGACACCGGTTGCCGCCCCGTTGGACCTGACCGACCCCGCGTTCGTCGCCGACCCCTACCCGGCGTTCGCCGTGGCCCGCGCCGCCGGGCCGGTGCAGTGGGACGAGCGGCAGGGCATGTGGCTGGCGCTCGGCCACGCCGAGGCCAACGCCGTCCTGCGTGACCGGCGGCTGGGCCGGATCTGGTCGGACCGGACCCCCGCCGAGCGGTTCGAGAGCTTCAACCTGATCCACCGAAACGCCATCCTGGAGATGGAGCCGCCCACGCACACCCGGCTGCGCCGGCTGATCAGCGCGGCGTTCGCACGCGGGCACGTGGAGCGGCTGCGGCCGTGGGTGCAGGAGCTGGCCGACTCCCTGGTCGACTCCCTGGTCGAGCGCTCCGCCGGGCAGGACGACGTCGACGTGCTCTCCGGCATGGCCGAGGAGCTGCCGGTCGCGGTCATCGCCGAGCTGCTCGGGGTGCCGGCGGCCGACCGGCCGCTGCTGCGGCCATGGTCGAACGCGATCGTGAAGATGTACGAGTACGGCCGGACGACGGAGGTCGAGGCCGACGCCGAGCGGGCCGCCGCCGAGTTCGTCGCCTACCTGCGCGAGCTGGCCGCCGAGCGGCGGACCGCGCCGGGTGAGGACCTGCTCACCCACCTGGTCACGGTGCGCGACGCCGAGGGCGACCGGCTCACCGAGGACGAGCTGGTCACCACCTGCATCCTGCTGCTCAACGCCGGCCACGAGGCGACGGTCAACGTCAGCGGCAACGGCCTGCTGGCGCTGCTGGAGCACCCGGACGAGCTGGCCCGGCTGCGCGCGGACCCGGGCCTGCTGCCGACGGCGATCGAGGAGCTGATGCGCTTCGACTCACCGCTGCAGCTGTTCGAGCGCACCGCCACCGCCGACGCCGAGGTCGGCGGGGTCACCGTCGAGTGGGGTCAGAAGATCGCCGCCCTGCTGGGCAGCGCGAACCGCGACCCGGCCGTCTTCGCCGACCCCGACACCCTCGACGTCGGGCGCGCGGACAACCCGCACATCTCCTTCGGCGCCGGGGTGCACTTCTGCATCGGCGCCCCGCTGGCCCGGGTGGAGCTGCAGGCCTCCTTCGGCGCGCTGCTGGGCCGCACCTCCCGGCTGGAGCTGGCCCGCCCGGCCCGGCGCCGTCCCGAGTTCGTCATCCGCGGTCTCCAGGAGCTGCCGGTCGTGCTCACCGCCCGCTGAGCCGTCGACCGAGCGGCCTGCCGTACCCACCATGGGCCCTGGCATGCCGTTGCGCGAAGAAACGACCAGAGAAGTGTTGTCCACACCGCGTCCGTGATCCGTCACCGCTGGTACTGGCCGCCTCGGAGAGCCGGGGAAAGGTCACCGTCGACCGGCACCCCGGGACGACGGTCTGCCTACCGTTGGGCAGTCCGCCGCACGGCGGGCTCCGGACGACGGCACCGCCGAACCTGCCCACCGCCGCCCGGACATCAGAGACCACGGGCAGGCGCGGGGGACCCACCTCGCAGGACCAGGCCCTCGGGCCTTGGGGTGAAGCCGCATCATGCGGCCGGGCAGCTCTCGCCCGAACCCGACAGCTAACTCCGCAGGCGGCGAGAGGCACACACACCCATGCTCAATCGCTTCACGGCACGGCGTGACCGCTCCACCGGGCGTTCCGCCTTCGCTTCCGCGGCGCGCCCGGCCATGGTGGTCGCGGCGGCTGCGGCGATGTCCTTCGGGGTCATCGCACCGGCCCAGGCCCACACCGGCAGCCACACCGTGGCTCCCGGGGACACGCTCAGCAAGCTGGCCGCCGGTCACGGCACCACCTGGCAGAGCATCTACACCGCCAACAGCGGCACCATCGGCGGCAACCCGGACGTGCTCCGCGTCGGCCAGGTGCTGACCATCGGCGGCGGCGCGGCCCCGGCGGCCGCACCGGCGCCGGCGTCCGGCACCTACGTCGTGCGCTCCGGCGACACGCTCAACAAGATCGCCGCCCAGCACGGCACCACGTGGCAGGCGCTCTACGCCGCCAACAGCGGCACCATCGGCGGCGACCCGAACGTGCTCCGCGTCGGGCAGACCCTCACCCTCGGCGGGGCAGCCCCGGCAGCCCCTGCGGCCCCGGCGCCCAGCCGCCCGGTCGAGCAGGCCGCCAGCCGCAGCGCCGACCGGACCGCCACCGGTGACAACCGGTCCATCGGCCGGGCCATGGTCGCCGAGCGCGGCTGGGGCCCGGGCGAGTTCACCTGCCTGGACAACCTGTGGACCAAGGAGAGCAACTGGCAGACCACGGCCGACAACCCGACCTCCAGCGCCTACGGCATCCCGCAGGCGCTGCCCGGGTCGAAGATGGCCTCGGCCGGCCCGGACTGGCGCACCAACCCGGCGACCCAGATCACCTGGGGGCTGGACTACATCAGCGAGCGCTACGGCACCCCGTGCGCCGCGTGGGCGCACTTCCAGGCCAACAACTGGTACTGATCGACCAGCGCGGCGGGTGGGTCGGCGCGGTCCCGCGCTGACCCACCCGGCCGGCGGTCCGGGTGACCGGACCACCGGCGACGACGACGCCCCGGCCGGGCTACCGGCCGGGGCGTCGTCATGGCCTGTCATCGGGGCACTGACTGAGATCCGGCGCCGCCGGAAGTTCATCACTGCAGGCTGCCCAGTCAGCCCGCCCCTGACAGCCGACGGAAGCGAGCCGGGCCCGCCTCCCACGTTGCTGTCGGACCAAACGGTCGAGTTTTATTGCTCCCTGTCAAGACAGGGTGTAGTAATACCGCATGACGACACCCGCCGCGGCCAGCCGTGCGGTTTCTGACGCCTTGAAGGCCATCTCGGCTGGCGCACGACCCGGCGACCTTGAATCGCAGTACTTAGACTTCAAGGAGTACAAGGAGCCGGCTGCCAACGATCGAGACTCGCTGAAAGCCGGAGCTGCCGACCTAGCCGAGGCCGCGGCGTGCATGGCCAACGCTCGCGGAGGAGCGATCGTCGTCGGTGTCGACGACGACGCAGCCGGGCCCGCTGCCTTCGTCGGATTGCCGCCGTCTCTGGACGAGGACGACCTTCGGCACCGCATCTGGCAACTGACCTCGCCGAACCTGGTCGTGTCGGCCGAGCGGCGCCCGGCTGGGTCAGCAGAGATTCTGGTCCTCCTGGTCGAGCCGGGCTTTGACCTGCACCGGGTCGGCGGAAAGCTGAGGGAACGGATCTCCGACCACTGCGAGCCAATGACCCCCGAGCGAGAGGGGGCAGTCCGCGATGAACGGCGCAATTACGACTGGTCGGCCGAACTGACGAACTGGACCATGAAGGACGTCGCTGAGACTGCCATCGAAGAGGCAAGGCGCCTGCTTGAGCAGGCTGGCGATGACCAGAGCCGACGCAGAGCCACGTTGAGCAATGAGGACCTGCTCCGCGAATGCGGAGTTCTTGACGACGATGGCCGCCTGCTAAGGGCAGGCGCCCTGCTCTTCACGCGACAGCAGGCGGCCCCCAACCCAACCATCCAGTACTTGCGGAAACGAACCCCCGGCGGTGCATTGACCCGCCCTCCCGAGGTGCACGCATTGCCCCTTCTCCTGACTATTCGTGAATGCCTACGCGATGTCGACGCCGCGAACGAAACAACTCCGGTCACGCTTGCCAGTGGCGTTCAGCAACAGCTCGAGACCATTCCCCGCGCTGCCGTCAGAGAGGCCGTCGTCAATGCCGTTGCACACCGCGACTACCGACTACCTGACCAGACAGTCATCGAACACAGTCCCTCGCAGCTAGTTGTCGTCAGCCCTGGGGAGCTCGTCTTTGGAGTCACGGAAGACAATCTGCTGACGCACAGCTCCAAGCCGCGAAACCGAAGACTCGCGGATGCTTTGCGAGTCTTGCGTCTGGCGGAGCGGGCGGGAACTGGTGTGGATGTGATGGTCCGCACCATGGTGAGAGCCGGTCACAAGCCGCCTGGCTTCACGAGTCGGGGTGGGGCAGTCCGTGTCGTCCTATCCGGCGGCGCACCCGTGACGAGAGTTGCCTCACTGATGGCCAACCTTCCTGACGACGTCAGAGAGGACACTGATGCTGCTCTAACCATCGACTATCTGCGCTCGCACGCGACCGTTCGCGCGAAGGACATCGCACCCGTAATCCAGAAGACCATCGACGAGGCCGCCGACGCGCTCCGACGGCTGAGCGACGATGTTTACGCCCTCATCGAGCCGACCCGCGAGGACCGCCGCTCTCGCATGCCCGCCTATCGTTTTCGGGAGAGAGTGCGCGCCGAACTCGGCTCCCTACTCCCCTATCACCGCAATGAGCAGGACGAGGTGGATCGTCGGATCATCGCGCACTTGCGCGAGTACCCGACGGTCAGCAATCAAACAGTGCAAAACCTCTGCCAGGTGCAAGTCACGCGCGCGAGCGTCCTGCTCCGGTCGCTGGCAGACAGACAGATCATCAAGAAGACCGACGACTCACCGGAACGCGGACCCTCGGTGCGCTACGAACGCGGCCCGCACTTTCCGTCTCAAAGTCGCACACGTAGAGCTACTGGCTCGAACTAGCGAGATCGACGCCCCAACCGTGCAAGGTGCGGGCGCACGGGTGGCCCAAGACGTCGATGCCCCGGCCGGGTTCTCGGCCGGGGCATCGTCGTCTCAGCTCAGAGGCGCTGGTTGAGCCGGTGGTAGGCCGCGGACCAGCGCAACTCCTTGGCCAGGCTGCGCCGGGTGGTGTGGGCGTCGATGAGCACCAGCTCGGTCTGGAAGACCTCGGCCAGGTCGGTCAGCTCGTCGGCCCCCAGCTGGGTGGACAGCACCGTGTGGTGCGGCCCGCCGGCGGTCAGCCAGCCCTCGGTCGCCGTCTCGAAGTCCGGCCGGGGCTCCCAGACCGCCCGGGCGACCGGGAGGTTCGGCAGCGGCTCGGACGGCTCCACGACGTCGATCTCGTTGGCCACCCAGCGGAACCGGTCACCCAGGTCGCTCCAGCCGATCGTGATGCCGGCGGCCGGGGCGGCGGTGAAGACCAGGCGGGCCGGGTCCTCGCGGCCGCCGATGCCCAGCGGGTGCACCTCCAGCCGCGGCTTGTCCCCGGCGATCGTCGGGCACACCTCGAGCATGTGGGCACCGAGGATCTTCGGCGTCTCCGAGGCCAGGTCGTAGGTGTAGTCCTCCATGAAGGAGGTGCCGCCGGGCAGGCCCTGGGCGGCGACCTTGAGCACCCGCAGCAGCGCCGAGGTCTTCCAGTCGCCCTCACCGCCGAAGCCGTAGCCGTCGGCCATCAGCCGCTGCACGGCGAGGCCCGGCAGCTGGCGCAGGCCGCCGAGGTCCTCGAAGTTGGTGGTGAACGCGCCGAACCCGCCGTCGGTGAGGAAGGACCGCAGGGCCACCTCGATCCGCGCCTGGTAGCGCACGCTGTGGTGCCGGTCGCCGCCGGGGCGCAGGTCGGCGTCCATCTCGTAGAGGTCGCCGTACTCGGCGACCACCGCGTCGACGGCGGAGTCGGCGACCCGCTCGACGACGGCGACCAGGTCGTTGACGCCCCAGGTGTTCACCGACATGCCGAAGCGGATCTCCGCCTCGACCTTGTCGCCCTCGGTCACCGCGACGTTCCGCATGTTGTCACCGAACCGGGCCAGCTTGAGGCCCCGGGCGGCGGCGGCACCGGCGGCGGCGCGGGCCCAGGAACCGACCCGGGCCTGCACCCGCGGGTTGCCCGCGTGGCCGGAGACGGTGGTCCGCGGCGTGCGCAGCCGGGTGAGCATGAACCCGTACTCCCGGTCGCCGTGGGCGGCCTGGTTGAGGTTCATGAAGTCCATGTCGATCGTCGCCCACGGGAGAGCGGCGTCGGCCTGGGTGTGCAGGTGGAGCAGCGGCTTGCGCAGCGCGTCCAGCCCGGAGATCCACATCTTCGCCGGGGAGAAGGTGTGCATCCAGGTGATGACCCCGAGGCAGTTCGGGTCCTCGTTCGCCGCGCCCATCATCGTCCGGATCGCCCCGGCGTCGGTGAGCACCGGCTTCCAGACCACCCGGACCGGGACGGCGTCGGCGCCGTCCAGCGTCGCGGCGACCCGCTGCGACTGCTCGGCGACCTGCTGGAGGGTCTCCTCGCCGTACAGCCCCTGGCTGCCGGTGAGGAACCAGATCTCCGAACCCTCGAATGCCACCTGCTGCTCCTTCGTGCTCATCGTTGTCCGTAGACGTTCTGGTAGCGCGCGTACAGCGAGTCGACGTCCGCCTGCGCGATCGGGACGGGCTCCCCCAGCTGGCGGGAGAGGTGCACCGTGCGGGCGACGTCCTCGGTCATGACGGCGGCCTTGACCGCGGCCTTGGCCGAGGGCCCGATGGTGAAGACGCCGTGGTTCTTCATCAGCACCGCCGGCGAGCGGTGCCCCTGCAGCGTCGCGACGATGCCCTGGCCGATGGAGTCGTCGCCGATTAGCGCGAACGGCCCCACCGGGATGGGTCCGCCGAACTCGTCCGCCATCGCGGTGAGCACGCAGGGGATCTCCTCGTGCCGGGCCGCCCAGGCCGCGGCGTAGGTGCTGTGCGTGTGCACCTGGCCGTTGACCTCGGGCATGTGCCGGTAGACGTAGGCGTGCGCCGCGGTGTCGCTGGAGGGCGCACGGACGCCGTCGAGCGGGTTCCCGTCCAGGTCGCAGACGGTGATGCCCTCCCAGGTCAGCTCGTCGTACTCGACGCCGCTGCCCTTGATGACGAACAGGTCCTCGCCGGGCACCCGCTCGGACACGTTGCCCGAGGTCCAGGTGACCAGCTCGTAGCGGGTCAGGTACGCGTGCAGGGCGGCGACGTGCTCGCGCTGCGCGCGGTGCGTCCCCTGCTCGGTGCGGGTGGGGGTGGCCCCTCTCGGGGTCCCCGCGGAGACGTCGAGCGCCAGCGAGGCGTCTTCGTGGGGTGAGTTCATGCCGGCTGCTCCTCGGTGGTAGCGGGGGTCGGGGTCGGGTCGGTCGGCCGGTCGCCGACGGCGACGTGTGCCACGGCCGCCCGCTCGACCGGCAGCCCGGCGACGTAGCGCTCCATGAACGCGTCGAAGCCGGCGACGTCGGCCGGGTCGGGGTCTGCGGTCTGCAGGCTCGCGTCGGTGAAGACGGTGCCGTCCAGGTAGTCGGCCAGGGTCTGCTCCGGCGCGCGACCGGCGGAAAAGGCGGCCAGGACGGCGATGCCCCAGGCGCCCCCCTCGGCGGCGACGTCGCCGACGGAGACCGGGGTGTCGATCGCGGCGGCCAGGAACCGCTGCGCCACGCCCTCGGTCTTGAACAGACCGCCGTGGGCGAACATCCGGTCCAGCCGGACGCCCTCGGCCTTCTGCAGCACGTCCATCCCGATGCGCAGGGTCGCCAGCGACGAGTAGAGGTGCGTGCGCATGAACGAGCCGAGGTCCAGCGGGCTGTCCGGGGACCGCAGGAAGAGTGGCCGCCCCTCCTCGAGCTCGGTGATCGGCTCGCCGGACAGGTAGTTGTAGGCGAGCATCCCGCCGCCGTCGCCGGCCCCGTCGAGGGCCGCGGTGAACAGCGCGGAGAAGACCCGGGACGAGTCGGCCTCGACGCCCAGCGCCCGGGCGAACTGGCCGAACAGCCCGGCCCAGGCGTCCAGCTCGCTGGCCCCGTTGTTGCAGTGCACCATCGCCACCGGGTCACCGGCCGGCGTGGTGACCAGGTCCAGCTCGCGGTGCACGCTGCCCAGCGCCTGCTCCAGCACGACCATGGCGAAGATCGACGTCCCGGCGGAGACGTTGCCGGTGCGCGGGGCGACCGAGTTGGTGGCCACCATGCCGGTCCCGGCGTCGCCCTCCGGCGGGCACAGCAGGGCGCCGGGGCGCAGCCGTCCGGTCGGGTCGAGCAGCCGCGCGCCGTCGTCGGTGAGGGTGCCGGCCGGCTGGCCGGCGACGGCGACGGCCGGCAGCAGCCCGGCCAGGTCGAGCTCGGCCCCTGCCTCGGCGGCCAGCTGGCCGAACCGGGCCAGCATCGTGGCGTCGTAGCCGCCCGTGGCGGGGTCGATCGGGAACATGCCGCTGGCGTCGCCGACGCCGAGCACCTTCTCCCCGGTCAGCTTCCAGTGCACGTACCCGGCGAGCGTGGTCAAGTGGTCGATCCGGCCGACGTGCTCCTCGCGGTCCAGGATCGCCTGGTAGACGTGCGCGACGCTCCACCGGTGCGGGATGTTGCAGCCGAACTCCGCGCTGAGCCGCTCGGCGGCCCGGCCGGTGTTGGTGTTCCGCCAGGTGCGGAAGGGCGTGAGCAGCTCACCCTCGGCGTCCAGGGCGAGGTAGCCGTGCATCATCGCGGACACCCCGAGCGCACCGACCTCGGCGAGCTCGACCCCGTGGCGCCGCTGCACGTCCTCGGCCAGGGCCGAGACGGCCTGCTGCACCCCGGCCCAGACCGCGTCCAGCGAGTAGGTCCACAGCCGGTCCACCAACTGGTTCTCCCAGTCGTGGCTGCCGACGGCGAGCGGTGCGTGGTCCGGCCCGATCAGCACCGCCTTGATCCGGGTCGACCCGAACTCGATCCCCAAGGCCGTGCGACCGGAGGTGATCGCCGTGCCGGCGTCCATCGTCATGTCAGCAGCCCCTTCCGCCCACCGTGACGGGCCTGGTCCCAGCGAACCGGTCCACCGCGGGACGCGGCGCCGGATGGATTGTTAGCGTTAACAAACTGGCCCGTCAAACCGCGCGCCGGGCCGGCCCGGTGGACCGGCGCACGACCAGCTGGGGCAGGACCGGCTGGGACTCCAGCGGTTCTCCGCGCAGCCGGGCGAGCACGAGCTCGACACCGCGGCGGCCCAGTTCGGCGAAGTCCTGCCGCACCGTGGTGAGCGGCGGGGTGAAGTACGGGCACTCCGGGACGTCGTCGAAGCCGACCACGCTGACGTCGCCCGGCACCGACAGCCCCTCGTCGGCCAGCGCACTGAGCAGGCCCAGCGCCATCTGGTCGTTGGCGACGAAGACGGCGGTGAGGTCGTCCTCCCCGGCGCGCAACCGGGCGGCCAGCTCCCGGCCGGCCGCGTGCCCCGAGCTGGGCCACCAGTCACCGTGCACGCACTCGGGCACCGGAGCGCCGGCGGCGACCAGCGCACGGCGCCAGCCGGCCACGCGCCCGCGGGCCTCCAGGGAGTCCGGCGGCCCGGTGACGTGGTGCACGGTCCGGTGCCCGAGGTCGAGCAGGTGCCGGGTGGCCAGCTCGGCCCCGACCTCCTGGGCGACCCACACGGTGGGCCGGGACTCGTCCCGGCCCACCTGCACCGCGATCAGCGGCACCGGCGCCTCGAACCGCCGCAGCGCCTCGACCGCCTGGCCGTAGGTGGACAGCGCGATCACCGCGTCGACGGACTGCGCCACGAAACGGTCGACCGCCTCGCGCACCGCCGCCTCGCTGTCGTCGTCGAGGATGGCGACCCCGAGGGAGTAGCCGGCCGCCCGCGCGGCCTTCTCGAGTCCGAGCAGCGTCTGCGCCGGCCCGTACTGGTTGATGTGCGAGGTCACCAGGCCGAACGAGCGGGTCGACCCGGTGACCAGGGCACGGGCCGCCGTGTTCGGCCGGTAGCCGAGCTCGGCGATCGCCCGCTGCACCCGTTCCCTGGTCGCCGGCGCCACGTTCGGGTGCCCGTTGACGACCCGGGACACCGTCTGGTGCGAGACACCGGCGTGCACGGCGACGTCGGACAGAGCCGACGCGCGCGGCGCTCCATCGGGCAGCACGGTCCCCCCTTCAGCAGAGGGCGGCACCGTTGCCGTCCTCGAGATGAGGACGGCGCCGGTGCCGCCCTCGACTTTGGTGGCTCCGCGACTGCGTCAGCGGGCGGCGCCGGCGCGCCGCTTGTTGTACACGTCGAAGGCGACGGCCAGCAGCAGCACCAGGCCCTTGACCACCGACTGGAGCGACTGGTCGACGCCCAGGAGCGACATGCCGTTGCTCATGACCGCCATGATCAGACCGCCGACCATGGCCCCGACCACGGTGCCCACACCACCGGTGACCGCCGCACCACCGATGAAGGCCGCGGCGATGGCGTCGAGCTCGAACATCTCGCCGGCCGCCGGCTGCGCGCCGTTGGACCGGGAGGAGTAGATGACCCCGGCCACCGCGGACAGGAAGCCCATGTTGACGAAGATCCAGAAGTTGACGGCCTTGACCTTGACGCCGGAGAGCGTCGCCGCCGACAGGTTGCCGCCGATGGCGTAGACCTGCCGCCCGAAGACGGTCTTCTTGGTGATCAGGCCGTAGGCGATCGCCAGCACGCCGAGGATGATCAGCACGATCGGCAGGCCGCGGGCGTTGGCCAGCTGCCAGGCGAAGGCCATGACGACCGCACCGACGAGGACGACCTTGGCGATGAACAGCGCCATCGACTCGACCGGCTGCCCGTAGCGGATCCGGGCAGCCCGGGAGCGCCAGCCGCTGACCGCGTAGCCGGCGACGGCGATGCCACCGATCAGCAGGGTGAACGCGTCGTAGCCGTAGCCGCCGAGCAGGCCGTTGAGGAACCCGCTGGCCACGTCGCGGTACTCCGCCGGGAACGGCGACAGCGAGACGTTGTCCAGCACCTGCAGGGTCAGGCCGCGGAACAGCAGCATGCCGGCGAGGGTGACGATGAACGCCGGGATGCCCACGTAGGCCACCCAGAAGCCGTGCCAGGCACCGACGAGCAGACCCACCGCGATGGCGGCCAGGATGCCGACCCACCACGGCAGCCCCCGGTCGATGACCAGGACCGCGGAGACCGCACCGGTGAGCGCGACCACCGACCCCACCGACAGGTCGATGTGGCCGGCGATGATCACGATGACCATGCCGATGGCCAGCACCAGGATGTAGGAGTACTGCAGGACGAGGTTGGTGACGTTGCCGGCGCTGAGCAGGGTGCCGTCGGTCAGGACCGCGAAGAGGGCGACGATCGCGACGAAGGCGACGTAGATGCCGCTCTGCCGGAGGTTGCTGCGGAGGAACTCACGCATGTCACCGGACCCGCTCTGCCCGGCCGGGGTGGGCGTGAAGTCCGCGTTCGGCGGGGTCTGGCCCGCCTGCGGGGGAACGGTCCTGGTCATGCTGCGAGCTCCCTCTCCTTGGTCATGAGCGCCATCAGGCTCTCCTGGGTGGCCTCACGCACCGGCACCTCGCCGGTGATCCGGCCCGCGGACAGCGTGTACACGCGGTCGCAGGTGCCGAGCAGCTCGGGCAGCTCGGACGAGATGACGACGACGGCCTTACCGGCCGCCACGAGGTCGTTGATGATCGTGTAGATCTCGTACTTGGCGCCCACGTCGATGCCGCGGGTCGGCTCGTCGAGGATGAGCACGTCCGGATCCGTGTAGAGCCACTTGGACAGGACGACCTTCTGCTGGTTCCCGCCGGAGAGCTTGCCCACGATCGAGGAGACGCTGGGCGCCTTGATGTTCATGCTCTTCCGGCTGGCCTCGGCGACCTTGGTCTCCTCGTTGCCGTTCACCCAGCCGCGCCGGGACAGCTTGCCGAGCCCGGCGGCGGAGATGTTGCGCCGGATGTCCTCGATCAGGTTGAGGCCGTACTTCTTGCGGTCCTCGGTCGCGTAGGCGATGCCGTTGTCGATTGCCTCGGTGACCGTGCGGGTCCGCACCTCCTTGCCGTGCATGAAGACCCGCCCGCCGACGTGCCGGCCGTAGGAGCGGCCGAAGATGCTCATCGCGAGCTCGGTGCGCCCGGCGCCCATCAGCCCGGCGATGCCGACGACCTCGCCGGCCCGCACGCTGAAGCTGGCGTGGTCGACGACCAGGCGCTCCTGGGTCGGGTGCTTGACCGTCCAGTCCTCCACGCGGAGGACCTCCTCGCCCGGGTGCGACTCGCGCTCGGGGTAGTAGGACTCCAGGTCCCGGCCGACCATGCCGCGGATGATCCGGTCCTGGGTGACCTCGCCGGCGTGCAGGCTCAGCGTCTCGACGGTCTTGCCGTCCCGGATGATCGTCACGTTGTCGGCGATCGCGGTGATCTCGTTGAGCTTGTGCGAGATGATGATCGAGGTGATCCCGCGCTGCTGCAGCGTGCGGAGCAGGCCGAGCAGGTGCTCGGAGTCGGTGTCGTTGAGCGCCGCGGTCGGCTCGTCCAGGATGAGCAGCTTCACGTCCTTGGACAGCGCCTTGGCGATCTCCACGAGCTGCTGCTTGCCGACGCCCAGCTGCCCGACCGGGGTGATCGCGTTCTCGCGCAGGCCGACCGAGGCCAGCAGCTCGCTCGCCTCGGCGTTGACCTTGTTCCAGTTGATCAGGCCGCCGCGGCCGCGCCGCTCGTTGCCCAGGAAGATGTTCTCGGCGATCGACAGGTAGGGCACCAGCGCGAGCTCCTGGTGGATGATCGCGATGCCCGCGTGCTCGCTGTCGCGGATGCCGGAGAACCGGCTGACCTCCCCCTCGAACACGATCTCACCGTCGTAGCTGCCGGCCGGGTAGACCCCGGAGAGCACCTTCATCAGCGTGGACTTGCCGGCGCCGTTCTCACCGCAGATCGCGTGGACCTCGCCGCGGCGAACGGTCAGCGAGACGTCCTCCAGCGCCTTGACGCCGGGGAAGGTCTTGGTGATGGAGCGCATCTCCAGGATGTTGTCGTCCATGGACTCCGTCGTCCTCGTCTTCACAAGGGGTGGGTGGGCCGAGTGGGGACCACTCGGGGTGTGTACCTGCCGGCACCCCACCCGGCCGGTGTCCGGCTCGAGGTGGGGTGGAGCCGGCCGGGCCCGACAGCATGCTGCCGGACCCGGCCGGGACTGGGGGACGGACGTCAGTCCGTCTGACCGGCGGCGACCTCTTCGGCGGTGTAGTAGCCGGAGTCGATCAGGACCGACTGGATGTCGTCCTGGTAGACCGTCTCGATCGGGAGCAGGTAGGACGGGACGACCTTGACACCGTTGTCGTAGGTCTCGGTGTCGTTGGCCTCCGGCTCCTCGCCCTCGAGGTAGGCGGTCGCGGCGGCGACGGCCTGCTCGGCCAGCAGGCGGGTGTCCTTGAAGATCGTCGAGTCCTGCACGTTGTCGGCGATCAGCTTGACCGAGGCGATCTCGGCGTCCTGGCCCGTGATCACCGGCATCGGCTTGGGCTGCGCGTCCTGCGTCGGGCCGTAGCCGGCGTTCTGCAGGGCGGTGATGATGCCGCGGGAGATGCCGTCGTAGGGCGACAGCACGCCGTTGACGACCGAGCCGTCGTTGTAGCTGGAGGTCAGCAGGTCCTCCATGCGCCGCTGGGCGGTCTCCTGCGACCAGCGCAGCGTGGCGGCCTGCTCGATGCCGGTCTGGCCCGACTTGACGACGAGCGTGCCGTTGTCGATGTAGGGCTGCAGGACCGACATGGCGCCGTCGAAGAAGAAGCCGGCGTTGTTGTCGTCCAGCGAGCCGGCGAACAGCTCGATGTTGAACGGCCCGGTGGCGCCGGTCGGGTTGCCCTCTTCGTCGGTGATGCCCAGGCCGGTCAGCAGGGCGGTGCCCTGCGCGACGCCGACCTTGAAGTTGTCGAAGCTGACGTAGAAGTCGACGTTCTCGGTCTCCCGGATCAGCCGGTCGTAGCTGATCACCGGGATGCCCTGGTCGGCGGCGTTCTGCAGCTGCGCGCTGAGCGCGGTGCCGTCGATTGCCGCGACGATCAGCGCGTCGGCGCCCTGGGCGATCATCTGGTCGATCTGCTGCGACTGGGTCGGGATGTCGTCACCGGCGTAGAGGAGCTCGACCTCGTAGCCGGCCTCCTCGAGCTGCGACTCGACGTTCGCGCCGTCGGCGATCCACCGCTCGGAGGTCTCGGTCGGCATCGAGACGCCGATCGTGAGGTCCTCGGGAGCTGCGTTCTCGGTGTCGTTGCTGCTGCCGGCACCCTCGCCACCACAGGCGGTGAGGGTGAGCGCCAGGGAGGCGCCCAGGGCGGTCAGACCGAGCTTCTTGTTCACTGCCACATCTCTCCTTCGAGACATCTGCCCCCTGATGGCGCAGGCCCGCCGCTGCGGGCTGAGACAGTGTGAGCGCTAACAACCCCGGTCCGTCAACCCCGTCACCCGATCTGGATCGTCACGGTCGCGTAACGGGCCGTTCACCCGGGCCCGGCCTGCGCCGATGGTCGAGTCCGGCTCCCTCGTCCGGGGGTGGAGCGGCACATCGGCGACGGGCGGCGGCCACGGGTGGAACGTGAGCTCGGTCACTGGCACGATGCGGCCATGCGCGGGCTGATGCAGGACGTCCCCTTGACGATCGACTCGATCTTCCGGCACGCCGAGCAGCACCACGGCGACGTCCCGATCGTCACGAACAACCCCAACGGCAAGGTGCGCACCACCTACGCCGAGTGGGCCGTCCGCACCCGGCGGCTGGGCGGGGTGCTGGACGCCCTCGGCATCAGCGCCGACGGGCGGGTGGGCACGTTCGCCTGGAACTCCGCCCGCCACCTGGAGCTGTACTTCGCCGCCCCGTGCACCGGGCGGGTGCTGCACACGCTCAACGTGCGCCTGTTCCCCGAGCAGCTGACCTACATTGCCAACCACGCCGAGGACGAGGTCGTCTTCGTCGACCGGACCGTGCTGCCGCTGCTGTGGCCGCTGATCGACACCATGACGACGGTCCGCCACGTGGTGGTGATGGACGACGGCGGGGACGCCGAGGTCCCCGACGACCCGCGGGTGCACGACTACGAGGCGCTGCTGGCCGACGCCGAACCGGTCGAGTTCGGCACCACGGACGAGAACGCCGCGGCCTCGATGTGCTACACGAGCGGCACGACGGGCAACCCGAAGGGCGTCGTCTACTCGCACCGGTCGACGGTGCTGCACACGATGGCCGTGGTCTCCCCCAACGGCTTCGGCATCGGCGTCGAGGACGTCGCGATGCCGATCGTGCCGATGTTCCACGCCAACGCCTGGGGGATCGCGCACGCCGCCCCCGCCGCCGGTGCGGCGATGGTCTTCCCCGGCGCGATGATGCAGCCGCAGGCGCTGGCCGACCTGATCATCGACGAGCGGGTCACCTTCACCGCGGGGGTGCCGACGATCTTCCAGGGGGCCCTGCCGCACCTGGCCGGCCGTCCGCACCGGCTGCGGAAGATCGGCTGCGGCGGCTCCGCGGTGCCGAAGGCGCTGTCGGAGGCCTACCGCGAGCAGGTCGGCCTCCCGCTCTACCAGGCGTGGGGCATGACCGAGACGCACCCGGTGGCCTCCGGCGGCACGCTGTCGGCCCGCTGGGCCGACGCCGACGAGGCCACCCGGGCCGAGCGGCGGGCCCGGGCCGGCCTGCCGCTCTTCGGCGTCCAGGCACGGATCGTCGACGCGGACACCCTGGAGGAGCAGCCCTGGGACGACAAGGCCACCGGTGAGCTGCAGGTCCGCGGCCCCTGGTGCGCGAAGGACTACTACCGGCCCGACGCGGGCGTGGAGCTGTCCACCCCGGACGGCTGGATGCGCACCGGCGACGTCGCCGCGCTCGACGAGCACGGCAACATCCGGATCGCCGACCGCACCAAGGACCTGATCAAGTCCGGGGGCGAGTGGATCTCCTCGGTCGACCTGGAGAACGCGATCATGAGCCACCCGGCGGTGAAGGAGGCCGCCGTCGTCGGCATCCCGCACCCGAAGTGGGACGAGCGGCCGCTGGCCTGCGTCGTCGTCCGGGAGGGCGAGACCGTGACCGGCCAGGAGATCCTCGACCACATCACCCCGCTGGTGGCCAAGTGGTGGCTGCCCGACGCGGTCGAGTTCATCGACGAGGTGCCCAAGACCAGCGTGGGCAAGTTCTCCAAGAAGGACCTGCGCACCCGCTTCGCCGACCACCCGGTCACCGGCTGAAGAAGGACCCCGTCCTCCTCACCCCTCGCAGGCTCGGGGCGAGCCTCGGGACGGGGCCTAGACGACGTAGGGCGGGCGGCCGGTCTCGCTCACCATGGGGCGGCCGGCCGCGTCCCACTCGCCCATGCCGCCGCCCACGTTCACCGCGTCGTAGCCGTTCTGGTTGAGCCAGGCGGTCACCCGTGCCGAGCGCCCGCCGCTGCGGCAGGTGACGTACAGCGGATCGCCCTCGGGCACCTCGCCGAGCCGGGCCGGGACGTCGCCCATCGGGATGTGCGTCGCGCCCTGGACGTGCCCGGCGGACCACTCGTCGTCCTCGCGCACGTCCAGCACGACGGCGTCGTCGGGCACCTCGGCGGCGGGGACGGTCGGCACCTGCTGGGGCATCATCACGCAGTCCATCGTGGCACGCAGGGCGCCACCCCACCGGCGGTGCGGCCCGTCGGCCGGCCGGCACTGCGAGGATGGACCCGATGTCCGCTCCCCCGCCGGCGCCCGTCCGGGAACCCGCCTGGTCGCTGTCCCGCTCCGCGATCGGGCTCTGGGTGACGCAGGCGGTCCTCGCGACGGTCGTGTACGCGGTGGTCGTGGCGACCGCGATCGTCCTCGTGCCCGCGGACGCCGGCTGGGCGGTGCCCCTGCTGCGCTGGGGTGGCCCCGCGTTCGTGCTGCTGTACGGCATCGTGGCGATCGGGGTGCGCCCGCGGCTGCGCTACCGGGTGCACCGCTGGGAGGTCACCGCCGAGGCGGTCTACACGCTCACCGGCTGGCTCACCCGCACCTGGACCCTGGTGCCGATCTCCCGGATCCAGACCGTCGACGTCAACCGCGGGGTCTTCCAGCAGCTGTTCGGCCTGGCCACCGTCGCGGTGCTGACGGCGTCCTCCCAGGGCACGGTCCGGGTGCCGCACCTGGAGGTGGACGTCGCCCGGCGGGTCGCCGAGGACCTCGCGCGGCGGGCGGAGCTGGTGCGCGACGAGGCCACGTGACCGGCCCGGAGCCCGTCGGGCGCCGGACGTCGCCGTGGGTGCTGGTGCTGCACACCGTGACCTTCCGGCAGGCGCGGGCCCTGGTGCCGGCGGTGCTGGCCCTCGGGGTGTCCCAGGGCCTGGGTGACGGCCTGGGCACGGTGGTCTCCCTCGTCGTCGGCGTCACGCTGCTGTCGCTGCTGGGCGCGGCGGTGAGCTGGTGGCGGTTCAGCTACACCGACGGGGACGCCGCGGTCGTCGTCACCCGCGGGCTGCTCACCCGGTCGGCACGCACCGTGCCCAACGACCGGATCCGGGGGGTCGAGGTCGAGGCGCCGGCGCTGCACCGGCTGCTGGGGCTGGTCCGGGTGCGGATCGACGCGGCAGCCGGCTCGGTGACCAGCGAGGAGGAGCTGGTCATCGACGGCGTCACCCGCGCCGAGGGCGACCGGCTGCGGCACCGGCTGCTCACCCGGGCCGGCTCGGCGCAGGACCCCGCCGACGGCGGCCGGCACGCCGCGGCCGAGCCGGAGGAGGAGCTGCTCCGCTTCGACTACCGCTGGCTGGTCTACGCCCCGCTGGTGGGCAGCTACCTGGCGGTGCCCCTGGCCGCCGGCGGCGCCCTGCTCCGGGCCGCCGAGGAGCTGCCCGACCAGTTCGTGCCGGAGTTCTGGTCCCCCGACGTCTCCGACGTCCGGATCGTGGTCCGGCTGGTGGTGAGCGCCCTGCTCCTGCTGATCCTCGGGTCGATCATCGGCAGCGCCCTGGTGAACTGGCGGTTCCGGCTGCTCCGGCGCGGTGGGGCGCTCGTCGCCGTCCGTGGCCTGGTCACCCGCCGGCACACCGAGCTGGACATCGACCGGATCCGGGGCTGCACCATCAGCGAGGGGCTCGGCATGCGGCTGGTCGGCGCGGCCCGGGTCAGCGCCCTGGTCACCGGCCTCGGGGACGCCACCCGGCGGGGGCAGGTGCTGCCGCTCGGGCCGGTGGAGCTCGCCCGCGCCCTCTCCGCCGAGCTCGTCGACCACCCCGGCCCGTTGCACCGGCACCCCCGCGCCGCCCGCCGGCGCAGCATCGCGCGGGGCACCACACCCGGGCTGCTGCTGGTGGCCGCGGGTGGCGTGCTGTTCGCGACGACCGGCTGGTGGCCGCTGCTGGCCGCCGGGGCGGCGCTGACGCTGCTCGGCGTCCCGCTCGGCCTGGCCCGCTACACCGCCCTGGGACACGTGGCGGGCCCCCGGTCGTTCGCGATGCGGTCGGGGTGGCTGGTGCGCAGCCACACCGTGCTGCAGGACCGCGCCGTCGTGGGCTGGGAGGTCCGGCAGTCCCTGGTCCAGCGCCGGGCCGGGCTGGCGACCGTGGTGGCCTGCGTCGGCGCCGGCAGCGGCGGGTACACCGCCCGGGACATGGCCGCCGACGACGTGGCGGGGTTCGCCCGGGCCGCCTCCGGCGAGTGGGCGGGCACCCTCACCCCGTACGGCTGACCCTCCCCCGAGCCCGGGCCCCCCACCAAAATGGCCATTTCGGTGGGGACCGGGGACGGCGGAGGATGGTGCCGTGCCGATCGACGTGAGCGACCTCGAGGCCCTCCTCCCGCCGCTGGTGGACGCACCCGGGCCGGAGCTCACCGGCGCGGGCACTGCCGACGGCCTGCGGTACACCGGCCTGGAGCTGACCGGGGACGCCACCGGCGGGTCCTTCCTCGAGTGCGCGCTGACCGGGTGCGACCTCGCCGGCGTGCCCTTCGACCGGGCCCGGCTGTCCAGCTGCCTGCTCACCGACCTGCGCGCGGCCGGCTGGTCGCTGGTCGACGCGACGCTGCTGGACGTGGTGGTCACCGGCGGGCGGTTCGGTGCGGTCACCGCCCACGGCGCCGAGCTGACCCGGGTGGCCCTGCAGGAGGTCAAGGTCGACTACCTCGACCTGCGCGGCGCCACCCTGGTCGACGTCACGCTCACCGGGTGCACCGTGGCCGAGCTGGACCTCGGCGGCGCCGACCTGCGCGACCTGCGGCTGGTCGACTGCACCGTGGAGTCGCTGGTGCTCCGCGGCGCCCGCAGCCGCTCGGTGGACCTGCGGGGCGCGGAGGTGACCCGGCTCGACGGCGTGGCCGACCTCCGCGGCTGCACGATCAGCCCGGTCCAGCTGGCCGGCTGGGCCGGCGGGATGGCGGCCGAGCTGGGCATCCGCGTCGGCTGAACCGGCTCCCGATCAGCCGCCGACTGCGCCGGGTCGGCGGGGACGGCTCCCGTCAGCCGTCGAGCAGGCCGGTGAGGAGCCCGGCTGCGGCGGCCGGTGCGTCCCCGGCGAGCAGCCCGGCCGCGGCCAGCACGTACCGGCCGTCGACGACCACCTGCGCGCCGGCCAGCACGCTCCCCGCCCCGCCCCGGTCGGCCGCCACCCGCTGCACCACGGCGTCCACCGCCGCCGGCGCCGCGTGCCGGAACACGCCACCGGAGAGGACGACGAGCCCCACCCCGCGCGCGCTCGCGCCGCCGGGGCCGTAGGCCGCCTCGGCCCGCAGGTGCCGGCGCAGGGCCACCACCGCCGCCGCCTCGCCGAGGGGCAGCGGGTCGTCCCCGGGGTCGGGGAGCCCCTCGGCCACGGCCGCCTCCCGCAGCGCGCCGGCGCTGGCGTGCACGCCCAGGTCGCCCTCCACGGTGCGCCGGCGGGCCGGCACCCCGACCGCTGCCCGGTGCAGCGACGCCTGCTCCGCGTCGACGGCCGGCACGCTGTACACGTCGGTGGTCGCGCCGCCGACGTCCAGCACCAGCACGCCCGGCGCGTCGGTGCCGGCCCGCAGCTCGGCCAGCGCCGCCACGCCGTCGAGCACGGCGTCCGGCGTCACCGCCCGCACCCACGCGCGCAGCCGCGGGTCCGCCGACAACCGGGCGCCGCCGATGACGTGGGTGAGGAAGACGCCGCGGATCGCGGCGCGGGCGGACTCCGGGGCCAGCTGCCCGATGTCGGGGAGCACGTTGTCGGCTGCGGTGACCGGGGTGCCGGCCGCGGCGAGGACGGCGCAGACCTCCGCCCGGACGTCGACGTTCCCGGCCACCACGACCGGGACGGACCAGTTCGTACCGGCGAGCGCGGCGGCGTTGTGCCGCAGCACGGTGGCGTCCCCGCCGTCCGTCCCGCCCACCAGCAGGACGACGTCCGGCGCCGCGGCGGCCAGCCGCCCGAGCGCCGCGTCGTCCAACCGGCCCGCCGCGACGTGCACCACCCGGGCGCCCGCCGACAGGGCCGCCCGGTGCCCGGCCTCGGCGCTGATCAGCTCCTCGTAGCCGACGACGGCCAGCCGCAGCCCGCCGCCGGCGCTGGAGCACGCGCGCACCGGGGCGTCCCAGCCCTCGGTCGCGGCCAGCACCCCGACCACCACGTCCGCCGGGGTCGTGGGCGCCTGCCGCGTCTCGACCAGCCGCCCGGTCTTGCGCTCGACCAGCGCCGCCTTGGTCCAGGTCGAGCCGACGTCGACGCAGGCGAGCAGGGTCATGCCGGCCGCAGTCCGGCGGTGGCCGCGCCCGCGGTGAGCTCCTCGAGCCCGAAGGCCTGCACCGGGCCGAGGGCGCCGGCGCCGGTGACGCCGCCGCCGGCGGCCCGGACGGCCCCCCAGGCCAGCAGCTCGGCGGTCAGCTCGTAGGGGTCCGGGCCGAGGAGCCGGACGCGGGCGACCCGCGCTCCGGAGGCGTCCCGCACCTCGGCGACGACGTGCGTCCGGGTCTCCCCCTGGGTGGTCGGGGCCTCGGCGAACCGGCGTCCCACCAGGTCGGCGAGCTGCTCCACCCGCGCCGTGGCCCCGGGGAGCCGGCCCAGCCACGGGGTGAGCGGGGCGAGCCGGTGGGCGACCGGCGTCGCCGGGCCGAACCAGTCCAGGTACACGCCGATCTCGCGCAGCGACGGGGACAGCCCGGGCAGCGCGAGGTGCTCCGAGCCGCCGACCGCGAGCCCCCGGCGGGTGCGGCCGGCGACGTCGAACCGCCAGTCCCGCGCCCCAGCCGGCTCCTCGACCAGCCGGCCGCCGCGCCAGGCGTGCCCCGGCTCCAGCAGCACGCCGATCAGGGAGACCAGCGTGCCGCGGGAGAAGCCCTGTCCCCGCCCGCCGTCCAGGCTGTAGCCGACGTCCAGCCGGTGCGCCCGGTCGCCGGCCTCGGCCAGGGCCAGCGCGCCCGCCAGGACGCCGGGCACGTAGTCGTGGCCGAACGCGGTCAGCAGCGCGGCACCCGACGCCTGCGCCCGCGGCCCGAACTCCTCGAACACCCGGCGCAGGAAGGGCGGCTCCCCCGTGGAGTCCAGGTAGACCGCGCCGGCGTCGGTGGCCGCGGCGACGGCGGCCTCCCCCAGCCGCTGGAACGGCCCGACCGTGGTGACCAGGACGTCACCGGCGCCGAGCAGGGCGCGCACCGACGCCGGGTCGGTGACGTCGGCGACCGCGGTCTCCCACGGTCCGGCGGCCCCACCGAGCCGGTCGGCCAGGGGGACGAGGCGGTCCGGGTCCCGCCCGGCGAGCACCGGGCGGGCGCCGCGGGCGGCCAGGGCGGCCGCCGTCCGGCCGCCGGTGTGACCGGTGGCACCGAGCAGGACGATCCGTGCAGGCATGAGCGGACCCTAGCCACGACGCGCCGAACCGAACCGGAACTGCAAGGTCCGCGGATGGGCGGCGCTGCACCGGGTAGCCGGGGCGTGATGCCCGCTCCGCTCCGGCGCTCAGCGCACCGGTCCCGTCCCGGTCGAGTCGAGTCCGACCCGACCGGCGAGAGCGGCGGCCTCCACCCGGGTGGAGACGCGGAGCTGGCGCAGCAGGTTGGCCACCAGCCGCTTCACGGTGCGCTCGGAGACGTGCAGCGTCGTGGCGATGTCCACGGTGCTGGTGCCGGCGGCCACCAGCCGCCAGAGCCGGCGGTCGTCGGCGGACAGCTGGGCGGCGATGCCCTGGTCCGCGGTGGGCGCTGCGTCGTCCAGCAGCTGGCGCAGCAGCGACTCGGGGATCACCGACCAGCCGTCGAGGACGGCGAGCAGCGGGCGCACCAGCGCCTCGGGGCTGGCCGTCTTGGGCAGGAAGCCGCTGGCCCCGGCCCGCAGCGCCTCCAGGGCGGCGTCGGCCTCGGCCAGCCCGGACAGCGCGACGATCCGGGTCATCGGCCGCGCCCGGCGGATCGCCGCGATCGCCCGGGTGCCCCCGGGTGGCGGCATGTGCAGGTCGACGACGGCCACGTCGGCGTTGTGCCGCAGCACCAGCGCCGCGCCCGCCGAGGCGTCGTCCGTCGTGCCGACCACACGGACCCGCCCGCCGCTCTCCGGGGGCAGCAGCAGTTCCAGACCCCGGCTGAACAGCGGGTGGTCGTCGACCACCACCACGTCCACGGGGGGACGGTGCTCAGCAGCGGCACCGACGTCGAGTCCCTCCACGTCACTCCCACAGATCAGCTGCGCCCGGCGTGGCTGACCGACCGCTCTCCCGGAGGTGCCCGTGACCCTCGCTGCCGACACACACCCTGCGACGCTGCCCGGACTGCTGACCGACCTGCTGCGCGTGGTGCGCAGTCACCTCCCCCGTCCCGCCGCTGAACCGGTGAGCACCGGCGATGCGCTGGTGCGGGCACTGTGCCACGACATGCGCAGCCCGCTGGCCGCCCTGGAGTCGGTGCTGGAACGGCTCGACGACGACGACCGCCGGCCGGAGCTGCTGGAACTGGCGCGCAGCCAGGCGCAGCACCTCACCTCGATGCTCCGCACCGCCGACGCGACCGGCGGCGCGCCCGAGCGGCGCGGGGTCCGGCTGCTGGTCGACGTCGTCCGCGCCTCGGTGGGCTCCTCGGGGCTGCCGGACAGCCAGCTGGACCTCCAGCTGGCCGCGGACGCGGGCGACGTGGAGGTGGCCGACGCCCGGGTGCAGCGGATCCTGACCAACCTGCTGGAGAACGCCCACCGGCACGGCGGGGGCCGGCCGGTCCGCCTGCGGGTGGACCGGCGGGAGGGGTGGGTCGACCTCGCCGTCACCCAGCCGGGGGTGCCGGCCGACCAGGTGCTGGGGCACCTGAACCGGACGACCCCGCCGGTGGACCTGTGCGGGCTGGGCCTGTGGTCGGTGCAGCGGCAGACCCGGGAGCTCGGCGGGCGGCTGGCCTGGTCGCAGGATGCCGACGGCGCGTTCACGCTGGTGGTGCGCCTGCCGGACCGCTGATGGAGGACCCCCGTGCCCCCCACCGCTCGCAAGCTCGCGGCGGGGGGCAAGGGGGCCAGGCAGGTCGGCCCCTGCGGGCCAGCGGACGGCACGGGGGTGACACCGGGGAGGGGCATCTGTGAGTTGTCACCGCGAGGGCGGCGACAGCGACCGACGCAGAGGGAGAACGCCCGTGTTCACGCACACCCACGCCCTGCAGTACGAGGCCAAGCCCGACGGCCCCGACGCCAACTACGCCCGCCGGCTGCAGGAGGTGCTCGGTGGTCAGTGGGGCGAGATGACCGTCGCCACCCAGTACCTGCTGCAGGGCTGGAACTGCCGTCTCCCCGGCAAGTACAAGGACATGCTGCTGGCCATCGGCACCGAGGAGCTGGCGCACGTCGAGATCCTGGTGACGCTGATCGACCGGCTGCTGGACCACCAGCCGCTCAAGCCCGACTCCGCGGACCACTCCAAGGAGAGCGCCGCCGCGTACGGCCAGAGCAACCCGCAGCACGCCATCGTCAACGGTGGCGGCGCCTACTTCCGGGACAGCATGGGCCTCCCGTGGAGCGGTGGGTACGTGACCGCCAGCGGCAACCTGATGGCGGACTTCCACTACAACGCCACCGCCGAGATGATGGGCCGGCTGCAGGTGAGCCGGCTCTACAACATGACCGACGACAAGGGCGTCAAGGACACCCTCCGGTTCCTCATCGCCCGGGACCACTACCACCAGATGCAGTGGCTGGCCGCGGCCGAGGAGCTCAAGGCCGACGGGCTGGACAACATCCCGGTGCCGGCGGCCTTCCCGCTGGACGAGGAGCCGCCGGAGTTCGCCTACGCGTTCCTCGACGCCTCCGACGGGCCGGACGCCGCCAACGGCCGCTGGGCCAACGGGCCGGCGCTGGACGGCACCGACAACCAGCTGACCGCCCGCCCGATCGCGGCCAACGCCGACGCCCCGATCCTGCCGCCGGGTGACCCCCGGCTGTACGGGACCCCGCCGGTGCCGATGCAGGGGATCCTGCAGAAGGCCAAGGACGCCCTCAAGTGAGTCGCCGTCTCCCGTGACCCGTCACGGGGGGCACACCCGCTGCGCCGTCGCCGTGCCGGCGCCCCGGCTCCGCTGCAGAGCGGACCTGGGACGCCGGCCCGGCGGGCGTCCGCCCCTCCCCGGAGGTCCCGCCGTGCACCTGTCCGTCCCCACCCCCCACCTCTCCGCCCCCGCCCTGCCGGCCCTGCGCCTCCCCGGCCGGCTGCCGGTCGCCACGGTGCTGCTGTCGGTGCTCTACGCCGCGGCGATCGCCGTCGCCCTCCTCGCCCCCGGGCAGCACGTGCTCGCCGGGTGCGTGGTGCTGGGCGGGCTGGTCAGCCGCTCCGTCGTCCGCCGTCGCCGCTCCGCCGCCGGTGCGCTCGGCGCGGCCACGGTCGCCGTCGACACCGTCCTGCCCGACCCCGCCGTCCTGCCCGGCAACTCCCGGGACGAGCCGGCTCCCGCACCGGCTGCCGCCTGAGGCACCCGGGCACGACGCGAGGCGCGCCCCCACCGGGGACGCGCCTCGCGCCTCACTCAGTCCGCTGAGACCAGGTCAGTTCCACCCGGCTCCGCCACGGCCTGGCTGCAGGGGCCCACGGCGAGCTTGCGAGTCGTGGGGGGCAGCCAGGTCCTTCATCAGTGCGCGACCGCCTTCTCCGCGCCGATGCCGGTCAGCGACCGGACCTCGAGCTCGGCGTACTTGTCGATGTCCGGCTTCTCCTTGGAGACCTTCGTCCCCAGCCAGCCGAGGAAGAAGGACAGCGGGATGGAGACCAGGCCGGGGTTGCGCAGCGGGAACCAGGCGATGTCGAAGTTGGAGAACATCGCCGTCTCCGAGCCCGACACGACCGGCGAGAAGATGATCAGGCCGATGCAGACGATCAGCCCGCCGTAGATCGACCACAGCGCGCCCTGGGTGGTGAAGTCCTTCCAGAAGAGCGTGTAGAGGATCGTCGGCAGGTTGGCCGAGGCCGCCACCGCGAAGGCCAGGGCCACCAGGAAGGCGATGTTGATCCCCGCCTGCAGCGCCAGGATGCCCAGGCCGATGGAGACCGCGCCGATCACGACGGCGGTGATCCGGGCGACCCGGACCTCCGAGTTCGGGTCCCCCTCGCCCTTCTTGAGCACCGAGGCGTAGACGTCGTGGGCGAAGGACGCCGACGCGGTGATGGTCAGCCCGGCGACGACCGCGAGGATCGTGGCGAAGGCGACGCCGGCGATGATGCCCAGCAGCACCGTGCCGCCGAGCTCGAAGGCCAGCAGCGGCGCCGCCGCGTTGACCCCGCCGGGTGCGGCGAGGATGCGCTCGGAGCCCACCAGGGCACCGGCGCCGTAGCCGATGACCAGGCTGAACAGGTAGAAGGCGCCGATCAGCCAGATGGCCCAGACGACCGACTTCCGGGCGTCCTTGGCGGTGGGCACGGTGTAGAAGCGCATCAGCACGTGCGGCAGGCCGGCGGTGCCGAGCACCAGGGCCAGCGCCAGGCTGATGAAGTCCAGCCGGGTCGCCTCCGAGAGCCCGTACTGGGCGCCGGGCTCCACGACCTGCTGCCCCTCGGAGGCGATCGCCCCGCCGATCAGCGAGGACAGGTTGAAGCCGTACTCGGCGAGCACCCAGATCGTCATGACCAGGGCACCGGCGATGAGCAGCGTCGCCTTGATCATCTGCACGTACGTGGTGCCGCGCATGCCGCCGACCAGCACGTAGAAGATCATCAGCCCGCCGACGACGACCACGACCAGGGCCTCGGCCGCGGCGCCGCTCACCCCCAGGAGCAGGGCGACCAGGCCACCGGCACCGGCCATCTGCGCGAGCAGGTAGAAGAGCGAGACGAACAGCGTGGAGATGGCCGCCGCGGTGCGCACCGGCCCCTGCCGCATCCGGAAGGCCAGGACGTCGGCCATGGTGAAGCGGGCCGTGTTGCGCATCAGCTCCGCGACCAGCAGCAGCGCCACCAGCCAGGCGACGAGGAAGCCGATCGAGTACAGGAAGCCGTCGTAGCCGTAGATGGCGATGGCGCCGGCGATGCCGAGGAACGAGGCCGCCGACAGGTAGTCGCCGGCGATGGCCAGGCCGTTCTGGGTGCCGGTGATGTTGCGGCCGGCGGCGTAGTAGTCCGCGGCGCTCTTGTTGTTCCGGCTGGCGCGGAAGGTGATGAACAGCGTGATCACGACGAAGGCGCCGAAGATCGAGATGTTGATCGCCGGCTCGCCGATCGTCGCGCTCTCGGCGGCGAACACGTCAGCCACGGGGGGTCTCCTCGTTCCGGGGCGAGGCGAACTCGTGGGCCTCGAGGCGGGTGCGCATCTCGTCGGAGATGGGGTCGGTGTTCTTGCTGGCGTGCCGCACGTAGAGCTGGGTGATCAGGAAGGTGCTGACGAACTGGCCCAGCCCGAGCAGGATGCCGAGGTTGACGTTGCCGAAGACCTCGGTGGACATGAAGTCGGCCGCGTAGGTGGAGAGCAGGACGAACAGCAGGTACCAGACGAGGAAGGCGACGGTCATCGGCACGGCGAAGCTGCGGAACCGGCGACGCAGCTCGGTGAACTCCGGGGACTCCTGCGCCTGGCGGTACTCCTCCGGGGTCAGCAGCTTGCGTTCGTTCGGGGGTGTCACATGGCACCTCACTGTGTGTCGCCTGTCGGGTGATCGCGGTCACCTTAGGGTGTCCGTGCTCACAATGGGAGCCACGGTGTCCCGATAGTTACCGAAGCCGTCTCGGAGGACGCCTGGAGTCCACGCAGGGGCAACGTCGGGGAAACGGCCGGCTGGTGCCATGGGTGCATGGCCTCCTCCAGGACCACGCCCTCCGGGACCACGAGCTGCCGGACCGGTGCGCCGGGGACCGACGGGCGGGCCGCGGCCGGCACCGGCTGGTACGCCGTCGCCCGCTCCAGCGAGGTGGGGACGACGCCGCGGCAGGTGGGCGCGGGCGGGCAGCCCTACGTCGTCCTCCGCACCCGGCCCGGCGCGGAGGTGACCGCCCTGTCGGCGCGCTGCCCGCACCGGTTGGTGCCGCTGACCACCGCCACCGTCGTCGACGGCCGGGTGCGGTGCGCCTACCACGGCTGGGAGTTCAACGCGGAGGGCCGCTGCGTGGAGATCCCGTCGCTGGGGCCGGTCGGCACCCCGCCCCCGCGGGCCGACCTCTCCGCCCCCTGGGCGGTCGAGGAGCGGGACGGCTGGGTGTGGCTGGCCCCCGACCCCACGCCCGTCCCCCGGCCCCCGCGCACGAACGGGACGACGCCGTCGCCGGAGCCGGTGCCCGACCTGCCACCGCCGGACGGACCGGTCCTGGACAACCTGCACCCCGCGCTGGAGCACGCCTGGCACCCGGTCGCCCCGGCCGCCGGACTCCGCGCCGGCGGGTACCTGCAGACCCGGTTGCTCGGGCGCACCTGGACGGTGCACCGCCGGGCCGACGGCGCGCTGGACGCCGATCCCCCTGCCTGGGGCGTCGTCGAGCACCTCGGCCTGGTCTGGATCGCCCCGGCCGAGCCGCGGGCCGAGCTGCTCGCCGTCCCGGAGACCGCGGACCCGCTGGCCGCCTCCGGCTGGCTTGCCCCGGTCCGCAGCGCCGCGTCGGCCGGCGCGCTGGCCGACGCGTTCCTCGACGTCTCCCGCCGGCCGCCCGGGCGCCCGGCGCCGGAGCCGGCCGTCCCGGAGGTGACCCACGATCCGGACGGGTTCTCCGGCGTGCAGGAGGAGCCGCTGCGCGCCCGGCGGGTGACCTCGGTCCACCGGGCACCGTTCCAGCTGCTGCGGCGGGAGCAGGACCTGCCGACGGGGGCGGTGACCACGGTCGTGCGGCTGCTGCAGCCCGAGGACGCCGACTCGACCCGGGTGCACACCTGCGTGCTGGTGCGGCAGGCCGGCGGCGCGGTCTCCCCCGACACCCTCGCCGCGGCGCTGGCGTCCGCGGCCGCCGAGCTCGAGGAGGACCTCGCGTTGCTGGCGCGCTGGGGCAGCACCGGGCTGCCCCTGCTGCCCCGGGACGAGCTGCACCTGCGGGCCGACCGGCTGGGGGTGGCGCTCCGCCGGACACTGGCCGACTTCGCCGCCGACTGCGCGGCCGCCGACCAGGCCGAGGCACTGCAGGGGCGCGCCACCGCCTGACCGTGCCGTGCCGCGGGCGCGCAGGATGGGCCGATGGCCGCAGCCGGGCAGTTCGAGCGGGGCACCGACGGCCCGCGGGTGATCCTCGTCGGGGTGGACGGCTCTCCGACGTCCCTGCGCGCCGCGGCCTACGCGGCCGGGCTGGCCCGCCGCCAGCACTCCCGGCTGGTCGCGGTCTTCGTGGAGGAGCCGCCGTCGATGGTCGGCTGGGTGCCCGAGGCCCAGGCGATCGCCCGGGACGCCGCTGCGCAGGTGGGCGAGGAGCTGCGCCAGGAGCTGCGCGCGGCGACCGAGCACCTGGGCATCGGGGTGGAGCTGCGCACCGCGCAGGGCGACCCGGTGACCGAGCTGTCCCGGATCGCCGACGAGCTGCCGGCGGACGCGGTGCTGGTGGGCGCCTCGGAGCAGGCCGGCCACCGGGTGATCGGGTCGGTGGCGGTGCGGCTGGTGCGGGTCGGCCGCTGGCCCGTGACCGTCGTCCCCTGACGCTCTCCCGTGACGGTCGTGCGGTGAGCCGCTACGGTTCGCCGGCGTGACGACCCCCTCCGCGGAGCTGACCGACCTGCCCGAGCTGCGCGTGGTCGGAGTGCAGCTCGAGGCCCCGTTCGACGAGCTTCAGCACGAGGTCCCGAGGGCCTAGCAAGCGCTCCTGAGCCGCACCGCCGAGCTGCCGGACCCCGGGGCGACGGGGTACGTCGAGGCCAGCCAGCACCTGGGTGGCGGCCGCTACCGGGAGACGGTGGGGGTGCTCGCCGACGCGCGCACGGCGGTGCCGGCCGGCATGACGGCCGTGGTCCTGCCCGCGGCGCGCTGGGCCCGGCTGGTCCACGACGGGCCGCTGCCCGAGGTCGCCGAGAGCTTCGGCCGGCTGCACGACTGGTGTGCCGAGCGGGGCCTGACGCACGGCGACCTGAAGCTGGACACCGGCTACGGCTCCGACGGCGCCGGTCCGCACGTGCTGCACGTCGACGTCCCGGGCACCTCCGACTGACGCTCAGGACGCCGCCGGCTCCTCGTCGGCGGCGAAGGCGTTGGCCACCAGGTCCCGGTGCGCGGCGAGCAGCCACCAGAGCACCCCGGCGAGCACCAGCTGGACGGCGCCGGACACCGCGAACACGGTGGGCACGCTCGTCGCGTCGGCCAGCAGACCGCCGGCGAGCGCGCCCAGCGGGATGCCGCCCCAGACCAGCGTCCGGTAGCCACCCTGCACGCGGCCGAACAGCGCCTCGGGGATGAGCGCCTGGCGCAGCGACATGGTGAGCACGTTCCAGAACAGCACCCCCACCGTCCCGGCCCCGAACAGCACCCCGGCCACGACGCCGTTCTCCGTGAAGGCCATGGCGCCCAGGGTCAGCGCGGCCAGCACGGACCCGGCGACCAGCGTGGCGGTGCGCCCGATCCGGTCGGCCAGCGGCGCGGCGGTCAGCCCGCCGAGCACCGCGCCCACCCCGCCTGCGGTCAGCAGCAGGCCGTACCCGGCCGCGCCGATCTCCACGGTGTCCAGCGCGTACAGCACGAAGACACCGGTGGTCATCGACGAGGTGAGCGCGGTGCTCGCCGAGACGAGGGTGAGGCCGCGGAGGAAGCGGTGCCGCCACAGCCAGCCCACGCCCTCGGCGACGTCCCGGCGGATGGTCGTGGGCGGGCCCTCACCCCGGGCCGGCCGGTGGGTGCCGGCGATGCCGACCACCAGGACGGCGGCGAGCAGGAACCCGCCGGCGGTGGTGAGCAGCGGCGCGGCCGCCGCGAGGACGAAGAGCACCGAGCCCAGCGGGGCGCCGATGAAGCCCTGACTCGCCTCCTCGGCGGTGGTGAGCAGCCCGTTGCCGCGGTCGAGCTGGTCGCGGCGCACGACCTGAGGCAGCATCGCCCGGGCCGCGCTGTCGTACACGGTCTCGGCGACCCCCACCGCGAACGCCACGGTGTAGAGGACGACGAGCGACGTCGTCCCGGTGAGCACCGTGGCCGCCAGGGCGGCCAGGGCGGCGGCCCGGACGACGTTGGCGGCGGCCATCGCGCGCTTGCGGTCGCTCCGGTCGACGAAGGCGCCGGCCGGCAGGGCGAACAGCAGCCAGGGCAGGAAGGCCAGCGACGTCAGTGCCGCGACCGCGACCGGGTCCCGGGTGAGGGTCGCGGCCAGCAGCGGCAGCGCGACCCGGTTCACCCCGTCGGCGAGGTTGGACGCGGCGCTGGCCGCGTAGAGCCGCCAGAACGCCGGACCGAGGGGCGAGGACACGACCGGCACCCTGCCAGTGCGCTCCGACACCCCCGCGTCGCCCCGCAGACCCGAGCCCGTCGAGTGACAGCTCAGCGGGGTCCCCGCCCCGCTGATCGCCCGCTGAGCTGTCACTCGGCGATGCGGTGCCCGCCGGAGGCTCATCCCGGGGGCGGACACGCGGTTCACCCCGCGGGACGACGACGGCGGGCGCCGCGCTGCCTAGGGTCGGCAGCATGGACCAGCCGCTGCTCGAACGGGTGGCGGGCTGGCCCAGGACCCATCCCTTCGGCGTGGACGTCGTCCTCGCCTGCCTGGTCGCGCTGGTCACGGTCCCGGTGCCGGGGATCTCCGGCTTCAACGACTCGAACCCGGCGACCGGCCTGCTGGGGCTGGCACTGTGCGCGCCACTGGCCTGGCGGCGGAGGCACCCGGTGCCCGCCGCTGCGGTGGTGGCCCTGGTCTGTCTGGTCCAGCTCGTGGTGCTCCCCGCCGAGCTGCTGCTCGCCGACGTCGCCGCCCCGATGATGGTCTACGCGCTGACCGTGCACGGTCCCCGGTGGGCGGGCCGGGCCGGACTGGGCGCCGGGCTGCTGGGCGCGCTGCTCGCCGGCGCCACGTTCTTCGACGCCCCGACGCTGACCTTCGCCGTCACCACCACGACGCTCCTCGGGGTGCTGGTCGTCGTGGCCTGGGCGCTGGGCCTGCTGCGCCGCCGCCGCGTGGACAACGCGCAGACCCGGGGCCCCACCGCGGCGGACGAGCCACTGCTGGAGCGTGCGGCCGCGTGGCTGCGGCAGCACCCCTTCGGCGTCGACGCCGTCCTCGCCGGGGCCGCGGTGCTCTTCCTGCTCACCGCCTCCTCGGGCATCAGCTACTCCGGCTCCACCTTCGTCGCGGTCCTGCTGTCGCTGGCGCTGCTGGTCCCGCTGGCCTGGCGACGGCGCCGACCGGTGCGGGCCGCCGCGGTGGTCGTCGGCGTCAGCCTGCTCGAGCTCGTGCTCGTGCCGGACTACTTCCTCCCGGCCAACATCGCCGCCCCGGTGATGATCTACGCGCTGGCCGCCTACGCCCCCCGCTGGGCCGGCCGGGCCGGACTGGTCGCCGGGCTGGTCGGCGCCGCGCTGGCCTCGGCCGTCTACTTCGGCTGGGGCTCCTGGGTCAACTTCCTGTTCGCCGCCGGGATGATCAGCGTGCTGGTGGTGGCCTGCTGGGCACTGGGCGACCTGCGCCGGGCCCGGCTGCAGCAGGTCGCCGGCCTGGAGGAGCGCGCCCGGCTGCTGGAGCTGGAACGGGAGCAGGAGATGCGGTTGGCGGCGTCCACCGAGCGGGCCCGGATCGCCCGGGAGATGCACGACGTCGTCGCCCACTCGCTGTCGGTGGTCATCGCCCAGGCCGACGGCGGCCGCTACGCCGGGCAGGTCGACCCGGCGGCGGCGACCGGCGCGCTGGAGGCGATCTCGGCCACCGGCCGGCAGGCGCTCACCGACATGCGGAAGCTGCTGGGGGTGCTGCGGGAGGGCGACGGGCAGGAGTTCGCCCCGCAGCCGGACGTCGCCGCGATCGACCAGCTCGTGGCCGACGTCCGGGCCAGCGGCCTGGCCGTCGAGCTGGTCGTCGAGGGCACCCCGCGGCCGCTGCCGGCCGGCGCGCAGCTGGCCGCCTACCGGATCGTGCAGGAGTCGCTGACCAACGTGCTCAAGCACGCCGGCCCGGCCGGCCGGGCGTGGGTGCGGCTGCACTGGCGGCCCGATGCGCTGGAGCTGGCCGTGCTGGACGACGGCCGGGGCGCGTCGGCGGCGATCGTGGAGTCCGACGGGCAGGGGCAGGGCCTGCTGGGCATGCGCGAGCGGGCGGCGCTGCACGGCGGACTGCTGACCGCCGGGCCGCGGACCGGCGGCGGGTTCGGCGTGCACGCGTCGCTGCCCTACGGTCCATCCCGATGAGCACAGGACAGATCCGCGTCGTCCTCGTCGACGACCAGCAGCTGGTCCGGGCCGGGTTCCGGATGGTGATCGACTCCCAGCCCGACCTCACCGTGGTCGGGGAGGCCGGGGACGGCGCCGCGGCGGTCGAGCTGCTGCGCCGGACGCCGGCCGACGTCGTCCTGATGGACGTGCGGATGCCCGGCACCGACGGCATCGCCGCCACCGAGCTGGTGACGGCGCTGCCCGAGCCGCCCCGCGTCGTCGTGCTCACCACCTTCGACCTCGACGAGTACGTGGTCGCCGCGATCGGCGCCGGGGCCAGCGGCTTCCTGCTCAAGGACGCCCCGCCGGAGGAGATGCTCGCCGCGGTGCGCACCGTGCACGCCGGTGACTCGGTGATCGCGGCCAGCTCCACCCGCCGGCTGCTGCAGCACGTCGCGCCGATCCTGCGCGGGGCCGGCAACGGGGGCGGGACCAGCCAGGTGGACCCCGATGCACTGGCCGAGCTCACCCCGCGGGAGCGGGAGGTGCTGGTGCAGATGGCCTACGGCGCCTCGAACACCGAGATCGCCGCGCAGCTGTTCGTCAGCGAGGCGACGGTGAAGACCCACGTCGGCCGGGTGCTGTTCAAGACCGGCTCCCGGGACCGCGTGCAGGCCGTCGTCCTGGCCTACCGCACCGGCCTGGTCGCCCCCGCCGACCTCCTCCGCGACGCCCCGGCCTGACCCCCTCCTCCCCTGCAGGGACCGGTCCGCCGAGTGCGGAGCTGTCGACCCCTCCCGGCCCGGGGAGGCGTCGACGGGTCATCACTCGATGCCTCGCGGAGCGGGAGTGCCCCCCAGGGATGAGCCGGGGTCAGCCCACAGGGGCAGCACAGCCTCCGCCGGGACCAGCCCCTGCGGCGACGCGGGTGGACCCGGCTGCGGGAGAGCGTGATCGCAGTCGAAGACCACGTTCCTGGAGGCCGAAGTGTCCGTCCCCGTCATGACCGTCCCGGGTGAGCCCGCCGCGACCGCGTCCGCCGCCGTCCACGCCACCGACCTGCGCAAGACCTACGGCTCCGGCGAGACGGCGGTGCACGCGCTGGCCGGGGTGGACGTCAGCTTCGAGCGCGGCGCGTTCACCGCGATCATGGGCCCGTCCGGTTCGGGCAAGTCGACCCTCATGCACTGCCTGGCCGGCCTGGACGCCGCGACCAGCGGCCAGGTGTGGCTCGGCGAGACCGAGCTGACCAGCCTGCGCGACGACCAGCTCACCACGCTGCGCCGCGAGCGGATCGGCTTCGTCTTCCAGTCGTTCAACCTGCTGCCGGTGCTCGACGCCCAGGACAACATCCTGCTGCCGATGCAGCTGGCCGGGCAGCGCCCGGACCGGGCCTGGATGGACTCCGTCATCGGCCGGCTCGGCCTGCGCGACCGGCTCCGGCACCGCCCGCACGAGCTCTCCGGCGGCCAGCAGCAGCGGGTCGCCGTGGCCCGGGCGCTGCTCCCCCGGCCCGACGTCGTCTTCGCCGACGAGCCCACCGGCAACCTGGACAGCCACGCCGGCGCGGAGGTGCTGGACCTGCTGCGCTCCAGCGTGCGGGAGACCGGCCAGACCGTCGTCATGGTGACCCACGACCCGGTGGCCGCCGCCTACGCCGACCGGGTCGTGCTGCTGGCCGACGGCCGGCTGGCCGGCGAGGTCCACCAGCCGACCACCGACTCGATCATCAACGCGCTGCGCGGACTGGGGGCCTGACGAGATGCGCGCAGTGACACTGGCGAGCATCCGGGCGCACGCCGGCCGGCTGGTCGCCTCGACCCTGGCGATCGTCATCGCCGTCGGCTTCGTCGTCGCCACCCTGGTGCTCAACGAGACCACCAAGGCCACCGTCCTGGAGGCGGCCGGCGCCCAGTACGTCGACACCGACGTGGTGGTCACCTCCGACTCCGGCACCGGGCTGGCCGAGCACGTCGACGCCCTCACCGCGCTGACCGCCGTCCAGGCCGTCGACCCCACCTGGCAGACCTCCGTGCAGGCGGTCGCCCCCGGCCGCACCGGCGCCCAGTACCTGCTGGTCGAGTCCGTGGCCGGCGACCCGGCACTGCGCTGGCAGCAGCTGACCGACGGCTCGCTCCCGGTCCGGCCCGGGGAGATCGCGATCAGCGAGCGCGTCGGCGCCGCCGTCGGCGACGTCCTCCCGGTCACCACCTACGACGCCGAGGGCGCCGCGACCACCGTCGACGCCACGGTGACCGGCGTGGTCGACCTGGGCGGTGACCCCACCGCCGGCATCTACGGCAAGGCCTACGTGACCGCCGACCAGGCCCAGGCCTGGGGCGCGCTGGAACCGACCGAGCTGCGCGTCGCCGGCCCCGCCCGGACCGACCCCGGGCTGCTGGCCGACGAGGTGCGCGCCACGCTGTCCGGCGAGGACGTGACCGTCCGCACCGGCACGGAGCAGGCCGAGGAGTCCGTCGCGGCACTGACCGGCGACGCCACCTGGCTCACCACCAGCCTGCTGGTGTTCGCCACCATCGCGGTGCTCGTCGCCGGGCTGGTCATCGCCAACACCTTCGCCGTGCTGCTGGCCCAGCGGACACGTGACCTGGCCCTGCTGCGCTGCGTCGGTGCCACCTCCCGGCAGGTGCGCCGCAGCGTGCTGGCCGAGGCGGTGCTGACCGGGCTGGTCGCCTCGGTGATCGGTGTGCTGGCCGGGATCGGGCTGTCCGCGGCCGTCTCGGCGCTGGTGTCCACCATCGACTCGCCCATCCCGCTGTCCGGGGTCTCGGTGCCGCTCTACGCCGTCGGCGTCGGCGTGGCCGTCGGCACGGTGACCACGCTCGTCGCCGCACTGGCCCCGGCCCGCGCCGCCACCCGGGTCGCCCCGCTGGCCGCGCTGCGCCCGACCGACCCGGCGCCGCTGCGTTCCCGCGGCGGCGTGGCCCGGCTGGTGACCGGCCTGCTGCTCGCCGTGCCGGGCATCGCCCTGATGGCGCTGGGCGTCGTCTCTTCGTCCATCCTGGTCGCGCTGGGCGGCGGGGTGCTCAGCTCGCTGGGTCTGCTGCTGCTCGCCCAGCGCGCCGTGCCTCCGATCGTCGCGGCGGCCGGCCGGCTGCTCGGCCGGTTCGGCGGGCTGCCGGCCCGCCTGGCCACCGGCAACGCCACCCGCAACCCCCGGCGGACGGCGGCCACCGCCACCGCACTGCTGATCGGCGTCACGCTGACCACCGCGATGGTCGTCGGGGCCAGCTCCACCCGGGCCACCGCCCAGGCCGGCCTGGCCGCCAACTACCCGACCGACGTGATCATCGAGAGCTTCGACGAGCCGGTGCCCGCGTCGCTGCAGACCCAGCTGGAGTCCGCCGACGGCGTCGTCGCCTCCGCCGGGCTCCTCGGCGCCGACCTCACCGGGCCGGACGGCATGGAGACCTGGGCCCGGGGCGTCGACGCGGACCAGGCGCTGCCGGTACTGCGCTCCACGGCCGACGTGACGCTGCCCCAGCTGGGCCAGGTGGTCCTCTCCGAGTGGGACGTCGACCAGTGGGGCGTGCGGCCCGGTGACACGCTGACGCTGACCGCCGGCGACCGCTCCCGCACGCTGACCGTCGTCGCCGGCGAGACCGACCGCCCCCTGCTGGCCGCCGCCGACCTGCGGGCCCTGACGCCGGACGCGCAGGTCGAGACGGTGTGGCTCCGCCTGGACGACGGGATCGACCAGGACGCGGCGATCGACGAGGTCACCGACCTGGCCGGCACCGCACTGCCCACCGCGTTCGTCACCGGGCTGGCGAGCGAGCGGGCCGCCATCGACCAGGTGGTCGACGTGCTCCTCCTGGTGGTGACCGGGCTGCTCGGCGTGGCCGTGCTCATCGCCCTGATCGGGGTCGGCAACACACTCGCCCTCTCGGTGGTCGAACGGCGCCAGGAGAGCGGCCTGCTGCGGGCACTGGGGCTGACCCGGCGCCAGCTCCGTGCGCTGCTGGCCTGGGAGGCGGTCCTGGTGGCCGGGGTCGCGGCGGTGCTCGGTGTGCTCGTCGGTGGCACCTACGGCCTGGTCGGCGCCGCCTCGGCGCTCGGCGAGATCGGCGAGGTGGTGATCAGCATCCCGTGGCTGCAGATCGGCGCGATCGTGCTGGTCGCCACCGTGGCCGGGCTGCTGGCCTCGGTGCTGCCGGCCCGCCGGGCGGCGAAGACCCCGCCGGTGGCCGCTATCGCCGGCTGACCCAGCGGGCAGGCCCCGGTCGGGGCAGCGAGGAGGCCTTGCCTCCCCGCTGTCCCGGCCGGGCCTGTGACGGGGCCGCCCCGAGGACCGAGGCGGCGGACCTACCCCCGCAGCTCGCGACGCAGGATCTTGCCGGTGACGGTCTTGGGCAGTTCGTCCAGGAGGACGACGATGCGCGGGTACTTGTAGGCAGCCATGCGCTCCTTGCAGTGCGCGATGAGCTCCTCCGGTGTGACGGTCGCACCCGGTGTGACGCTCACGAAGGCCTTGACCGTCTCACCGCGCTTCTCGTCGGGGACACCGACGACGGCGGCCTCCCGGACCGCGGGGTGCTCGGCCAGGACGTCCTCGACCTCCCGCGGCCAGACCTTGTAGCCCGACGCGTTGATCATGTCCTTCTTGCGGTCGACGATGAAGACCCAGCCCTCGGCGTTCATGAAGCCGACGTCGCCGCTCTTCAGCGCGCCACCGGGGAGGTTCGCCGCCGTCTCGTCGGGTTTGCCCCAGTAGCCGGAGACCACCTGCGGCCCGTCGGCGACGATCTCGCCGACCTCGCCCAGCGGCAGGTCCTGCCCGTCGTCGTCCTGGATGCGCACGATCGTGTTCGGGATCGGCACCCCCACCGACAGCGCCCCGGACGTGGGGTCCACCGGGGCCGGCGCACCGAAGGGCGCCATCGTCATCGGCGAGGTGGTCTCGGTCAGGCCGTAGACGTTGTGGACCTGCGTCCCGGTCGCGGCCAGGAACGCCTTCTCGGCCGTGGGGGAGATGGCCGCGCCGCCGGAGTAGATCGAGGTGAAGGAGCGGAACTGGTCCCGGTCGAAGCCCGGCGCGTTGAGCAGGGCCCGGAAGGCCGTGATCGCACCGACCGTGAAGGTGGGCCGGTGCTCGACCAGCGCGTCCAGCACGACCTGGGGCTCGAACCGGTACGCGAGGACGAGCGGTGTGGGGACCAGCATGCTCACCGCGACGTGGCCGATGAGCCCGGTGATGTGGAACAGCGGCGCCAACCCGAAGACCACACTGCCACGGCCGACCCGCGCCCAGTCGCGGTAGACCTGCGCGGTGAACACCACGTTCCGGTGCGTGTTCATGGCGCCCTTGGGCACCCCGGTGGTCCCCGACGTGTAGGTCAGGAACGCGACGTCGTCCAGCCCGAGGTCGACCGGCGGCGGCGCCTCGCCCCGGTGCTCGGCGATGAACTCGCTGAAGTCGGTCGTGCCCTCGTGGCGCCGGCGGGTCATCCCGGCGAACAACCGTTCGTCGGCGCGGGTCTGGAACTCCAGCTCGCTGGTCGTGAGGACCAGGCGCACGTCGGTCCCGGGGACGACCGCCCGGCCGACCTGGTCGTACAAGGCCTCCAGCGCGACCAGCACGGTGGCCCCGGAGTCCTTCAGCAGGTAGGACAGCTCGCGTTCCCGACTCATCGGGTTGATCGACACCATGACCCCGCCGGCCTTCCAGGCGGCGACCATCGCGATGACGAACTGCGGGACGTTCTGCAGGTAGACCGCCAGCCGGTCACCGGGGGCGAAGCCGTGCGCGAGCAACCCCCTGGCCAGCCCGTCGCTGAGCTCGTCCAGCTCCGAGCGGGTGATGCTGCCGTCGAAGTACCGCAGCGCGACACCCGCGGGGTCCCGCGCCAGCCCCGCCCGGTACATGTCCAGCGCGTTGTCGAACTCCAGCGTGTGGTCGGCGGGCTGGTCCCCGTACAGCGCCAGCCAGGGGCGCTCGTCGTAGGCGCTCATGCCGGCGGCTACTTGACGACGACGGGATTGACCGGCGAACCGCTGCCCTTGGCGACCTTCAGCGGCGCGGCGACGTAGAGGAACGCGTACTGCCCGTCCTCGGCGCAGTCGGCGGCCAGCTGCTCCAGGTCGGTGATCTCGGTGAGGGTGACGCCCAGGTTCCGCATCAGGGCGTTGTGCAGCACGAGGGCGATCCCGTTGTTGGGGTCGGTCGTGACCTCGTTGGCGATGGTGTCGGTGACCAGGTTGGGGATCTCCATGTCCTGGAACCACTGCACGAGTTCGGGGCTGTACACCAGGCCCGGCTCGTTGAACCCCTCGTAGAAGGCCTCGCCCTGCTCGAAGAACAGCTGCAGGAAGTTCGTCCGGATGATCAGGATGTCGCGCTTCTCGATCGGGGTGCCCTGGGCCTGCGCGCAGGCCATCAGGTCCTCGTGGGTGAAGGTCTCCCCCTTGTCGAGGGTGTCCTTGCCGCGGAAGCGGGCCATGTCCAGCAGGACGGCGCGGCCGACCACGCCCCGCTGGGCGATGGGCTCGACGCTGGCCTTCTCCAGCCCGCCGATCGTCGTCCGCGCGTCGAAGCCGTTCCAGAGCTTGCCGTCGTACCAGAGGTGCCCCAGCGCGTCGTACTGCGTGGAGCCCTGCAGGAAGGCGTTGATCTTGTCGTCGGCGTAGTGCAGGCCTCCCGGGTAGGCCACCCCCTTCCCGCCCTCGTCCCAGTCGCTCTCGTCGAGGATCTGGGTGCGCTCCGCCGGCGTGCGGCCGGGCCACACCGGGTCGCCCTTCGGGTCGCCGATCAGCCGCTGGAGGGTGAACACCTTGCCGGCCCGGACCAGTCGCACCGCGGCCAGGACCTGCTCGGCCCCGAGGTAGTTCAACGCGCCCACCTCGTCGTCGGGCCCCCACTTCCCCCAGTTGGTCGGCGCGTCCTTGAGCAGCTCGACGAGGTCGGGGGTGGTGGTCGGGGTGTCGGGCACGAGGTCTCCAATCGCGGGTGGTCCCGAGCGGTCGATCGGGACGGCGGATCGGCAGGACTCTCCATCCGCGCTGCGTATGATGTCAATCACATGCCGGACGGCCGGGTCGCAGCACCCGGAGGGACGACGCAGGAGGCCACGGCGGCGGCCGTCACCGGCGCCGACCCCCCGGAGCCCTCGGTCCCCGTGACTCGCTCGGCGGGCGCACAGCCATCCGGGGGATGCTGGGACGGTGCCGTTCCTCCGCCGTGCCGCCACCGCCACCGCTGCCACCGCCCTGCTGGGCGGCGTGAGCTGGGTCGCCCGCGCCGCCTGGGGCCTGCCGATCGCCCTCGGCGCCAGCCAGCGCCGGCTCCGCCCGACCGTCACCGGCTCCGCCCAGTTCTCCGACGGGAAGTTCCACAACAACCTGCCCTCCCCCGCCCTCGCCCCGGCCAACGCGCGGGACGGGCTGCTGCGGCAGTGGCACGAGGACCGGCACAAGGGCCTCCCGGGCGGTCCCATCCCGCTGACCACCCCGGAGGTGCCCGAGCAGGCCGCGGCGCTGGCGGTCACCTGGTTCGGGCACTCCAGCGCGCTGCTGGAGGTCGACGGCCGGCGGGTGCTGGTCGACCCGGTGTGGGGCGAGCGGGTGTCGCCGTCCCCGCTGCTCGGCCCGACCCGCCTGCACGAGCCGCCGGTGCCGGTGGAGAGCCTGCCGCCGGTCGACGCCGTGCTGATCAGCCACGACCACTACGACCACCTCGACCTGCCCACCGTGCGGGCACTGCTGCGCGGGCAGTCGGCCCCGTTCGTCGTCCCGCTCGGGATCGGCGCCCACCTGCGCCGGTGGGGCGTCCCGGACGAGCGGATCGTCGAGCTGGACTGGGACGGCGCGACGACGATCGACGGGCTGACCCTCACCTGCACCGAGGCCCGGCACTTCTCCGGCCGGTTCTTCGCCCGGGACACCACGCTCTGGTCCTCCTGGGTCGTCGCCGGCCCCCGGCACCGGGTGTTCTTCGGCGGTGACACCGGCTACACGCCGGCCTTCGCCGGGATCGGCGCCCGCCTCGGCCCCTTCGACCTGACGCTGCAGCCCATCGGCGCCTACAACGACGCCTGGCACGCCATCCACATGGACCCGGAGGAGGCCGTGCGGGCGCACGGCGACCTGGGCGGCCGGGTGCTGGTGCCGATCCACTGGGCGACGTTCAACCTGGCCTTCCACCGCTGGGCCGAGCCCGTGCAGCGCCTGCTCACCGCCGCCGAGGCGCGCGGCGTCCAGGTCGTCGTCCCGCAGCCCGGTGAGCGGATCGACGTGCTGGCGCCGCCGCCGCTGCACGACTGGTGGACGGCGGTCGGCTCGGCCGACGACGTGCCCCCGGGCCGACCGACGGCCGGCCCCGCCCGGGGCAGGCGGACCGCCCGCCGGGCCGGCAGCCCCGGCTGACCGCCGGGCTCAGCCGACCAGCAGCGCGCGCCGGTCCGACCGGGTGATCGCCCGGCCGGCCAGGGCCACCAGGACGACGGCGGCCGCGCAGACCGCGGCGACGGCGACCTCCCGCGGGCCCTCGGCGGCAGCGATGCCCAGCAGGCCCCAGACGACCGCGGCCGCGAACGGGCCGGCGGCGACGTGGGAGCCGAGGAGCACGGCCGCGGCGATCCCGGCGACCGTCACCAGTGCGGCCACGGCCCAGGCCTGGGCCGCCAGGGTGTCCGGGGATATGCCCAGCGCCACCCCGGTGCTGCCCACGTTCGCCACCGGGGCGACGGTGAGCCAGCCCAGCAGGAGCCCGGCGGTGGCCCGCGGCAGCAGCCGGGCCAGCCCGTCGGCCGGCACCGTCTGCAGCCGGACGTAGGCGACGGCGGCGGCAGCGGTGATGCCGAAGATCAGCACCTGGGCGACGTACTGCCAGGCCCCGCCCTGCGGGTAGACCACCTCCCAGACGGCGTTCCCGGCGAACGCGAGGGCCAGCGGCCAGCCGGTGCGCCGGTGCACCTCGCGCGCTCGCTGCGACGGCAGCGCCTGGTAGACCGCCCAGGCCAGCGACCCGGCGAAGATGAGCCCCCAGATGGTGAAGGCCCAGCCGGCCGGGGTGACCAGGGAGCGGTCGGCGTCGCTGACGTCACCGACGCTGCGGCCGGCGAGCGCCGAGCCCAACGGACTGCCGACGATCTGGGCGACCGCGGCCACGACCACCGCGACGACCCGGGGGGTGTCCCTCATCGGTCCCTCCTCCTCGTCCGCGCGGCCGCCGGACCGGCCACGTGCTCCCCCGGGCTACCCGGCCAGGGCGGCGAGCACCCCGGGGAGCTCGAGGAGATCGGCGACCTCGTGCTGCGGCTGCGGCCCGTCCGGGTCCACGCGGTGCCCGGGCCGGCGCACCCGGACGACGGTGAGCCCGGCCTCCAGCGCCCCCCGGGTGTCCCGCGCCGACGCGGGAACGTGCACCGCGGCCCCGGCCTCGGCCGCCCGCTGGTAGATCTCCGGGTGCGGCTTGTAGGCGTGCAGCCGCTCGCTGGTCAGGACGGCGTCCGGGTGCACCAGCCCGGCCGCCCGGGTGCGGGCGAACAGGTCGTCGTCCACGTTGGACAGCACCCCGACCCGGTGCTGCTCGGCCACCAGCGGCAGCGCCCGGCCGACGTCGGGCCACAGCGGCCAGTCCGGCAGCGACTCCAGCAGCGCCAGGGTGTCCGCGGTGGCGTCGGCCTCCAGGCCCCGGGCCGCGTAGGTGTCGGCGAGCGCGCGCCGGCAGTGCTCGGCGAAGGGCACCCAGTCGGTGACCTCCTTCTGGGAGGCCTTGTTCCGGGCGTCCCAGTCGTCGTAGAGGTCGCTCCCGGCGACGTCCCAGCCGTGCCCCTCGGCGAGCGAGGCGAACGTCGCCGAACCACCCGTCCGGGAGTCGATCAGCGCGCTGAACAGGTCGAAGGTCACGAGCACGTCGCCCAGTATGGCCCCGTCGCAGGGTCCCGCCGCGAGCCTGCGAGTGGTGGGGGGCGACGGGGTCCTTCGTCAGCGCAGCAGCTTGGACATCCGCCGGTCGGCCAGCGGCTTGCCGCCGGTCTGGCAGGTCGGGCAGTACTGCAGCGAGGTGTCGGCGAAGGAGACCTCGCGCACGGTGTCCCCGCAGACCGGGCAGGGCAGCCCGGTGCGGGCGTGCACCTGCAGGCCGGCCCGCTTCTCGCCCTTGAGCGTCGCCGCGCGCTGGCCGAGCTGGCGGTCCAGGGCGCCGGTCAGCGTCTCCCGCATCGCCGCGTGCAACCGGAGCAGCTCCTCGTCGGTGACCTTGTCGGCCATCTTGAACGGGGAGAGCCGGGCGGCGTGCAGGATCTCGTCGGAGTAGGCGTTCCCGATCCCCGACAGCACGGTCTGGTCGGTGAGGGTGCCCTTGAGCTGGGTGCGCCGGCCGGCCAGCAGCGCCCCGAGGGTCTCGGTGTCCAGCTCCAGCGCGTCCGGGCCCAGCCGGGCGATGCCCGGCATCTCGGCCGGCGAGCGGACCACGTAGACCGCCAGGCCCTTGCGGGTGCCCTGCTCGGTCAGGTCGAAGCCCTCGGGCAGCTCACCCTCGCGCGGCTCGAGGTGCACCCGCAGCGCCAGCGGCCCCTTGCCCGGCTTGGGCGGGGCGGTGGGCAGGTTCGTCCGCCAGTGCAGCCAGCCGGCCCGGGCCAGGTGGACGACCAGGTGCAGCCCGGAGACGTCCAGGTCCAGGAACTTGCCGTGCCGGGCGGCCCCGGTGAGCTCCAGCCCGGCCAGCGAGGACAGCGGCGGGTCGAACGTCTTGATCGCCTGGACACCGGCCAGGTCGACGCGCGTGATCACTCGGCCGACGGCGTTCTCCCGCAGGAACGCCGCCAGCGCCTCCACCTCGGGCAACTCGGGCACCGGCCCATGATCCACGCCCGACGCCGTCCCCGTCGTCCCCCGACCGAGGGCAGAAATGGCCATTTCTGCCCGGAGGGGCCTCAGGGGAGGGCGGCGGCCATGCGCTCGACGATGGTGCGCAGCACCGGGCGGGGGGTGGCCAGGTTCAGCCGCACGTGGCCGGCGCCGGGGGCGCCGCACTCCGGCCCGTCAACCAGCGCCACCCCGGCCTCGCGCAGGAAGAACTCGCCCAGCGGCTCCTCGATCCCCAGCTCCCGGCCGTCCAGCCAGGCCAGGTAGGTGCCCTCCGGCGGGGTGTATCCCACCCGCGGCAGGTGCTCGGCGAGCAGCTCGGCCAGCAGCCGGCGGTTGCCGTCCAGGTAGGCCAGGACGTCGTCCAGCCACTCCTCACCCTCGTCGTACGCCGCCGTGCTGGCCAGCACCCCCGGGGTGGAGGCGCCGTGGCCGGCCAGCTCGCCGACCTCGGCCCAGTGCGCGGCGTCGGCGGCGTTGGACAGCAGCAGCTGCGCGGCCTTGAGCCCGGGCACGTTGAACGCCTTGGACGCCGACGTCGCGGTCACCGTGTGCGCGGCGGTCGCCGCCGACAGCGAGGCGTAGGGCCGGTGCACCGCGCCCGGGTACACCAGCGGCGCGTGGATCTCGTCGGCGAACACCCGCGCCCGGTGGCGCTCGACCACCTCGGCCAGGGCGAGCTGCTCGGCGGCGGTGAACACCCGGCCCACCGGGTTGTGCGGGTTGACGTGCACGAGCAGGGCGCCGGGGCTCAGCGCCCGGTCCAGCGCCGCGAGGTCGTGGGCCAGCCGGCCGTCCTCGCCGCGCACCATCGGGACCTCGATGAGCTGACGGCCCATCAGCCGGGGCACCTTCAGGAACGGCATGTACGCCGGGGTGGGCAGCACGACGGGAGCGCCGGGCGGGGTGAAGTGCTCGATCGCCGCCTGCAGCCCGGCGACGACGTCGGCCAGCGGGGTGATCCACTCCGCCGGCAGCTCCCACCCGTAGCGGCGGAGCTGCCAGCCGGCGCACGCCCGCGCCATCCCGGCGGCGACGGGGATCGGCAGGTAGCCCAGCGCCCCGGCGTCGACGGCGTCGTGCAGCGCGCGGGTGACCACCGGCGCCGTCCCGAAGTCCATCTCGGCGACGAACGCGCCCAGCGCCTCGCCGTACGTCGTCCACTTGAGGCTGCCGGCCGAGCGCAGCGCGTCCTCGGTGAGTGCGTCGAAGGAGGTGCCCACCGGCGTCAGTCTGCGTCGCCGGGCACGTCCGCGGTCGCCCCGGGCTCGGCGCGGGCCGACTCCTCCACCGCGTGCGCGACCGCCTGCGCGACGGCCGGGTCGAAGACGCTGGGGATGATGTAGTTGGCGTTGAGCTGGTCGTCGCCCACCACCGCGGCCAGCGCGTCGGCCGCGGCCAGCAGCATGCCGGGGCGGATCTCCTTGGCCCGAGCGTCCAGCAGCCCGCGGAAGACGCCGGGGAACGCCAGCACGTTGTTGATCTGGTTGGGCAGGTCCGACCGGCCCGAGGCGACGACGGCGGCGTACTGCCGGGCCCGCACCGGGTCGACGTCCGGCGTGGGGTTGGCCATCGGGAAGACCACCGCCCGCTCGGCCATCCCGGCCAGCACGTCGGCCTGGATCACGTTGGCCGCGCTCACCCCGATGAACACGTCGGCGCCCTGCAGCGCGTCGGGCAGCTCGCCGCGCCGGCACGCGGGGTTGGTGCGGCGGGCCAGGTCGAGCTTGGCCGGGGTGAGCCGGTCGTCGTCCGGGGAGAGGATGCCCTCCCGGTCCCAGACCAGCACGTTCGTGGCCCCGGCCTCCAGCAGCAGGGTGACGATCGCCGTCCCGGCCGCCCCGCCGCCGGCGACGACGATCGCGACGTCGGTGAGCTGCTTCTCCACCACCCGCAGGGCGTTGCGCAGCGCGGCGAGCACGCAGATCGCCGTGCCGTGCTGGTCGTCGTGGAAGACCGGGATGTCCAGCTTCTCCCGCAGCCGCGCCTCGATCTCGAAGCAGCGCGGCGCGGAGATGTCCTCCAGGTTGATGCCGCCGAAGCCGGGGGCGATCAGCTCGACGGTGCGCACGATCTCGTCGACGTCCTGGGTGTCCAGGGCGATCGGCCAGGCGTCGATGTCACCGAACCGCTTGAACAGCGCGGCCTTGCCCTCCATGACCGGCATGGAGGCGCCCGGGCCGATGTCGCCGAGCCCCAGCACGGCCGAGCCGTCGGTGACGACGGCGACGGTGTTGCCCTTGATGGTCAGCCGGCGGACGTCCTCCGGGTGCTCGGCCAGCGCCAGGCAGACCCGGGCGACGCCGGGGGTGTAGGCCATCGACAGGTCGTCGCGCGTCTTCAGCGGGACCTTGGAGGCGACCTCCAGCTTGCCGCCCAGGTGCAGCAGGAAGGTGCGGTCGCTGACCTTGCGGACGTGCACGTGGTCGACCGCGTCGAGCGCGGCGACGACCTCCTCGGAGTGCTCGGCGTCGGCGGCGGAGCAGGTGACGTCGACAGTGAGCCCGTCGGGCCGGGACTCGACGACGTCGATCGCGGTGACCGCGCCGCCGGCGTTGCCCACCGCGGTGGCGATCCGGCCGACGCTGGCCGGGTCACCGTCGGCGGTGAGCCGCACGGTGATCGAGTAGGACGCCGACGTCACCGGACCGCGGTGGACGACGGGTGCGGGTGCCGAGTCAGGAGTGAGGGACGTCACCCGGCCATCGTGGCACCACGACCGGAATTATTCCACCTGTCGGGCAACGCATCCCGTATCGCGGAACTCAGGACGGGAGCTCGGCCGCCCGCTGCTCGACCCGGGCCTTGAGCCCGACCGCGAACTGGCGGAAGGCCGGGTTGAGGTCGGGCACCGTGCGCATCATCAGCGGCGCCAGCGGGCCGCGGTACTGCTCGCGCACGGTGAACTCCGTGCTGCCGTCGCCCTGCGGGTCCAGCCGGAAGGTGCGCTCGGCGACGAAGAGGTCCAGCGGCAGCCCGTGGCGCCAGCGCATCGACTCGGCCGGCCGGATCTCGGTCACCGCGACCCGCAGCGGCCGGCGCCGGGTGCCGGTGGCGACCAGGAGCAGGGGCGCACCCAGCCGGACGACGCCCTCCACACGGTCGATCCCGGAGTTCCAGTCGCGCCAGCCGCCGACGTCGACGAGCACCGCCCACACCTGTTCGGCCCCGGCGTCGATGCGGGTGGCCGCCTCGTAGCTCCTCATCGCGACCGAGTGTGCTCCCCGTCACTCCCGGGTGGAAGGGTCAGCCGCGGCGGGGCGGGGTCCGGCGGCACCCCGGCCGCGGCCTCGGCTCCCAGCCGGGTGCCCCAGGCGACCAGCCCGGGGAGGTCCACGCCGTGCCGGGCGGCGGCCGCGCCCGCGGTGCCCAGGGACCGGGCGCCCCGGGTCAGCAGGGTCGCCGCCCCCGGCAGGTTGCCGCGCAGGACGTGGGTCAGGCCGACGGCGAGCTGCGCCAGGCCGCGCCACAGGTCCCGTTCGTCGTCCGGGCCGGTCTTCCACGCGTCCTCCAGCACCTCGTGGGCGTGGAACGGGCGGCCGGCGTCCAGCAGCTGCTGCGCCTCCGCCAGCGTCCGGTCCGGGCTGCGGACCAGCCCCTCCGGCGCGCGCGGCTCCCCCGGTGAGCCGTACGGCAGCGGCCGGCCCAGCGCGTCCCGCGGTCGGGCACTGCGGGCCCGGCCGGCGTCGTCCCGGTCGCGGGGAGCGTCGGGCACGTCAGCGCAGGACGGTGGTGAGCCGCACCTGCACGCCGTCGCCGGCCGCCGTGATGTCGACGTGGTCGCAGAGCTGGCGGGCCAGCCACAGCCCCATGCCCCCCAGCGACAGGTCGTCGCCGTGCGCCGGCCCGTAGCCGATGAACGGGTCCTGCAGCCCGGCGCCGTGGTCGGTCACCGTGCAGACCAACCGGTCGCTGCCGGCCCACAACCGCAGGTCGACCGGCGGCCGGCCGTGCCGCAGCGCGTTGGTGGTCATCTCGTCGACGGCGAGCAGGAAGTCCTCCAGCGCCGGCCCCGACCCGTTCGGCAACCGCGCCTCGGCGGCACGCGAGGCGAGGTCCCGGCGCAACCCGCGCAGGTCGCGCACGGAGTCGGCGTGCACCAGCGGCTCGGTCTCCTCCAGCGGCTCGGGCGGGACGGGCAGCGAGGCCAGGTACTCCTCGGGGTCGACGTGGTCGGGGTTCACCTGCTCGTGCCCGTCGACCTGCAGCACCGGGTGGGTGGCCCGGGCGGCCGCCACCAGCGGCTCCGGCACCCGGCGGGTGTCGCACAGGCACAGGACCTGGAGCGGGTCGTCCCCGGTGCGGTGCGCCTCGTCGAGCTGGTGGTCCAGGACGGCGTCGTAGCGCTGCCACTCCCGCCAGGTGTCCGGCTCGGACCCGGGCAGCGGCTCCAGGACCACCCGGACCACCGGGCTGGCGGCGACCCGGTGGCGCACCCCGAGGCGGCGGACGGCGGTGATCGCCGCCGCCGGCCCGTTGCCGTACACGTCCGACCACGCGACCCACGTCACCTGCGGACGGTCCGGCAGCGCCTGCTGCAGGAGCTGGGTGGTCTGGTCGCTGCAGACGACCACCACCGGCTCCCCGGCGTCCAGCCCGGCACAGACGAACGCGACGGTGCCATCGACCAGCTCGCTGTCCGACGCGCCGATCAACGCCCGGTGCCTGGCGGACCCGGCTGCCCCGTCCATGCGTGCTGGTCCCCGTTCTGCCCGTTGCGGAGCCGCCGTCCTGGCAGCCGTGTCCACGGGCTCCCTACCCGCTCCCCGGCGACCTAGGCGTGGGTCCGGCCGGGAGCTCACCGGACGGCCGGAGGTGGGGGTTGCCGCGCGGGCACGAGCGTGGAAGATGGGGACCGAGGACGGCCGCCATCCGGCACGCCGCCCCCGCACCGACCCGCGGTCGACTCGACCGGTCCGGACCTGGAGGGGGCAGCATGACCACGTCCACAGCACTCGCCGACCATCCCGCCGAGGACGTCCTGCGCGACCTCGACGCCGCCCGGGAGCACGTCGGCTCCGCCGCGCTGCACCCGGCGCCGACCGGGCCGGTCGGGCTGGAGCTCGAGGCCCACCTGGTCGACCTGGCCTCCCCAGCCAGCCGGGTGCCCTGGCACCGGGTCACCGCCGCCGTCGCGACGCTGCCCCCGCTGGACGGCGGCAGCCAGGTCACCCTCGAGCCCGGCGGCCAGGTCGAGCTGTCCGGCCCGCCGGCCCCCGACGTCACCGCCGCGGTCACCGGCCTGCGGTCGGACCTCGCGGCCGTCCGGGGCCGGCTGGCCGCCGACGGCCTGGGGCTGGCCCCGCTGGGTGCGGACCCGTGCCGCCCTGCGCAGCGGGTCTGCCCGGGCTCCCGCTACGTGGCGATGGAGGAGCACTTCCAGTCGCTGGGCCACCGGGCGGCGGGCGTCACGATGATGACCTCCACCGCGGCGCTGCAGGTCAACCTGGAGGCCGGGCCCCGGGCCGGGTGGGCCGCGCGGCTCCGGCTGGCCCAGGCGCTCGGCCCGGTGCTGGTGGCGGTCTCCGCCTGCTCCCCGATGCTGGCCGGCAGCGAGACCGGCTGGCGCTCGGGCCGGCAGCGGACCTGGGCCCAGCTGGGCGCCGCGCGCTGCGGGCCGCTGCCCGGTGGGCCCGACCCGGCCGACGAGTGGGCCGCGTTCGCCCTGGCCGCGCCGGTGATGCTCGTGCGGAGCCCCGCCGGTGACGCCGTCCCCGTGCACGGCCGGACGTCGTTCGCCGACTGGGTCCGCGGGGCCGGGCCGGTCGACCGGCGGCCGACGGTGACCGACCTGGAGTACCACCTGACCACGCTGTTCCCGCCGGTCCGGCTGCGCGGCTACCTGGAGCTCCGGTACCTCGACGCCGCACCGGAGCCGTGGTGGCCGGCGCTCTCGGCGGTGGCCTGCACCCTGCTCGACGACCCGGTGGCCGCCGACACCGCCGCCGCCGCGACCGAGCCGGTCGCCGGCCGCTGGGAGCAGGCCACCCGGCTCGGCCTGGCCGACCCGGAGCTGCACGCGGCCGCGACCGCCTGCCTGGAGGTGGCCGTGCGCCGGGCACCGGCGGGCCTGCGGGCGCCGGTCACCGCCCTGGCCGAGCTGGTGGGACGCCGGGCGAGCCCCGGCGACGCACTGCTGCACACCGCGCGCACCGCCGGCCCGGCAGCCGCCCTGCTGGCCGCCACCCGCGACGCCGCGATCCACGATGCCGCGATCCACGATGCCGCGATCCACGATGCCGCGATCCACGATGCCGAGGAGGCGACATGACCGACCTGAGGGAGACCCTCGCCCAGGAGCTCACCCGCGCCCGGGAGCGCACCCTGCTGCTCACCGAGCAGGACGAGCCGGAGCTGCTGCGCCAGCACTCGCCGCTGATGAGCCCGCTGGTCTGGGACCTGGCCCACATCGGCCAGCAGGAGGACCTGTGGCTGCTGCGCGGCGGCGACGCCCGGTGCACCGGGGTGCTGCCGCCGGACGTCGAGTCGCTGTACGACGCCTTCACCCACCCCCGGGCCGCCCGGGTCCGGCTCCCGCTGCTGCCCCCGGTGGAGGCCCGCGCGTTCTGCGCGGAGGTGCGCGGCCGGGTGCTGGACCGGCTCGACCGGTCCACGCCCGACGACGACCCGTTCGACGTGGCGATGGTGGTCAGCCACGAGCAGCAGCACGACGAGACGATGCTGCAGACCCTGCAGCTGCGCGCCGGCCCACCGCTGCTGGGCACCGGCTCCCCGCTCCCGCCCGGCCGGCCGGGGCTGGCCGGCACCACCGTGCTGGTCCCCGGCGGCCCCTTCCGCCTCGGGGTCGACGGCACCGAGGAGCCGTTCTCCCTGGACAACGAGCGACCGGCGCACGTCGTCGACGTCCCCGCGTTCCGGATCGGGCGGGTGCCGGTCACCAACGCCGAGTACGCCGCCTTCGTCGCCGACGGCGGCTACACCGACCCCCGCTGGTGGTCGGCGCGCGGCTGGCAGCACCGCTGCGACGCCGGGCTCACCGCGCCGCAGTTCTGGGGGCCCGCGGGCACCCGCACCCGGTTCGGCCTGGTCGAGGAGCTGCCGGCGGACGAACCGGTCCAGCACGTGACCTTCTTCGAGGCCGAGGCCTACGCCGCCTGGGCGGGGGGCCGGCTGCCGACCGAGGAGGAGTGGGAGAAGGCGGCCGTCTGGGACCCGGCCACCGGGAGCCGGCGGCGGTTCCCGTGGGGCGCGGCCGACCCGACGCCGGAGCTGGCCAACCTCGGCGGCTCGGCGCTGCGGCCGGCCCCGGTGGGCGCCTACCCCGCCGGCGCCTCGGCCTACGGCGTCGAGCAGCTCCTGGGCGACGTGTGGGAGTGGACCTCCTCGGACTTCCGTCCGTGGCCCGGCTTCACCCCGATGCTCTACGCCGACTACTCCGCGCCCTTCTTCGGCGGTGACTACAAGATGCTGCGCGGGGCCTCCTGGGCAGTGGGCGCCTCGGTGTCGCGGCCGAGCTTCCGCAACTGGGACCACCCGGTGCGCCGGCAGGTCTTCAGCGGCATCCGACTGGCCTTCGACGCGTGACGGGGGACGCCTGATGTGCCGGCACCTGGCCTGGCTCGGCCGGCCACGCACGCTCGCCGCGCTGGTGCTCGACCCGCCGTCGTCCCTGCTGGTGCAGTCCCACGCCCCCCGCCGGCAGCGGTACGGCACGGTGAACGCCGACGGCTGGGGCGTGGGCTTCTGGGCCGACGGGCACCCGGAGCCGGCCCGCTGGCGGTCGGCGCAGCCGCTGTGGGGATCGGCGTCCTTCGCCTCGGTCGCCCCCGCGGTCTCCTCCCGGTGCGTGCTGGCGGCGGTGCGCTCGGCGACCGTGGGGATGCCCATCGAGGAGGCGGCGGCCGCCCCGTTCACCGACGGCCGCTGGCTGCTCTCGCACAACGGCCGCGTCGACCGGGCGGTGCTGCCCCCGGCCCGGGACGCCGAGTCCGTCGTCGACAGCGCCCAGCTGGCCGCGCTGGTCTTCTCCCGCGGCCTGGACTCCCTCGGCGCCACCGTCCGCGAGGTCGGCGCCGCCGACCCGTCCGCCCGGCTGAACCTGCTCGCCGCCGACGGCACCCGGCTGCTGGCCACCACCTGGGGCGACACCCTGTCCGTGCTGGTCACCGACGAGGGGACGGCGCTGGCCAGCGAGCCCTGGGACGACGACCCGCGCTGGTCCGACGTCCCCGACCGGATGCTCGTCGAGGTCACCCCCGACGGCCTGACCCAGACCCCCCTCGAGGCATCGGAGCCCGCATGACGTTCACGCTCACCGACCACCTCGGCCCGGTCGACGCCGGCGCCGCCCTCGAGGCGGACGTGCGCGCCGGGCTCACGGCCACCCGCAAGACGCTGCCGCCCCGCTGGTTCTACGACGAGCGCGGCAGCGAGCTGTTCGACGAGATCACCCGGCTGCCGGAGTACTACCCGACCCGGGCGGAGAAGGCCCTCCTCGCCGAGCACGCCACGGACGTCGCCGCGGCCACCCGCGCCGACACGCTGGTCGAGCTGGGCAGCGGCACCTCGGAGAAGACCCGGCTGCTGCTCACCGCGCTGGCCGAGGCCGGCACCCTGCGCCGCTTCGTGCCGGTCGACGTCGACCCCACAGTGCTCCGGGCGGCCGGTGCCCAGATCACCGAGGCCTACCCGGGGACGGCGGTCGACGCGGTGGTCGCCGACTTCACCGTGCACCTGGGCGAGCTGCCGCAGGAGGGCCGCCGGCTCGTCGCCTTCCTCGGCTCCACGATCGGCAACCTGGAGCCCGCGCCACGGGCGGCCTTCCTCTCCTCGCTGGCGGCGACCCTGCGGCCCGGCGACTCGTTCCTCCTCGGCACCGACCTGGTCAAGGACCCCGACCGGCTGGTGCGCGCCTACGACGACGCCGCCGGGGTGACCGCGGCGTTCAACAAGAACGTGCTCGCGGTGCTGAACCGGGAGCTCAAGGGCGACGCCGACCCGGCCGCCTTCGAGCACGTCGCGGTGTGGGACGCCGAGCAGGAGCGGGTCGAGATGCGGCTGCGGTCGACCCGGGACCAGGTCGTGGAGCTGACCGCGCTCGGACTGACGGTGCCCTTCGCCGCCGGTGAGGAACTGCGCACCGAGGTGTCCACCAAGTTCCGCCGGCCCCGCGTCGAGCAGGAGCTGGCCGCGGCCGGCCTGCGGCTGACCCACTGGTGGACCGACCCGGCCGGCGACGTCGCGGCGTCCCTGTCGGTGCCCGCGTGACGGGCGGCCCCGCCCTCCCGGCGACGAGCGGCCTGCCGCACGACGACCTCGGCGACGCCTGGCGCGCCGCCCGCCCGCGGCCGGCGACGGTGCACCTGGACTCCGCCGCGTGCAGCCGGCAGAGCACCGCGGTGCTCGACGCCGTCGCCCGGCACGCCCGGCACGAGGCCGAGCTCGGCGGGTACGTCGCCGAGCAGGCCGCCGAGGGACTGCTGCAGCAGGGCCGCTCGGTGCTGGCCGGGCTGGTCGGGCTGGCCGCCGCCGACCTGGCGTTCACCGAGAGCGCCTCCGCGTCGGTGCGCACGCTGGTCTCCCGCTGGCGGCTGGCGCCCGGCGCCCGGGTCGGCGTGCTGCCCGGGGAGTACTGGCAGAACGTCGCCGCCTTCACCGACGCCGGCCTGACGCCGGTGCTGCTGCCCGCCGACGCCCTGGGCCGGGCCGACCTGGCCGGTGTCGAGCGGGCGCTGCGCGACGACCCGCCCGCGTTCGTGCACATCACCCTGGTGGCCAGCCACCGCGGCGTCGTCCAGCCCGGACGGGAGATCGCCGCGCTGTGCCGGGCCGCCGGCGTCCCCCTGGTGCTGGACGTCGCGCAGGCGCTCGGCCACGTCGACTGCGACCTGGGCGCGGACGCGGCCTACGGCACCTCCCGCAAGTGGCTGACCGGGCCGCGCGGCGTCGGTTTCCTCGTCCTGCGCCCGGCGGTCGGCGCGCAGCTGACCCCGCTGGCCGGCCCCGAGCTGTACGACGACGGCGGCGCCGGCGTCGAGCACGCCCGCTGGTACGAGTCGCACGACGCGCACGTGGCCGGCCGGATCGGCCTGGTGCTGGCCGTCGGCGAGCACCTGGCCGCCGGACCGGACCGGGTCCGCACGCGGCTGGCGGCGCTGGGCCGCGCCACCCGCGAGCGGCTGGACGGCCGGGGCGGGTGGCGGGTGGCCGAGCCGCTGGACGAGCCGACGGCGATCACCACGCTGCGTCCCCCGGACGGCGTCGACGTCCGGCAGGTGGCCGCCCGGTTGCGCAGCGAGCACGGCGTGCTGACCACCGCAGCCGGCCGGGAACGGGCACCCCGGGAGCTCACCGGCCCGGTGCTGCGGGTCTCGCCGCACGTGGACGCCACCGCCGAGCAGCTCGACCTGCTGGCCGCCGCGCTGACGTCCTGATCCGGATCGACTGCATCCAGGGGCGGGGATGGGCCGGAAGAACGGGGTGACAGTCCACTCCAACGGAAGGAACGTCACCGTGAACAAGACCCGCCCGATCGCCCTGACCGCCGGCGCCACCGGCGCGTTCGCGCTGCTCTTCGCGGCCACGCCCGCGCTGGCCGACTCGCACACCATGACGCTGTCGGTCCTGCACGCGATCCCCGAGACCCCGGTCGACGTCTACGCCAACGGCGAGCGGCTGATCGACGACTTCGAGCCCGGCACCCTCGCCGGCCCGCTCACGCTGCCCGGCGGCGCGTACGACCTGGCGCTCTACCCGGCCGACGCCGCGGACGCCTCCGGCGAGCCGCTGCTGTCGGCGGACGGCGTCGAGGTCCCGGCCGGTGCCAACGCCACGGTGACCGCCCACCTCACCGAGGCCGGTGAGCCGGCGCTCACCCCGTTCGTCAACGACACCTCCGCCGTCCCCGCGGGCGAGGGCCGGCTCACCGTGCGCCACGTCGCCGCGGCGCCTGCCGTCGACGTCCGGGCCGGTGGCGAGGTCGTCATCGACGGGCTGACCAACCCGAACGAGGAGTCGCTGACCGTCCCGGCCGGCAACGTGAGCGCCGACGTCGTGCTGGCCGGCACCGACACCGTGGCGATCGGCCCGGCCGACCTGACGGTCGCCGAGGGCGCCAACACGATCGTCTACGCGTGGGGTTCCGGTGACGCCGGCTACGAGCTCGCCACCCAGACGGTCCAGGCCGGGGCCTCCGCCCCGTCCGGCGTCCCCGGCGGTTCGGCCGGCCTGGCCGCTGACGAGGGCATCCCGGCACCGCTGGTCGGCCTGACCGTGGCCGGTCTCGCCGCCGCCGCGTTCGCCGGCCGCAAGTACGCCACCAGCCGGGTCTGACCCGACCGAGAGCAGAGGCAGCACCGTGCGCAGTTCCGTCGTCGTGGTGGTCCTGGGCCTCGCCCTGGCGATCGGGACACCGGTCACCTGGGCGCTGACCCGGCCCGAAGCGACGGCGGGCAGCACGGTGCAGCAGGCGCTCGACGCGCCGTCGCCCTCGGCGACGGCACCCTCGCCGACGGCGGCACCGTCCCCCTCCGGGGCGGTGCCGCCGTCGGCGCCTGCACTGGACCTCCCACCGGTGACCACGCGGGACGCGGCGCCCACCGTGGCCGCACCGGTGCCGGCCCCGGTCCGGCTCAGCGTGCCGGCCCGGGGCGTGGACGCCCCGCTCGACCCGGTGGGCGTGGCGCCCGACGGCCAGATGGAGCTGCCGGAGGACGTGGACCGGGTCGGCTGGTACCGCTTCGGGCCCGTCCCCGGGGACGCCGGCTCCGCCGTCCTGGCCGGGCACGTCGACGACCGGGAGCAGGGGCTCGGCGCCCTGGCCCCGCTGCGCACCGCCGAGGTCGGTGACGTCGTCGTGGTCACCGGCGCGAACGGCGCGGAGACCCGCTGGCAGGTGGTCTCCCGGGAGCTGATCACCAAGCAGGCCCTGCCGCTGGACACCATCTTCGGCCGGGAGGGGCCGCCCCGGCTGGTGCTGGTCACCTGCGGCGGCCCGTTCATCCCCGAGCTCCGCAGCTACCGCGACAACGTGGTCGTCGTTGCCGAACCACTCCCATGAGCCTCCTGGCCGTCCGGCTGCCACCCCTGGGTACGGTCGCTGACGTGCCAACCACCCGGGGCCCGGTGCACCAGAGCGCCGAGCCCGACGACAGCGAGGTCGCGCGGCGCTTCGCCGACGGCGACGAGCAGGCCCTCGCCTGGGCCTACGAACGATGGGCGGCGCAGGTGCACGGCATGGCGGTGCGGGCTTTCGGCCCCGGCCCCGACGCCGAGGACGTCACCCAGCAGACCTTCATCTCGGCCTGGACCGGGCGCAGCCGCTACCGTCCCGACCAGGGGCCCCTCCCGGCCTGGCTGGTGGGCGTCTGCCGGCACAAGATCGCCGACACCTGGGCCAAGCGGGAACGGCAGCGTCGGTCGACCGAGGCGGCCGCGAGCGAGGCCCGCTCGGCCCCCACCGCCGACCCGGGCAGCGAGCTGGCCACCGAGGTGGCCGACCGGGTCCTCCTGCTGGGCGAGCTGAACCGGATCGGCCAGCCGCAACGAAGCATCATCGAGCTCGCGTTCTTCGAGGACCTGACCCATGCACAGATCGCGGCACGCACCGGCATCCCGCTGGGCACCGTGAAGAGCCACATCAGACGCACCCTGGAGCGCCTGCGAGACCGCTTGGAGGTGGACGGTGCAGCACTGCGATCCTGACGAGCTGGCGCTGGCCGCCCTCGGCGAGCAGCCGCCGCCGGAGTGCGCCGCGCACCTGACCGACTGCGCCGAGTGCGAGCAGGAGGTCGCCTCGCTGCGCCGCAGCGTCGAGGTCCTCGCCGTCCCCGCGCTGGCCGCGCCGACCCAGGCGGTGGCCCCGCCGCCGCAGGTCTGGGCCGCCATCGCCGCGGCGACCGGGGTCGCCGCCTCCCCGCGCCCGGCCCTGGTCGAGGCCGGCGGGTCCCCTGACGTCCCCGTGCCCGCGCCGTCCGCCGAGGAGACGCACGCGTCCCGGTCGGCCGGGGCCACCGTCGTGCAGTTCCCGGCGCGGTCGGCCCGCCGGCCGGCGGCCCGGTGGCTGCCGCTGGCCGCCGCCGTGCTGGTGGGCGGGCTCATCGGTGCCGGCGCCGTCGCGGTCACCCAGGACGGTCCGGAGGGCACGGTGCTCGCCCAGGCCGGGCTCGACCCGCTGCCGGAGCAGATCGCATCGGGCACCGCCGAGGTCCGGGAGTCGGGCGGGACCCGCGAGCTGCAGGTCGACCTCGACGTGCCGGCGCTGGACGACGGCTACTACGAGGTGTGGCTGCTGCAGTCCGACGCGCAGCGGATGGTGCCGGTCGGTGTCGTCCAGCGGGGTGCGACGGTGCTGCCGCTGCCCGACGGCCTGGACCTGTCGGCCTACCCGCTGGTCGACGTCTCGGTGGAGCCGCTGGACGGCGACCCCACGCACTCCGGCGTCTCGGTGGTCCGCGGCCAGCTCTCCAGCTGAGTCCAGGCGCCGCTCAGCCGAGCGGCGCCTGGAGCCGCTGGGACACCCGCCGGTGGACGGCGAGCTGCTCGTCGAGCCCGGGGTGGAGGACGGCGCCGTCCTCGACGACGAACCGCCCCGCCACGACGGTGTCCCGCGCGGACACCGGGCCGCAGCGCAGCCACGCCTCCACCGGGTCCGACAGCGCGCCGGCGAACCGCACGCCCTCCAGCGACCAGATCGCCAGGTCCCCGCAGGCACCGACGGACAGCTGACCGATCTCGCCGGCCCGGCCCAGGCAGGCGGCGCCGCCGCGGGTGGCCATCTCCAGCGCGTCCCGGGCCGACATCGCCGCGGCGCCGTGCCGGAGCTTGCCCTGCAGCATCGCGGTGCGGGCCTCCAGCCACAGCGACGCGGAGTCCGCCGACGCGGAGCCGTCGACGCCCAGCCCGACCGGGGCGCCCACCGCCCGCAGCTCGGCGACCGGGGCCAGCCCGCTGCCCAGGACCATGTTCGACGACGGGCAGTGCGCCGCGCCGACCCGGGCCGCGCCCAGCCGGGTGACCTCGGCGGCGTCCGGCCACACCACGTGCGCCAGCCACGTCCGGTCGGTCATCCAGCCGACGTCGTCGAGGTGGTCGACCGGGCGCCGGCCGAAGGTCGCCAGGCAGAAGGCGTCCTCGTCCCGGGTCTCGGCGAGGTGGGTGTGCAGCCGGACGTCGAGGGACTCGGCGAGCTCCGCCGTCCGGCGCATGAGCGCGGGCGAGACGCTGAACGGCGAGCACGGGGCGAGCGCGATCCGGGTCATCGCGGTGGGCGACCGGTCGTGGTGGAGCTGCACCAGCCGCTGGGAGTCGGCCAGGACCTCGTCGTCGTCCTGCACGACCGAGTCCGGGGGCAAGCCGCCGTCCTTGACGGACAGCGACATCGAGCCGCGGGTGGGCGAGAACCGGACGCCGAGCTCGCGGGCCGCGGCCACCTCGGCGGAGATCAGGTCGCCGGCGCCGCGCGGGTGCACGTACAGGTGGTCGGTCGACGTCGTGCAGCCGGACAACGCCAGCTCGGCGAGCCCGACGAACGCGCTGACGTGCGCCGCCTCCTCGTCCAGCCGCGCCCACAGCGGGTACAGGGTGACCAGCCAGTCGAACAGCCCACCGCTCAGCGCGGGGGCGTAGGCGCGGGTCAGGTTCTGGTACAGGTGGTGGTGGGTGTTCACCAGCCCGGGCGTCACCAGGCAGCCACGCCCGTCGACCCGGCGGACGGCGTCGGGCTGCGGGTCGCCCGGGCCGCCGAGGGCGCTGACCACGCCGTCGGTGATCGCGACCCACCCCCCGGGCAGCTCGCGGCGGGCGTCGTCGACGGTGGCGATCAGCTCGGCGTCGCGCACGAGCAGGTCAGCGGTCTGCACCCTGCGCATCCTGCCGCCCGGTCGTGTCCGGCGTGTGTCCGGGCAGCCTCTCCCGCCAGTTCCAAGCTATAGCGCACCCGGGGGCTTGCGGCAAGCCCCCGGGGGTGCCGCAGACTCGCTGACCGCGGCTCTGACCTGCACGGATGGTCCGGCTGCGCCACCAGGGACGGAGCTGACCACGTGCCCCCGCTGACCACCACCAGCGCCTTCGACCTCCCCGACCGCCTCCTCGCCAAGGCCGACCCGGAGCTGATCGCCGCCGACGAGCAGCACTTCGCCGCCCTCGCGACCGGCCTCGCGGCGTCCATCGCCGACCTGTCCGACCGCCTCGCCGCCGAGCGCCGGGCGCCCGGCGGCACGGGTGAGGCCGCGCTGAACCGCGACCTGGAGGTGCACCGGCTCGCCACCAGGCTGCGCACGCTGCGTCGGTTCGGCCTCGACCTCTGCCTGGGCCGCATGGTCCGCGCCGACGACCCCGAGCCGGTGTACGTCGGGCGGCTCGGCCTCACCGACGGCGCGGGGAGCCGGCTGCTGGTCGACTGGCGCTCCCCCGCGGCCGAGCCGTTCTTCGGCGCCACCCACGCCGACCCGATGGGCCTGGTGAGCCGCCGCCGCTACCGCTGGACCCGCGGCCGGGTCAGCGACTGGTGGGACGAGGTGTTCACCGCCGACGGGCTCGAGGGGCACGCTGCCCTGGACGACCAGTCCGCCTTCCTCGCCGGCCTGGGCAGCAGCCGGTCGGCCCGGATGCGCGACGTGCTCGGCACCATCCAGGCCGACCAGGACGCGATCATCCGCGCGGGGTCCGCCGGCACCCTGGTCGTCGACGGCGGCCCGGGGACGGGCAAGACCGTCGTCGCCCTGCACCGTGCCGCCTACCTGCTCTGGTCCGACCCGCACGTCGACGCCGGCCGGGGCGGGGTGCTGGTGGTCGGGCCGCACCAGCCCTACCTGTCCTACGTGGCCGACGTCCTGCCCGGCCTGGGCGAGGACGGGGTGCGCACCTGCACCCTGCGGGACCTGGTGCCCGAGGGCGCCACGGCCGCGGTGGAGACCGACCCGGGGGTCGCCCGCCTCAAGGCCGGCCTGGACGTGGAGGCGGTGGTCGAGGCCGCCGTCCGGTTCTCCGAGGAGCCACCCCGGCGGGCACTGACCGTCGAGACGCCCTGGTCGGAGGTCGACCTCGGCCCCGCCGACTGGGCCGAGGCGTTCGACGCCGCCGAGCCCGGCACGCCGCACAACGAGGCGCGCGACCAGGTCTGGGAGGGCCTGCTCGCCATCCTGGGGGACGGCCACGACGACGTCCCGCCCGACCTGCTCCGGCGGTCGCTGGAGCAGGACCGGGAGCTGCGCACGGCCTTCGACCGGGCCTGGCCGGTGCTCCACGCGGCCGACGTGGTCGGTGACCTGTGGTCGGTGCCGGCCTACCTGCGCCGGTGCGCCCCCCAGCTCGGCCCCGCCGACGTCCGGGCGCTGCAGCGGGCGGACGCCCGCGCCTGGACGACGGCCGACCTGCCGTTCCTGGACGCCGCCCGGCAGCGGCTCGGCGACCCGGGCGCCTCGCGCCGCCGCCGCCGGCGCGACGCGCTCGTCGCCGCCGACCGGGCGCGGATGGCCGACGTCATCGACCGGCTGATCGAGGCCGACGACGACGGCGAGGGCCTGGTGACGAGCCTGCGCCAGCAGGACCTGCGGGACGCCCTGGTCGACGACGCCGCCCTGCCCACCGCCGAGCCGGACGCGCTGGCCGGCCCGTTCGCGCACGTGGTGGTGGACGAGGCCCAGGAGCTGACCGACGCCGAGTGGCAGATGCTGCTGCTCCGCTGCCCGTCCCGCAGCTTCACCGTCGTCGGGGACCGGGCCCAGGCGCGGCACGGGTTCACCGGGTCCTGGCCGGAGCGGCTGGCGCGGGTCGGGCTCGACCGGGTCCGCGTCGCGTCGCTGACCGTCAACTACCGGACCCCGGTGGAGGTCATGGCCGCGGCCGAGCCGGTCATCCGGGCCGTCCTGCCGGACGCCAACGTGCCGACCTCGGTCCGTCGCACCGGCGTGCCGGTCCGGTACGGGCCCGTCGCGGAACTGGACACGGTCCTGGAGAGCTGGCTCGCCGCCCACGACGAGGGGACGGCGTGCGTCGTCGGCGCTCCGTCGTCCTGGACCGGGCCCCGGGTCCGGTCGCTGACCCCGGAGCTGGTCACGGGGCTGGAGTTCGACCTCGTCGTCCTGGTCGAACCGGCGGATCCCGGCGGGGGCATCGAGGAGGCGGTCGACCGCTACGTGGCGATGACCCGGGCGACGCAGCAGCTCGTCGTCCTCACCCGGCCGTGACCGGCGCGCACTGTTCGTCATCCGCCCGTGACGAACCGGGGTTACCGTGACCGTCCCCTGCACCGGAGGTCAGACCCGACCATGGAGTTCCTGCAGCCCACCACCTGGGCCGAGGCCCTGGAGGCGAGAGCCGCCCACCCCGACGCCGTCCCGATCTGCGGCGGCACCGACGTCATGGTCGGCATCAACTTCGGGCACCTGCGGCCGGCGCAGCTGCTGGACCTGACCCGGGTCGCCGACCTGCGGGAGTGGACCACCGAGGAGCACGCGGTCCGGCTCGGCGCCGGGGTCAGCTACGCCCGGGTCATCACCGAGCTCGGCGACCGGCTGCCCGGCCTGGCGATGGCCGCCCGGACGATCGGTTCCCCGCAGATCCGCAACCGGGGCACGGTCGGCGGCAACCTGGCCACCGCCTCCCCGGCCGGCGACGCGCACCCCGCCCTGCTGGCCGCCGACGCCGTGGTCGAGGTGGCGTCGGTCCGCGGCAGCCGGCGGATCCCGGTCACCGACTTCTACACCGGCCCCAAGCGCAACGCGATGGACGCCGACGAGCTCGTCGCCGCCGTGCACATCACCCCGCCGAGCGGCCCGCAGCAGTACAGCAAGATCGGCACCCGCAACGCCATGGTCATCGCCGTCGCCGCCTTCGGCCTGGCGCTGCACCCGGACCGCCGCACGGTCGGCACCGGCATCGGGTCCGCCGCGCCCACGCCCCGCCGCGCCCCGGCCGCCGAGGAGTTCCTGGCCGGCGAGCTCGACGCCGCCGGGCTGTGGGAGTCCCGGGCCGAACTGCCGGCCGGGCTCGCCGCCCGGTTCGGTGAGCTGGTGGCCGGCAGCGCGGCACCGATCGACGACGTCCGCGGCACCGCCGGCTACCGCCTGCACGCCCTGTCGGTGATGGCCCGCCGCACGCTCACCTGGGCCTGGGCCGAGCACCGCACCGCATCCGGCAACGACTCCGCGAAGGAGGTCTGACGTGCGTCTGACCTGCACCGTCAACGGCACCGAGCAGCAGGTGGACGACGTCTGGGAGGGCGAGAGCCTGCTCTACGTGCTGCGCGAGCGGATGGGGCTGCCCGGGTCGAAGAACGCCTGCGAGCAGGGCGAGTGCGGCTCCTGCACGGTCTACCTCGACGGGCTGCCGGTGTGCGCGTGCCTGGTCGCCGCGGGGCAGGCCGAGGGCCGGGAGGTCGGCACGGTCGAGGCCCTGGCCGACGCCGACGCGCTGCACCCGGTGCAGCAGGCCTTCGTCGACGCCGGCGCCGTCCAGTGCGGCTTCTGCACCCCCGGCCTGCTGGTGGCCACCCACGACCTCATCACCCGGCACGGGCGGCCCAGCGACGCGGAGACCCGCGAGGCGCTGGCCGGCAACCTGTGCCGCTGCACCGGATACGAGAAGATCCTGGACGCCGTCCGGCTGGCCGCCGACCGGATGGCCGGCACCGCCGCCGGGGCCGGTACCGAGGCCGGAGGCGACCGATGAGCACCCCGACCCGCACCCCGACCGGTGCGCCGGCGCACCTGACCGGCTCCGGCGGCGGTGGCGGGGTGGGCGCCGACGCCGTGCGCCCCGACGGCGTCCTGAAGGTCCGCGGCGAGTTCGCCTACGGCAGCGACCTGTGGATGTCGGACATGCTCTGGGGGGTGACGCTGCGGAGCCCGCACCCCTACGCCCGCATCCGCGCCATCGACACCAGCGCCGCGGCCGCCCTGCCGGGCGTCTCCGCGGTGCTGACCGCCGACGACGTGCCCGGGGAGAAGGTCTACGGCCTGGAGCTGGCCGACCAGCCGGTGCTCGCCGTGGACGTCGTCCGCTACCAGGGCGAACCGGTCGCGCTGGTCGCCGCCGACCACCCGGACACCGCGCGGCGGGCCGCGGCGCTCATCCGGGTCGACTACGACGTGTGGGAGCCGGTCACCGACGCGCGCACCGCCCTGGGGCACCCGACCTGGAACATGGTCCACGACTCCACGCCCGAGGTCACCGAGCTGAGCCGGGAGAGCGCGCACCTGCACCCGGAGGGCAACCTGGTCCGGCACCTCAAGGTCCGCACCGGGAACCCCGAGCCCACCGCCGAGGTGGTGGTCGTCGGGGAGTACGAGGTGGGCATGCAGGACCAGGCCTTCCTGGGGCCGGAGTCCGGGCTCGCCGTCCCGGCCGAGGACGGCGGCGTCGAGCTCTACGTCGCCACCCAGTGGCTGCACGTCGACCAGCGGCAGATCTGCTCCGCCCTCGGCCTGCCGCCGGAGCAGGTCCGGCTCAGCCTGGCCGGCGTCGGCGGCGCGTTCGGCGGCCGGGAGGACCTGTCGATGCACGTGCACGCCTGCCTGCTGGCCCTGCGCACGGGCCGGCCGGTGAAGATGTCCTACAACCGCGAGGAGTCGTTCTTCGGCCACGTGCACCGGCACCCGGCCACCATGCGCTACGAGCACGGGGCGACCCGCGACGGGCAGCTGGTCTACGTCAAGGCCTCGATCTACTTCGACGGCGGCGCCTACGCCTCCAGCACGCCGGCCGTGGTGGGCAACGGCGGGACGATGGGGATCGGCCCCTACGTCGTCCCCAACGTGCACGTCGACTGCTACGGCGCGTACACGAACAACCCGCCGTGCGGGGCCATGCGCGGGTTCGGGTCGGTGCAGACCGCCTTCGCCTACGAGTCGCAGATGGACGCGCTCGCCGCCGAGCTGGGGATGGACCCGGTGGAGCTGCGCTGCCGCAACGCGATGGAGGAGGGCTCGGCCACCCCCACCGGCCAGGTGATCGACAGCCCCGCCCCGGTGGCCGAGCTGCTGCGCCGGCTGGAGGCGATGCCGATGCCGGCCCCCGCCGACCACGGCGACGTCGACCTGCGGGACATGCCCGGCGGCGTCTCCAACACCACCCACGGGGAGGGCGTGCGGCGCGGCGTCGGCTACGCCGTGGCGTACAAGAACGTCGCCTTCTCCGAGGGGTACGACGACCACTCCACCGCCCGGGTGCGCCTGGAGGTGGTCGGCGGCGAGGCGACCGCGACCGTGCACACCGCGGCGGCGGAGGTCGGCCAGGGGCTGGTCACCGTGGAACAGCAGATCGCCCGCACCGAGCTCGGCGTCGACCAGGTGACCGTGCACCCCAAGGACACCACCGTCGGCTCGGCCGGGTCCACCTCGGCGTCCCGGCAGACCTACGTCACCGGCGGGGCGGTGAAGGCCGCCTGCGAGGAGGTGCGCGGGCAGGTGCTCGCCCGGGCGGAGCAGCTGGTGGGACGGACCGTTCCCGACCTGCGGCTGGCCGGTGGCCTCGTGGTGTCCGACGCGGAGGGCATCGCCGTCCCGCTGGTCGACGTGCTCGGCGACGACGTGCTGGAGGAGACGCTGGAGTGGCGGCACCGCCCCACCGAGGCGATCGACCCGGAGACCGGCCAGGGGTTCGCGCACGTGCAGTACGCCTTCTCCGCCCACCGCGCCGTCGTCGACGTCGACACCGAGCTCGGGCTGGTCAAGGTGGTCGAGATGGCCTGCACCCAGGACGTCGGCAAGGCGATCAACCCGCAGGCGGTGGTCGGCCAGATCCAGGGCGGCACCGCGCAGGGCCTCGGGCTGGCGGTGATGGAGGAGATCCTCATCAAGGACGGCAAGGTGCGGAACCCGTCGTTCACCGACTACCTGATCCCGACCATCCTGGACATGCCGCCGATGCGCATCGAGGTCCTCGAGTACGCCGACCCGCACGCCCCCTACGGCCTGCGCGGGGTCGGCGAGGCGCCCAACATCTCCTCCGGCCCCGCGGTGCTGGCCGCCATCCGCGCCGCGACCGGCCTCCCGCTGACCCGGGTGCCGGTGCGGCCGGAGCACCTCACGGGGACCTGACCGGGGACGAGCGGCCGGCGACACGCCGGGGTCGGGGGCCTCTCCTCCGGCCGCTGACCTGCACCGATGCGGTCCGCAACACGATCGTCATGCGTCCGTCCGGGGCCGCTGGGCACCCGGACGGGCGCAGACCTGTCCCCGGCGGAAGGAACGATCATGCGCAGGACCCGAACGCTCACCCTGGTCACCGGCACGGCCGGAGCCCTGGTCGTGGGCGCCGGCGCCGCACCGGCGCTGGCCGCGGAGGCCGACCCCGCGACCGACGTCGCCACGGTGACCGTCCTGCACGCCATCCCGGACGTGCCGGTGGACGTCTACGCCAACGGCGAGGAGCTGATCGCCGACTTCGAGCCGGGGACGCTGACCGACCCGTTGACGCTGCCGGTCGGCGACTACGACCTGGAGATCTTCCCGGTGGACGCCGACCCGCTCGCCGACGAGCCGACCGCCGAGCTGGCCGACGTGGCGCTCACCCCCGGCCTGGACGCCACCGTCACCGCGTTCCTCGCCGAGGACGGCACCCCGACGCTGGTGCCGTTCGTCAACGACGTCTCCGTCGTCCCGGCGGGGCAGTCCCGTCTGGTGGTGCGGCACGTCGCGGCGGCACCGGCGGTCGACGTCCGGGCCGACGGGGTGCCGGTCGTGACCGGGCTGGCGAACCCGGACGAGGAGGTCCTCGTCGTCGACCCCGCCGTGGTCAGCGCGGACGCGGCGCTGACCGGGACCGACACGGTCGCCGTCGAGCCGGTCGACCTGGACCTGGCCGAGGGCACCACGACCACCGTGTACGCCTACGGCTCCGAGGACGCCGGCTACCAGTTCGCCACCCAGACCACCTCGGGCACCGCCTCGGCACCCAGTGGTGTCCCGGGCGGCGACGCCGGGCTGGCCGACGACGAGCTGCCGCTGCCGCTGGTCGCGGTCTCGATGGCCGGGCTGGCGGCCGCTGCCGTGGCCGGTCGTCGACTGGTCACCAGCCGCTCCTGACCGGCCGGCGCCCCGGGACCGCTGCCGGGGCGCCACGCCACCGCCGTCGCCCGGGGCTCCCCCAGCGGATCGGCGGACATGGCATCGGGACGGCCCGCCGGGACCCACGGCGGGCCGTCCCAGCCGTGCCACGCCCGGACCGTCGGCACCACGGGGCGCGCCCCGGGGGAGCCGGCGCCCCGCCCCGGGACCTCAGGCCAGGCCGTCGACCAGCCCCCGGACCGCGGGCGGCAGGTCACCGGACAGCGGACGGCCGCCGACGACCCGGCCCGCCTCGGCGGGCTCGACGCCGAGGGAGCCCAGCACCTCCAGCGCCGGGACGTCGGGCAGCGCGTCGAACCAGCGACGGCCCAACGCCGCGCGCCCGGCGGTGGTCGGCCGGCCCCACAGCCGCAGCCGGGCCATCCCGCCGTCGGGGAAGACGTCCAGCCGCACGCTGCTGACCCCGGCGTCCCCGTCGAGCACGAACCGGTGCCGGGTGTCCGGCTGCAGCCGGGTGCGCGGCAGCAGCACGACCTCCGCACCGTCGGCGGTGCGGCCGGTGAGCGACGCCTTCCCCGGGGCGTTGCCGAGGAACCACGAGGTGTCCAGCTCGGCGAGGGTCACCACGCCCTCGCAGGCCAGCTCGACGTCGACCCAGTCGTTGCCCGGACCGCGGCGGCGGGCGTTCTCCCAGCCCTCGCCCATCGACCGGGCCGTCCCCTGGCCGATCAGCTGGTGCGGGCTGCCGTAGTGGGCGTTGCTCACCCCCGTGACCCGCCCGCCGTTCTCCAGGGCGGCCAGGTCGAACGGGCCGGCGTCGACCAGCCGCGGGTCGACGACGACCGTGCCGTGCACCCGCAGCCGGGCCACCCCGCCGTCGGGGTGGATGGCCAGCCGCACGTGCGTGTACCGCCGGTCGGAGTCGACGGCGAAGGCGTTGGCGGTGTCCCCGGCGAGGTCGACGAGCGGCAGCAAGGGCTGCCAGTCCGCGCGCGCCAGCTCCTCCACCGACGGGTGCCCCTCGACCGCGGCGCCCTCCAGCGAGGCCTGCGACGGGTAGTTGCCGGTGAAGAACGCGGTGTCGACGACGACGCCGGCCACGACCCCCGGCGCGCCGAGCCGCACGATCGCCCAGTCGTGCCCGGGGCTGCGCCGGCGCCGGGTCTCCCAGCCGTCGTACTCCTTGCCCTTGTGCCCGAACTCGGTGCGCGGCACGGCCGGGTGCGGCAGCACCAGGTTCTCCCGGGCGGCGAAGAACTCGTCGTTCGCCGCGACGACGGCGCCGCCGAGGTCGCGGCGGGCGAGGTCGGGGAGGGCGAGGAAGGCGGGCTCGGGAGCGGCGGGGCCGGTCATCGGTCTCCAGACGGATCGAGGTGGGCGCGGGTCACTGTGGCACGGCGGGGGTAGGGCGTGGACGACCTGACCGGAGCGACCACCCAGGAGGACCCGTGACCAGCCCTGACGACGACCTGAAGGCCCGCGCCCAGCAGCACGTCGAGCAGCTCCCCGCCGAGACGGCCCTCGGCAACGCCGACCCCGCCGGCGGCGTCCAGGACGACCCGCAGGTGCTCGACGACGCCGCCCGCGAGGAGGGCGAGCAGCGCAGCTGACCCACCGGGGTGGACCGGCGCGGCCGGTTCACCGCTCCCCTCTGCTCAGCAACCGGCCGAGGGCAGCACCCCCGTCGACCAGCGGCTGCCCGCGCAGCCAGGTGCGGCGGACCACCCCGGTGAGCTCCCGGCCCGCGTAGGGCGTCACCGGGTTGCGGTGGTGCAGCTGGGCCACCCGCCAGGGCTCGTCGGGGGCGAACGCCACCAGGTCGGCGTCCCTGCCCACCGCGATCGCACCCTTGCCGGGGAGCCCGGCCAGCTGCGCCGGCGCGGCCGACATCCACCGGACGACGTCGCCGAGCCCGTACCCGCGCGCCCGGGCCCCGCTCCACACCACCGGCAGGGTCACCTGCAGCCCGGCGATGCCGCCCCAGGCCAGGGCGAAGTCGCCGACGTCCAGCCGCTTGAGCTCCGGCGTGCACGGCGAGTGGTCGCTGACCACCAGGTCGACGTCCCCGTCGGCCAGCGCCTGCCAGAGCGCCTCCCGGTGCCCGGCCTCCCGGATCGGCGGGCAGCACTTGAACGCGGTGTCGCCGTCGGGCACCTCCTCGGCGCTGAAGGTCAGGTAGTGCGGGCAGGTCTCGACGGTGATCCGCACCCCGTCGGCCCGGGCGGCGCGCAGCATCGGCAGCGCCCCGGCATCGGCCAGGTGGACGACGTGCACCCGGGCACCGGTGTCCCGGGCCGCGGCGATGAGCCGGCCGATCGCCGTCTCCTCCGCAGCACCCGGCCGGGAGGCGAGGAAGTCGGCGTAGCGCCGCCCACCCGGCTGCGGGGCGGCGGTGATGACGTCCTCGTCCTCGCAGTGCGCGATGAGCAGGCCGTCGACCGCGGCGAGCTCGGTGAGCGCGGCCCGCAGGCCGGCGTCGTCCAGCGGGGGGAACTCCGGCACGCCGGAGTCGAGCAGGAAGCACTTCACGCCCACCGCGCCGGCGTCGAGCAGCCGCGGCAGCTCCTCGGCGTTGCCGGGGACGGCGCCACCCCAGAAGGCGACGTCCACGCTGACCTGCCCCTCGGCCACCGCGCGTTTCACGTGCAACGCCGGCACGTCGACGGTGGGCGGGATCGAGTTCAGCGGCATGTCGACGATCGTGGTGATCCCGCCGGCCGCCGCCGCCCGGGTCGCCGAGGCGAACCCCTCCCACTCGGTGCGCCCCGGCTCGTTGACGTGCACGTGGCTGTCGACCAGCCCCGGCAGCAGCACCTCGTCGTCGGCGAGGGTGACCACCGTGCCGTCGACCTCGTCGAAGCCGGTGACGGCGACGACGACGCCGTCCTGCACGTGCACCGCGGCCGGTCGCTCCCCGTCGGGCAGCACCACCCGCTGCGCCCGGACGACCAGCGACCCGTTCACCGCGCCACCTCCACCAGCTCGTCGGCGACCGCGGGGGTGACCGCAGCCAGCCCCGCCACCGCCTCGTGCAATTCCTCGGCCCAGGCCGTGCCCACCCAGCCGCCGGGCAGCGGCAGCCGGACGGCGTCCACCCCGGTCGCCACCTCGGGCCGCGGGTCGCTGATCCCCACCGTGGAGCCGATCGACACCGTGGAGACGTAGGCCCGGGGGGCGACCGGCGGCAGCCAGGCCGGCGCCCCGGGGCCGAGACCGACCGTGGTCTGCAGCAACGGCCGGCCGTCCCGCTCGACCCGGGTGGTGCCCGTCCAGCGCCCGGGCTCCTCGCCCGTCCGGCCGAGCAGCACCTGCTCCGTGGCGGTCAGCTCGCCGCCCTCGGCCAGCTGCGCGTGCAGCTCGGCCCGGTGGTCGGCCCGCGCGGTGACCACCGTCGGCTCCGGCGCCAGGTGCAGCACGCCCGCGACCTCCGCGCGGACCACCTGCCGGGACGGCGGGGACTCCCCGCGGGCCGGCAGCACGACGGCCGCGGCGACCGAGTGGACGCTGAGCCGGGCGCCGGACTCCACCACCAGCCGGATCTCCGCGTCGTCCCCGCCCAGCGGGCCGAACGCCGTCGCGACCAGGTGCACGGAGGCGGGGCCGGTGCGCCGCACGGCCAGCTGGCCGCTGGCGCGCACGACCGGCAGGACCGTGCGCCCACGCGCGTCGCAGCGGGCGACCACCTCCACGCGCGTCCTCACGGCGCCGTCTGCAACGCCCTCGCGCGCACCTGCTCCCGCACCCACTCGGCCACCTCGGTGGCCGCCGGGTCCTCGCGCAGCGAGATCAGCAGCGTGGGCTTGTCGCCCCGGACGGCGTCGGAGTCGCGGCGCATCACGCCCAGGTCGGCCCCGACCAGCGGCGCGAGGTCGGTCTTGTTGACCACCAGGAGGTCCGAGGCGGTCACCCCCGGGCCGCCCTTGCGCGGCACCTTGTCCCCGCCGGCGACGTCGACCACGAACACCTGGACGTCGACCAGCCCGTAGCTGAACGACGCGGTCAGGTTGTCCCCGCCGGACTCGACGAAGACCAGCTCCAGGCCGGGGTGCCGGGACTCCAGCAGCTCTACCGCGTCGAGGTTGGCGGTGATGTCGTCGCGGATCGCGGTGTGCGGGCAGCAGCCGGTCTGCACCGCCTCGATCCGGTCGTCGGGGAGCACGGCGTTGCGGCGCAGGAAGTCGGCGTCCTCGGTCGTGTAGATGTCGTTGGTGACGACGGCGAGGTCGTACTCGGTGCCCAGCGTGCGGCACAGCGCGGCGGCCAGGGCGGTCTTCCCCGAGCCGACCGGGCCGCCGAGGCCGACCCGCAGCGGGCCGTGCCCTCCTCCCGGGGAGTGCCGGTGCTCCGGGGTGTACGGGTCCACGTAGTCGTCGATCCGGTGGTCAGGTGGCATGTGCACTCCCAGTGAGGGTGATGGGGCCAGTGGTCATGAGGCGAAGAAGCGGTCCGCGCGGGCCGCGTGCACCTCGGCGAGCAGGTCCAGGAGCGGGTCGGTGGCGGCGGGCAGGCCCGACGTCGACGCGTCGGCGACCTGGTCGACCTCCGGGGCCAGCCGGGCGGTCACCGCGGCCACGGTGATCGGGTCCATCGCCAGCAACCGCTGCGCGGCGGTCGCCGGCCCGCTGATCGAGAGGTACGCCGCGGCGTGCGCGGCGTCCCGCGGGGTCAGGCCACCGGTCGCCGCGGCGACCCCGAGCGCCAGCGGGTGGTGCGGCTGCCCCGGCAGCGCCGCCCAGGCCGGGTGCGGCCAGGCGCGGCTGCCGACCCGGACCAGGCCGCGCCCCTGCTGCCGGGAGGCCGCGCGCAGCGCCGGGGAGGGGGTGCGGGCGTCGGCCTCCGCGTCCAGCGCGCCGAGCGCGGTCACCGGGTCGGCGGCGTCCACCGCCCGGCACGCGGCCGCGGCGAGCCCCGCGGCGACGGCGCCCGAGGTGGCCAGCCGCCGGCGGAGGAAGACCGCCAGCGAGCCGGGGTCGGTGAGCACCCCGGCCGTGATCGCCTGTTCCACGCCGCCGGAGTGGGTGTGCCCTCCGGCGGGCAGCCGCGAGTCGGCGAGGGTGAGCAGCGCCGCCGTCATCGGGAGCCGGCCATCGGGAGAGCCGTCATCGGGAGCCGGCCATCAGAAGAGGAAGTAGCGCTGGGCCATGGGCAGCTCGCGCACCGGGTCGGGCTCCCAGACCTCGCCGTCCACCGAGACCGTGAAGGTGTCCGGGTCGACGCGGATCTCCGGCAGCGCGGTGTTCTCCGGCATGTCCGCCTTCCCCAGCCGGGTGGTGTCGGTGACCGCCACCAGCCGCCGGTCGACCTCGAGCCGATCGGCCAGCCCGGCCTCCAGCGCGGCCGGGGCGACGAAGTGCACCGACGTCTGCGCCGGCACCCGGCCGTACGCGCCGAACATCGGCCGCGGCAGCACCGGCTGCGGGGTGGGGATCGACGCGTTCGCATCCCCCATCTGGCCCCAGGCGATCATCCCGCCCTTGAGCACGACGTGCGGCCGGACGCCGAAGGTCCCCGGGTCCCAGAGCACCAGGTCGGCGAGCTTGCCCGGCTCCACCGACCCGACCTCGCCGTCGATGCCGTGCGCCACCGCGGGGCAGATCGTGTACTTGGCGACGTACCGGCGGGCCCGCAGGTTGTCCGCCGCCCCGTCGCCGGCCAGCGAACCGCGGCGGCGCTTCATCACGTGCGCGGTCTGCCAGGTGCGCATCACGACCTCGCCGACCCGGCCCATCGCCTGCGCGTCGGAGCCGATCATCGAGATGGCGCCGAGGTCGTGCAGCAGGTCCTCGGCGGCGATCGTCGTCGGCCGGATCCGGCTCTCCGCGAACGCCAGGTCCTCGGGCACGGAGCTGTCCAGGTGGTGGCAGACCATGAGCATGTCGAGGTGCTCGTCGAGGGTGTTCACGGTGTGCGGCCGGGTGGGGTTCGTGCTGCTCGGCAGCACGTTGGGGTGCCCGGCGACGGTGATGATGTCCGGTGCGTGGCCGCCCCCGGCACCCTCGGTGTGGTACGCGTGGATGCTCCGGCCGGCGATCGCGGCCAGGGTGTCCTCAACGAACCCGGCCTCGTTGAGGGTGTCGGAGTGCAGCGCGACCGGGACGCCGTTGCGCCCGGCGACGGTGAGCGCGGCGTCGATCGCGGCCGGCGTGGAGCCCCAGTCCTCGTGCAGCTTGAACCCGCTGGCACCGGCCCGCAGCTGCTCCTCCAGCGAGTCGACCGAGACGGTGTTGCCCTTGCCGAGCAGCGCGACGTTGACCGGCATCCCGTCCATCGCCTCGAGCATCCGGGCCAGGTACCAGTCGCCGGGGGTGATCGTGGTGGCCTTGGAGCCCTCGGCCGGCCCGGTGCCGCCGCCGATCATCGTGGTGATGCCCGAGCCGATCGCCGTCGGCACGATCTGCGGGCAGATGAAGTGCACGTGGCAGTCGATGCCGCCGGCGGTGAGGACCTTGCCGTTGCCGGCGAGCACCTCCGTGCCGGGACCGATGACCAGGTCGGGGTGGACGCCGTCCATCGTGTCGGGGTTGCCGGCCTTGCCCAGTGCCACGATCCGGCCGTCCCGGACGCCGACGTCGGCCTTGACGACGCCCCAGTGGTCCAGCACGACCGCGCCGGTGATCACCAGGTCGGGCGCGCCCTCGGCTCGGGTCGCCCGCCCCTGCCCCATCGACTCGCGGATGACCTTGCCGCCGCCGAACACCGCCTCCTCACCGGCCAGCCCGGGGCCACCGCAGCGGTCCTCGGTGACCTCGATGAGCAGGTCGGTGTCGGCCAGCCGGATCCGGTCGCCGACCGTGGGGCCGTACAGCTGGGCGTACCGCTCGCGGGACAACTGCACCATCAGCCGAGTCCACCTTCCGACGTGAGACCCGGGACGACGCGCGCGCCGGCCAGCGGGACGAGGGTGACCGTGCGCCGGATGCCCGGCTCGAACCGGACGGCCGTGCCGGCGGCGATGTCCAGCCGGTGGCCGTGGGCAGCGTCCCGGTCGAACTCCAACGCCCGGTTGGCCTGGGCGAAGTGGAAGTGCGAGCCGACCTGGACCGGCCGGTCGCCGCTGTTGTGCACCGCCAGCTCGACCCGCGGCACGCCGGGGAGCGTCTCGATGACGCCCTCGGCGGGGATGACCTCGCCGGGGACCACGGGCTGCACCCGGCAGTCGCGCTCGCCGGCGCTCACGGGATGGGTTGGTGGACGGTCACCAGCTTCGTCCCGTCCGGGAAGGTCGCCTCCACCTGCACCTCCTCCAGCAGCTCGGGGACGCCGTCCATCACGTCGTCCCGGGTCAGCACGGTGCGGCCGGACTGCATCAGGTCGGTGACCAGCTCGCCGTCCCGGGCGCCCTCAAGCACGTGGTCGGTGACGATCGCGGTGGCCTCGGGGAGGTTCAGCTTGAGGCCCCGGGCCTGACGGCGGCGGGCGAGCTCGGCGGCGTAGCTGAGCATCAGCCGCTCCTGCTCGTGCGGGGACAGCAACACGGGCGTCGTCCTCCTGACGTCGGCGGGCCGGCGGAGTCAGGAACGTAACCGGCCCGTGTGACGGTCACGTTGCCGGCACTTGTGCGACATGCGCCGCGAGTTCTATGGTTCATTACATGAGTAACGAACCAGCGCACTCGACTGGGCGTGGGCCGGGGTGAACGAGGACGCCGGCCCCATCTTCCGGCAGATCGCGACCCAGCTCGCGGACGCGATCGTCGACGGCTCCCTCGCCGAGGAGAGCCAGGCGCCCTCGTCCAACGAGCTGGCCGCCTTCCACCGCATCAACCCCGCGACCGCAGCCAAGGGCCTGAACCAGCTGGTGACCGACGGGGTCCTCTACAAGAGACGAGGAGTCGGGATGTTCGTCGCCACCGGCGCTCGCGAGCAGCTGCTCAAGCGGCGCCGCAGCGAGTTCGCCGAGCAGTACCTCACGCCCCTGCTGGCCGAGGCCGACAAGGTCGGCATCAGCGTCGCCGAGATCGTCCAGCTGCTGCGCGAGCGGGGAGGCCGGTCGTGACCGCCGCCGCCACGCTCGAGGGCGTCACCATGCGCTTCCGCGGCCACACCGCACTGACCGACGTCTCCACCTCGGTGCGGGCGGACACGATCACCGGCCTGCTGGGCCGGAACGGTGCCGGGAAGACCACGCTCATGCAGCTGCTCACCGGCCACCGCGTGCCCACCGCGGGCCGGGTGACCGTGCTCGGGGCGGCGCCGTACGAGAACGACGGCGTGCTCAGTCGCATGTGCTTCATCAAGGAGGGTCAGCGGTACCCGGACCACTTCCGGGTCTGCGACGCCGTCTCCGCGGCCGCCCACCTGTACCCGCACTGGGACCAGTCGCTCGCCGACCAGTTACTCGCCGACTTCGACCTCCCCCGCAAGCGGCCGATCAAGAAGCTGTCCCGGGGCATGAACTCGGCGGTCGGCATCGTCCTGGGCCTGGCCTCGCGAGCGCCGGTCACCCTGTTCGACGAGCCCTACCTGGGCCTGGACGCCGTCGCACGGCAGCTGTTCTACGACCGGCTGCTGGCCGACTACGCCGAGCACCCCCGCACGATCCTGCTCTCCACGCACCTCATCGAGGAGATCAGCGACCTGCTGGAGCACGTGCTGCTCATCGACCGTGGCCGGCTCCTGCTCGACGCGGACGCGGAGACGCTCCGGGCCACGGCGCTGACGGTCTCCGGCCCGGCCGCGCAGGTGAGCACCTTCGGCGCCGCCCACGACGTGCTGCAGCACGAGTCGATCGCCGGGCAGGCCCGGGCCGTGGTCCGGACCAGGGCGGCGACCGCCCGGCAGGACGCCGCCGCCCTCGGCCTGACCGTGGAACAGACCTCGATCCAACGACTGGTGGTCGCCATGAGCCTCGCCGCTGCCCAGCCCCCCGCCCCGTCGACCGCCGACCACGCCGCACTGCAGGGAGCCCCCCGATGAACCGCGTCCTCGGCGCCGCCCGCCTCCAGCTCATCAACCCACTGGCGTCCATCGGCATCGCCTGGGCCATCGTCGCACTCGCCTTCGCCGTGAACCTGGCGGTCTGGGGCCTGGGCGACGTGGACGCCGCCGCGGGCGGCGCGACCACCGGAGGCCTGGCGGCCCTGTACATCACGGTGCTGATCACCTTCATCCAAGCGGTGACGATGGTGTTCCCCCTGGCGATGGGGCTCAGCCTCAGCCGGCGGGTCTTCTACCTGGGGACGGCGCTGGTCGCCGTCGTCCAGGCGGTCGTCTACGGCGTCGTCCTGACCGGGCTGACCGCGGTCGAGAACGCCACTGCCGGCTGGGGAGTCGGGCTCGAGTTCTGGGCTCCCGGGCCCGTGGACGTCGGGAACCCGGCCCTGCAGGTCGCTGTCTTCGCCGTCCCGATGGCCGCGTGCGCCTTCGCCGGCATCGGTCTGGGCGTGCTGTTCAAGCGCTGGGGGACGACGGGCGTCTACGCGCTCACAGCCGCCCTCATCGTCGGCATCGGCGCAGTCGTCCTGCTGCTCACCTGGCGCCGGGCATGGGGGGACATGTGGGCATGGCTGGCCGATCGCTCGGTCGAGTTCTTCGCGCTCGGCTTCCCCGCGGTCGCCCTGCTCGCGCTCGCTGCGCTCGGGTACCTGGGGCTCCGACGCGCGGTCCCCTGACCACCCCCGACCCCGACGGCCGGACGCCCAGAGGGCGCCGGCCGTTCGGCGTCTCCTGAGGCGAATAGCTCCACTGACGATTCGGTGCCCCCACCTGGGGACTCACCGATTCCAGCTCGACCCAGAAATGCAGGAACGGGGCCACAGCCGTAGCTGTGACCCCGTCCTGGGAGTTATGTCCGGCGGCGTCCTACTCTCCCACCCGGTCCCCCGGGCAGTACCATCGGCGCTGAAAGGCTTAGCTTCCGGGTTCGGAATGAGACCGGGCGTTTCCCTTTCGCCATGACCGCCGTAACACTGTGAAGATGTACCCCGCACCCATTCATCCGCCGGTGGGGGCGGAGCTGGGTGCTGAAGGGGCTGGAACACGGGGTTCCATACCTTCAGAGCTGCACAGTGGACGCGGCATTCATCTTGCTAATGGGCTGGATGAGTATGTGGTCAAGCCCTCGGCCTATTAGTACCGGTCAGCTCCACGACTTGCGCCGCTTCCACTTCCGGCCTATCAACCCGCTGGTCTGGGCGGGGGCCTTACCCGGTTGACCCGGTGAGAGACCTCATCTCGAAGCGAGCTTCCCGCTTAGATGCTTTCAGCGGTTATCCCTGCCGAACGTAGCCAACCAGCAGTGCTCCTGGCGGAACAACTGGCACACCAGAGGTTCGTCCGTCCCGGTCCTCTCGTACTAGGGACAGCTCTTCTCAAGTCTCTTACGCGCGCGGCGGATAGGGACCGAACTGTCTCACGACGTTCTAAACCCAGCTCGCGTGCCGCTTTAATGGGCGAACAGCCCAACCCTTGGGACCTACTCCAGCCCCAGGATGCGACGAGCCGACATCGAGGTGCCAAACCATCCCGTCGATATGGACTCTTGGGGAAGATCAGCCTGTTATCCCCGGGGTACCTTTTATCCGTTGAGCGACACCGCTTCCACATGCCGGTGCCGGGTCACTAGTCCCAGCTTTCGCTCCTGCTCGACCCGTCGGTCTCGCAGTCAAGCTCCCTTGTGCACTTGCACTCGACACCTGATTGCCAACCAGGCTGAGGGAACCTTTGGGCGCCTCCGTTACATTTTGGGAGGCAACCGCCCCAGTTAAACTACCCACCTGACACTGTCCCTGATCCGGATCACGGACCGAGGTTAGACATCCAATTCGACCAGAGTGGTATTTCAACGATGACTCCACGAACACTGGCGTGCCCGCTTCACAGTCTCCCACCTATCCTACACAAGCCGAACCGAACACCAATATCAAGCTATAGTGAAGGTCCCGGGGTCTTTCCGTCCTGCCGCGCGTAACGAGCATCTTTACTCGTAGTGCAATTTCGCCGAGCCTGTGGTTGAGACAGCTGAGAAGTCGTTACGCCATTCGTGCAGGTCGGAACTTACCCGACAAGGAATTTCGCTACCTTAGGATGGTTATAGTTACCACCGCCGTTTACTGGCGCTTGAGTTCTGAGCTTCGCCTTGCGGCTAACCCGTCCCCTTAACGTTCCAGCACCGGGCAGGCGTCAGTCCGTATACATCGTCTTTCGACTTCGCACGGACCTGTGTTTTTAGTAAACAGTCGCTTCTCACTGGTCTCTGCGGCCACCCACCGCTGCCCCGCGCAAGGCGGTTCACAGCAGATGGCCCCCCTTCTCCCGAAGTTACGGGGGCATTTTGCCGAGTTCCTTAACCACAGTTCGCTCGATCGCCTTGGTATTCTCTACCTGACCACCTGAGTTGGTTTGGGGTACGGGCCGCTAAGAACTCGCTAGAGGCTTTTCTCGGCAGCATAGGATCATCCAATTCGCCTCAATCGGCTATGCATCGGGCCTCACCCTGGATGCGATGCGGATTTACCTACATCGCGGGCCACACCCTTGCACCGGTACTACCACTCACCGGTAGGACTACCTTCCTGCGTCACCCCATCGCTTGCCTACTACCAGTCCAGGTCCCGCGCTCCCCCGGATCAGACCCGAAGGTCAGTCACCGGCTTTGGGCGGTTAGTATCGCTGGGTTCAGCATGGGCGTTCTTTCGCGGGTACGGGAATATCAACCCGTTGTCCATCGACTACGCCTGTCGGCCTCGCCTTAGGTCCCGACTCACCCTGGGCGGATTAGCCTGGCCCAGGAACCCTTGGTCATCCGGCGGGGGAGTTTCTCACTCCCCTTTCGCTACTCATGCCTGCATTCTCACTCGTGTGGCGTCCACGGCTGGATCACTCCGCCGCTTCCACCGCCACACGACGCTCCCCTACCCATCCACACACCTGGCCGCCACCCCGAAGGGAGACGACGGGCTCGTGTGAATGCCACAGCTTCGGCGGTGTGCTTGAGCCCCGCTACATTGTCGGCGCGGAACCACTTGACCAGTGAGCTATTACGCACTCTTTCAAGGGTGGCTGCTTCTAAGCCAACCTCCTGGTTGTCACTGCGACTCCACATCCTTTTCCACTTAGCACACGCTTAGGGGCCTTAGCTGATGATCTGGGCTGTTTCCCTCTCGACTACGAACCTTATCGCCCGCAGTCTCACTGCCACGCTCTCACTTACCGGCATTCGGAGTTTGGTTGATTTCAGTAACCTTGTGGGGCCCCTAGACCATCCAGTGCTCTACCTCCGGCAAGAAACACGTGACGCTGCACCTAAATGCATTTCGGGGAGAACCAGCTATCACCGAGTTTGATTGGCCTTTCACCCCTACCCACAGCTCATCCCCTCAGTTTTCAACCTAAGTGGGTTCGGTCCTCCACGCGGTCTTACCCGCGCTTCAACCTGGCCATGGGTAGATCACTCGGCTTCGGGTCTAGAGCACGCGACTGGAATCGCCCTGTTCGGACTCGCTTTCGCTACGGCTACCCCACACGGGTTAACCTCGCCACGTACCGCTAACTCGCAGGCTCATTCTTCAAAAGGCACGCAATCACCCCTGCCCCGAAGGACATAAGGCTCTCACGGCTTGTAGGCACACGGTTTCAGGTACTATTTCACTCCCCTCCCGGGGTACTTTTCACCTTTCCCTCACGGTACTTGTCCGCTATCGGTCACCAGGGAGTATTTAGGCTTAGCGGGTGGTCCCGCCAGATTCACACCGAATTTCACGGGCTCGGTGCTACTTGGGATACGACTCGGGAGGCCATGAGTTTTCGTGTACGGGGCTCTCACCCTCTACGGCGACCCCTTCCAGAGGCCTTCCACTAACCCATGACTTTCTGACTCCCTGACAGTTCGGCAGAACCATCTGAGTCGTCCCACGACCCCGACCACACAACGCCTGCCGGCTTGGCATGCGATCGGTTTAGCCTCATCCGCTTTCGCTCGCCACTACTCACGGAATCACGGTTGTTTTCTCTTCCTGTGGGTACTGAGATGTTTCACTTCCCCACGTTCCCTCCACACGCCCTATGTGTTCAGGCGCGGGTCACACCACATGACTGGTGCGGGGTTCCCCCATTCGGAAATCCTCGGATCAACGCTCGGTTGACAGCTCCCCGAGGCTTATCGCAGCCTCCTACGTCCTTCATCGGCTCCTGGTGCCCAGGCATCCACCGTGTGCCCTTAACAACTTGACCACACACAACACCCACGCCCACCCACCACAACCACACCCCCACCCCGGGCGAACCCAGGGAAGACGAGGAGCGGTGTACGTGGATGAGCGCGGATATCCAGAACAAATGATTACAAGATGCTCGCGTCCACTGTGCAGTTCTCAAAGTACGGAAGATGACCCACCACCCGACACCGCCAGCCCCAGGACACCCCGGGCGGTACGACATCCAGCAGGCCTCCGCAGAAGCAACAGGCTGATCAACAGCCCGCTCCCTCAGGACCCAACAGCGTGCCTACGACCAGCCACTCCCACCACCCCGCTCCACACCCTCCCCCCGCCCCTACGAGAGGGGCCGGGATCACCGGGTCGTACTAGGGGCAGCCTGAGCTGCCTGGCCGAACTGGTCAGCGTTCCACCCTCGAGCTCCGCCACGAACACCCGCACCCACCCCAGACGGGGCGAGCATCACGGTCCGTGCACGGCTCTGGACCACCACACGAGTGTGGCGGCCAGTGCTCCTTAGAAAGGAGGTGATCCAGCCGCACCTTCCGGTACGGCTACCTTGTTACGACTTCGTCCCAATCGCCGATCCCGCCTTCGACGGCTCCCTCCACAAGGGTTGGGCCACCGGCTTCGGGCGTTACCGACTTTCGTGACGTGACGGGCGGTGTGTACAAGGCCCGGGAACGTATTCACCGCAGCGTTGCTGATCTGCGATTACTAGCGACTCCAACTTCATGGGGTCGAGTTGCAGACCCCAATCCGAACTGAGACCGGCTTTTTGGGATTCGCTCCACCTCGCGGTATCGCAGCCCTTTGTACCGGCCATTGTAGCATGTTTGCAGCCCTAGACATAAGGGGCATGATGATTTGACGTCATCCCCACCTTCCTCCGAGTTGACCCCGGCAGTCTCCTATGAGTCCCCACCATCACGTGCTGGCAACATAGAACGAGGGTTGCGCTCGTTGCGGGACTTAACCCAACATCTCACGACACGAGCTGACGACAACCATGCACCACCTGTGCACGACGCCAAAGGCACCCCGTATCTCTACGAGATTTCCGTGCATGTCAAGCCTAGGTAAGGTTCTTCGCGTTGCATCGAATTAAGCAACATGCTCCGCCGCTTGTGCGGGCCCCCGTCAATTCCTTTGAGTTTTAGCCTTGCGGCCGTACTCCCCAGGCGGGGCGCTTAATGCGTTAGCTGCGGCACGGAGACCGTGGAATGGCCCCCACACCTAGCGCCCAACGTTTACGGCGTGGACTACCAGGGTATCTAATCCTGTTCGCTCCCCACGCTTTCGCTCCTCAGCGTCAGTTACTGCCCAGAGACCCGCCTTCGCCACCGGTGTTCCTCCTGATATCTGCGCATTTCACCGCTACACCAGGAATTCCAGTCTCCCCTGCAGTACTCTAGTTTGCCCGTATCGACTGCAGGCCCGAGGTTGAGCCTCGGGTTTTCACAGCCGACGCGACAGACCGCCTACGAGCTCTTTACGCCCAATAATTCCGGACAACGCTTGCACCCTACGTATTACCGCGGCTGCTGGCACGTAGTTGGCCGGTGCTTCTTCTGTAGGTACCGTCACTTGCGCTTCGTCCCTACTGAAAGAGGTTTACAACCCGAAGGCCGTCATCCCTCACGCGGCGTCGCTGCGTCAGGCTTTCGCCCATTGCGCAATATTCCCCACTGCTGCCTCCCGTAGGAGTCTGGGCCGTGTCTCAGTCCCAGTGTGGCCGGTCACCCTCTCAGGCCGGCTACCCGTCGTCGCCTTGGTGGGCCACTACCCCACCAACAAGCTGATAGGCCGCGGGCCCATCCTCAGCCGATGAATCTTTCCACCACCAGACCATGCGGTCAGCGGTCACATCCGGTATTAGCACCAATTTCTTGGAGTTATCCCAGAGCTGAGGGCAGGTTGCCCACGTGTTACTCACCCGTTCGCCGCTAGGGCACCACCCCGAAGAGTGGGCCTCGCTCGACTTGCATGTGTTAAGCACGCCGCCAGCGTTCGTCCTGAGCCAGGATCAAACTCTCCGTAGATGATTTGATCGCAGCTGAGACCAAGAGTTGGCACTCTCGTTCAATCAACCAAAGGAATCCCTATCGACAACCCCGAAGGACCGCCGAAATGGGGGTATTGATACTTGGCACTGACTTTCGGCACGCTGTTGAGTTCTCAAGGAGCGGACGCGCACGTTCCCGGGCCAATTTCTTGGCCGTTCTCCGTGGCGGTGATTTCCACTCTACACCAAGTTCCGCAGCAGTCGAACCTCGGGGGTTCTTCCGGCGGTTTCCCAAGCCCTGCGGCCCGGTCCGTTCTCGCTTGGTGCATGGAGAACGATACACGCCCTCAGAGGGCCTCTGCAGGGGGGGTCCCCCGGGGCATCTCGAATGGTCGATGCGCGCTGCTGAGCAGGGAGAACGCCTGTCAGGCCACCCCGCGGGGGCGGAACTGGACGCTGACCCGAGGGCCCACGGCTTTCGTCGTCTTCGGGATGCAGTGCTCCCAGGTGCGCTGACAGGAGCCGCCCATCACGACCAGGTCGCCGTGCCCCAGGGTGAAGCGCCGGCTCTCGCCACCCCCGACCGGCCGGAGCAGGAGTGGCCGAGGGGAACCGAACGAGACGATGGCGACCATCGTGTCCTCGGTGCGGCTGCGCCCGATGCGGTCGCCGTGCCAGGCGACGCTGTCCCGGCCGTCGCGGTACAGGCACATGCCGGCGGTCACGAAGGGCTCGCCCAGCTCGGGGCGGTAGTGCTCGTCGAGGGCGGTGCGAGCCTCGGTGAGCACCGGGTGGGGCAGCACCTCGCCGCCGCCGTACCAGCGCAGCAGACGGGGTACGGCCACCTCGCGGTCGTACATCTGCCGGCGGTCCTCCCGCCAGCCGATGTCACCGAGGAGCACGTCCAGCACGCTGCCGGAGCCCTCGATCCAGCCGGGGAGGTGGTCGACCCAGGCGCCCCGGGTCAACGGGTGCCGGGTGACCCGCCCCGCCAGTGGGGTGAGCGCGGCCTCCTCGGTGACGTCCCAGATGGACGGCTGGTGCGCGAGCGACATGGAGGGAGGCTACCCCCGGTTTCGCACACTTGTTCGAAAAGCTGTGGACAACGGGCATAGCCCCTCGGCCCCTCCGCACGGGCCCGCGCCTAGCCGGCGAGGCATCGGGGCGGAGGGTCCTCCCTCAGGCGCTGAGCGCCAGCACGAAGGGCAGCACCGAACCGGCGCCGGCCAGCCGGAGCTCCCGGCCGGCGACGGTCATGGTCCAGCGAGAGTCCGCCAGGTCGTCGACCAGGAGCACCGGGGCGTCACCGAGCTCGGCCAACCGGTCGCGGAGCTCCGACCCGACCACGATGCGCTGCCACACCCCAGCCAGCCGGAAGGCGCTGTTGCCGCCCGGCCCGCCGGTGGGGCCGCCGTGCGCCAGGTCGAGCGCGCCCAGGTAGGGCAGGCGCCCCAGTTGCGCCAGCCCCTGCGCCACGCCGGTCACGAGCGCCGGCCGCCGACGGGACGGCATCGCCACCACCCCGGCGGGGCGCTGCGCCCAGTCCCAGGCACCGAGCACCCGGGCACAGGCCTTCAGCAGCTCGGCGTCCGGAGGTGCGTCGTTGGGCAGGCCGGGCCGGATCACCCGGTGGCTCACGTCGTAGGCGGCGTCCGGGTCCTCCTCGATCGAGGGCGCCTCGAGGTCCTCGGCCAGGGTGGCCACGCCGCCGACCCCGTCGTCCCCCAGCAGCGTGCGCAGGCGCTGGCCCCAGCCCAGGTCGGTCAACCGGGCCACGGCCCGACCGGTGGCGATCTGCTCGCCCGCAGCGATCTTGCCCTTGACCTCGACGCCCAGGCGGTCGGCGCCGGTGGGCCACTGCGCCCGGGGCGCGAGCTCGACACCGGGCCGGTCCAGCCGCGCCGTGGCCGCCTCGGCCGCGCCGGCCGGCACGTCGGTGGGGTACCACGGGCCGGCGCAGACGTCGCAACGCCCGCAGGGCGCGGCGGTCGGGTCGTCGAGGGCCGTCTGGAGGAAGGCCATCCGGCACTCGGCGGTGTCGACGGGCCGGGCGTAGGTGAGCATCGACCGCTGCTCGGCCTCCCGGGTCGCGGTGACCCGGGAGTACCGCTCGGCGTCGTAGACCCACGGGACGCCGGTGGAACGCCAGCCGCCCTGCACCCGCTCCACCGCGCCGTCGACGGCGAGCACCTTGAGCAGCAGCTCGAGCCGGGAGCGCCGCACGTCGGCCACCGTCTCCAGGCGGGCCACCGACCACGCCTTGCCGTCGGCCATCGCGGTGAGGACCGCAGCGGCGTGGTCCTCCCGGGGCATGGAGGAGGTGGCGAACCACTGCCAGATCGCGATGTCCTCCGGGCCGGGGAGCAGAAGGACGTCGGCGTTGGCCACGGCACGGCCGGCACGACCGACCTGCTGGTAGTAGCTCACCGGCGACGACGGCGCCCCGAGGTGGACGACGAAGCCCAGGTCGGGCTTGTCGAAGCCCATCCCCAGCGCCGACGTGGCGACGAGGGCCTTCACCCGGTTCTCGCGCAGCGCCTCCTCGGCGTCCTTGCGGTCGGCGTCGTCCAGCCGCCCGGTGTAGGCGCGCACCTCGTGGCCGGCGTCGCGCAGCAGCGCGGCCGTCTCCTCGGCGGCGGCGACGGTGAGCGTGTAGACGATGCCGCTGCCCGGCAGGTCGCCGATGTGCGCGGCGAGCCAGGCCAGCCGGGCGCGGTCGGTGTCCAGCCGCAGCACACCCAGCCGCAGTGAGTCGCGGGCCAGCGGGCCGCGGACCGTCGTGACCTCCACCCCACCGGCGCCCAGCTGCTCGGCGACGTCGGCGACGACCCGCTCGTTGGCCGTGGCGGTGGTCGCGAGCACCGGGGTGCCGGTGGGCAGCTGACCGAGCAGGTCGCGTATGCGGCGGTAGTCGGGGCGGAAGTCGTGCCCCCAGTCGGAGACGCAGTGCGCCTCGTCGACCACCAGCAGGCCGCAGCGCTCGACCAGGCTGGGCAGCTGCTCGTCGCGGAACCGCGGGTTGGTCAGCCGCTCCGGGGAGACCAGCAGCACGTCGACGTCGTCGGCGGCGAGCCGGGCGTTGATGTCGTCCCACTCGGTCACGTTGGAGCTGGAGATCTCCACGGCCTTGATCCCGGCGCGGGCGGCGGCGGCCACCTGGTCGCGCATCAGCGCGAGCAACGGGCTGACCAGCAGCGTGGGCCCGGCACCGCGACGGCGCAGCAGGGCGGTGGAGACGAAGTAGACCGCCGACTTCCCCCAGCCGGTGCGCTGCACGACCAGGGCGCGCTGGTGCCGCTCGACGAGCGCGGTGACGGCGGCGTCCTGACCCTCGCGGAAGACGGCGTCGGCCCGGCCGGTGAGCTCGCGCAGGACGCCGAGCGCCTCATCGGCCAGATCGGTCTCGACAGCGGTGCTCATGCGCTCGACCGTAGGCGGCGGTACCGACATCTCGCGGACCTGGGCGTGCGGTGGCTGTGGACGACCGGTTGGATGGGCACCGATGCTGCCCCCGGACAACCACGTGCACTCGGAGTTCTCGTGGGACACCGGCCCACGGGCCTCGCTGCTGCGCGCCTGCGAGCGCGCCGTGGAGATCGGCCTCCCGGCCATCGCCTTCACCGAGCACCTGGACTTCACCGTCTGGGACGCCGCCGACCGCGCCACCGCGCAGGGGCTGACCGACCGCCACCCGGCCAACCAGCTGCCGATCGACGTCGACCTCTACGCCGAGACGATCTGGGAGGCCCGCCAGCGGTTCCCGACGCTGCGGGTCTGGTCCGGGGTCGAGGCCGGCGAGCCGCACCTGTTCGGGGCCAGCGTGGCCGCACACCTGGGCGCCTCCCCGGTCGACCGGGTCCTCGGCTCGCTGCACTCGCTGCCCGTCGACGGCCGGCTGATGGGCGTCAACCGCCTGCTCCACGCTCCCGGCATCGACGTGATCGCCACGATGCGCCGCTACCTCACCGAGATGGTGGCGATGATCGAGAGCAGCGACGTCTTCCAGGTGCTGGCCCACTGCGACTACCCGCGGCGCTACTGGCCCGGCGGCCGCGAGCAGTACCCGCAGGCCGTGTTCGAGGAGGAGTACCGCGCGGTGTTCCGGGCGCTGGCGGCCGGCGGCCGGGCGCTGGAGGTCAACACCACCAGCCCGCTGTGGTCGGTGGAGCTGCTCCGCTGGTACCGCGAGGAGGGCGGGGACGCCGTCAGCTTCGGCAGCGACGGCCACCAGCCGCACCTGGTCGGCCAGCGGTTCGACCTGGCGGTCGACGTCGTCGAGCAGGCCGGCTTCCGCCCGGGCCGGGACCGCTTCGACTTCTGGCGCCGCTGACCCCGCCGGCGCAGGCCGACGACCTCCCGAGAACGGTCGGTGTCGATCCGGTCGTGGACTGCCGATGAGAGGGCCGTGACCGATCCGGCTGCCTCCGAGGCCCCGACCGACGCGGACGACGCCGTCCCCTTCGGACCGCAGACCGTCGTCCAGGCGGCGACCGCCGACGGCCTGGCCGCCGTCGCCCGGCTGCACGAGGAGGCCTTGGCGGCGATCGCGGCGCTGGCCGAGAGCTGGGAGCAGCCCGCCGATCCGGTCCGGGTGCTCCGCACGGCCGAGCGGCCGGCCGTCGTCCTCCGGCCCGGCGCGGCCACCGCTGCGTGATCCCCGCCGCATGATCGACCCCCAGGTACTTCACCGCTAAGGCAGTTTCCCGCTAGGGTCACGCAATGGCCCTCCCCCGTCGCGTCGTCATCGCCCTGGGCGGCAACGCGATGACCGGCCCCGACGGCTCCGCCACCCCGCGCGCCCAGCGGGACGCGATCGCCGCGGCAGCCCGGCACGTTGCCGCCGTCGTCGCCACCGGGGCCGAGGTGGTCCTGACCCACGGCAACGGCCCCCAGGTCGGCAACCTGCTGGTCAAGAACGAGCTGGCCGCGCACGTGGTGCCACCGGTCCCGCTGGACTGGAACGTCGCCCAGACCCAGGCGACCATCGGTTTCACCTTCGCCGACGAGCTGGACGCCGCGCTGGCCGCCCTCGGCTCGCCGCAGCGCGCTGCCGCACTGGTCACCCGCACCCTCGTCGACCCCGCCGACCCGGGGTTCGCGACGCCGTCCAAGCCGGTCGGCCGGCACCTGCCCCGCGAGGAGGCCCAGCGCCTCATCGACCTCGGGCAGAACTGGGAGGACCGCGGCGAGCGCGGCTGGCGGCGGGTGGTCGCCTCACCCGAGCCGCTGTCGGTGATCGACGTCCCGGCCATCGAGGCGCTGAGCGGCGCCGGGTTCGTGGTCGTCTGCGCCGGCGGGGGCGGGGTGCCCGTGGTCCCCGGCCCCGGGGACGGCGACGCGCTGCTGGGCGTCGAGGCGGTCATCGACAAGGACCTCACCGCCGCCCTGCTCGCCCGGGAGCTGCGCGCGGACACGCTGGTCATCGCCACCGACGTCCCGCACGTGATGGTCGACTTCGGCAGCCCCTCTGCCCGGCCGCTCACCCGGGTCACCGTCGCCGAGATGCGTGCGCACGCCGACGCCGGCCAGTTCGCCCGCGGCAGCATGGGCCCCAAGGTCGAGGCCGCCCTGCGCTTCGTGACCGACTCCGGGGACGGCCGCCAGGGCGCGCGCGCCGTCATCACCGCACTGACCCACATCTCCGACGCCGTCGCCCGTGACGACGTCGGCACCGTCATCACCGCACAGGAGGAGTGAGTCATGCCCGCACCGATCGAGGTCCGCAAGGTCCCGCTGCACAACGTCAGCGATGCCTCCGAGCTCGCCAAGCTCATCGACGACGGCGTCATGGACGCCGACCGGGTCATCGCCGTCATCGGCAAGACCGAGGGCAACGGCGGCGTCAACGACTACACCCGGATCATCGCCGACCGCGCCTTCCGCGAGGTGCTGATGGAGAAGGGGTCGCGGAGCAAGGAGGAAGTCGGGGAGATCCCGATCGTGTGGTCCGGTGGCACGGACGGCGTCATCAGCCCGCACGCCACCATCTTCGCCACGCTGCCCGAGGACGCGGTGGAGAAGACCGACGAGCCGCGGCTGACCGTCGGGTTCGCCATGAGCGAGGTGCTGCTGCCCGAGGACATCGGCCGGCTGACCATGGTGGAGAAGGTCGCCGAGGGCGTGCGCCGGGCGATGGCCGAGGCGGGCATCACCGACCCGGCCGACGTCCACTACGTGCAGACCAAGACGCCGTTGCTGACCATCGAGACGATCCGCGAGGCCAAGTCGCGCGGGCAGGAGACGTACTACGACGAGCCGCACGGCTCGATGGACCTCTCCAACGGCACGACGGCCCTGGGCATCGCCCTGGCGCTCGGCGAGATCGAGATGCCGGAGCAGAAGCAGGTCATGCGCGACTTCTCGCTGTTCAGCGCGGTCGCGTCCTGCTCGTCGGGCGTGGAGCTGGACCGGGCGCAGATCGTCGTCGTCGGCAACGCCCGCGGGCACGGCGGCAACTACCGGATCGGCCACTCGGTGATGAACGACGCACTCGACCAGGACGGCATCTGGAACGCCATCCGGGACGCCGGCCTCGACCTGCCCGAGCGGCCGCACACCTCGGACCTGGACGGGAACCTGGTCAACGTCTTCCTCAAGTGCGAGGCCGACCCGACCGGCTACGTGCGCGGCCGGCGCAACGCGATGCTGGACGACTCCGACGTCTTCTGGCACCGGCAGATCAAGGCCACCGTCGGCGGCGTGGCCGCCTCGGTGACCGGCGACCCGGCGGTGTTCGTCTCGGTGGCCGCCGTGCACCAGGGCCCGTCTGGCGGCGGCCCGGTCGCCGCCATCGTCAAGGCCTGAGCGACGGCGCCGGCCCGGGACCACCCGGGCCGGCGCCCTCGGCCGAGCCCACTCAGGCGACGGTGGTCTCCAGGGTGACCGGGACGTTGCCGCGGGTGGCGTTGGAGTACGGGCAGACCTGGTGCGCCGCCTCGACGAGCTGGTCCGCGGTCGCCTGGTCGACGCCACCGAGCTCGACGTGCAGGTCCACCTCGAGGCCGAAGCCACCGGCGTCGTCCGGGCCGATGCCGACCTCGGCGGTGACGCCGGCGTCACTGATCGGGGCCTTCTGCTTGCGGGCCACCATCTTCAGCGCGGAGAGGAAGCACGCGGCGTAGCCGGCGGCGAACAGCTGCTCGGGGTTGGTGGCGCCACCCTCACCGCCCATCTCCTTCGGCGTCGCGAGGTCCTGGTCGATCAGGCCGTCCGAGGAACGGGTGTGGCCGTTGCGGCCGTCCCCGGTGGCGGTGGCGACGGCGGTGTAGATGCTGGGCACGAGCGGGCCTCCAGTTGGTTGGTTGCAGCAGCCAGCCGAACACCCGCCGCACCGTCCGCATGCCCACGCGCCAGGCCGATCTCGCTCACGCACCCGGGGTGCGTGAGCCCGGCCACCTGGTTGGCTACCTTGATCGCTGCGCCGGGCCCGCGGGGACCGGACGGACGAGGAGCTGCTCCGTTGACGAGGTCGAATCGCCTGCAGCGGGCACTGCCCGCCGGGGTGCTGGCCGTCGTCACCGCGACCGACGTCCTCAGCGGACCCGGGCAGGTCCTCCTGGGCCTGGTCGTCATGGCCCCGCTGCTGGCGGCGACGACGCTGGGCCGGCGGGCGACGGTGGGCTACGCCGTCCTCGCGCTCCTCCTGGCGGCGCTGCTGGGCGTCTACGACCAGCAGTACACCGCGAGCACGCTGATCCCCCAGCTCGTCCGGCTGCTGGCGGTGGTGCTCGGCGGCGTCCTGGCCGTGGGGGCCTGCACCCTCCGGCTGCGCCGCGAGGCGCAGCTGGCCCGGCTCAGCGCCCAGGCGGCCACCACCGAGGCGGCGCTGCGGACGGCGGAGGCGCTGCAGGTGAACCTGCTCGGGTCACCGCCCCGGGTGGCGGGCCTGGAGTCGGCGGTGCGCTACCTGCCGGCCAGCCGGCACACCCAGGTCGGCGGTGACTGGTACGACGCCTTCCCCCTGCCGGACGGCGGCACCATGCTGGTCATCGGGGACGTCGCCGGGCACGACGCACCCGCGGCCGCGAGCATGGCGCAGACCCGGGCGATGCTGCAGGCGATCGCCCAGCGGTCGACGGGCTCCCCGGCGGAGGTGCTCCGCGACCTGGACGAGGTGCTGGCCGGTCTGGAGCTGCACACCCTGGTCACGGTGGTCGTGGCGCGGATCGACCCGCCGTCCACCGACGCCGCCGACGGCACCCGGCTGCTCCGGTGGTCCAACGCCGGCCACCCACCGCCGGTGCTGGCCCGGGCCGACGGCGGGGTCACCCTGCTCGCGCAGGCCCCGGAGAGCCTGCTCGGCATCGTCCCCGGCGCCCGGCGCACCGACCACGCGCTGCGGCTGTGCCCCGGCGACACGCTGCTCTTCTACACCGACGGGCTGGTCGAGCGGCGCGACGCACCCCTCGACGACGGGCTGGCCTGGCTGGTCGACGAGGTGACCCGGACCGGCCGCGACCCCCTCGACCGGCTGTGCGACGACCTGCTGGGCGAGCTCGGTGGCCGGGTGGACGACGACGTGGCGCTGCTCGCCGTCCGCCTCCCCCGCGCCGAGTCGGCCGGTCTTCAGCCGGGGGTGCGGTAGAGCAGGAAGGCGACGTCGTCGTCCGGGGCGTCGGCCAGCAACTGGTCGGTCAGCAGGCGGCTGAGCGGGGCGGTGGCCAGGTGCCGGCCGTCGACGAGCGCGGCGGACGCCCGGGCGATCCCCTCGTCCAGCGCCTCGTCCCGACGCTCGACCAGTCCGTCGGTGTAGAGCAGCAGTGTCGAGCCCGGCGGGAGGGCCACGTCGGTCTGCGGGCGCACCGCCCCCTCCAGCACGGCCAGCGGCAGCCCGCGGGCGCCCTCCAGCTGGGTGACCCGGCCGTGCTCGTCGACCAGCAGCGCCGGTGGGTGGCCGGCGCTGCTGTACTGCAGCGAGCCGGCGATCGGGTCGACGACGGCGCAGAAGACGGTGCTGCACGTCGCCCCGGGAACGAGCGCGGCGAACCGGTCCAGCGCGGAGAGCACGTGCGCGGGCGAGCGGCTCTCCAGCAGCAGCGCCCGGCCGGCGCTGCGCAGCTGACCCATCACGGCGGCGGCGTCCAGCCCTCGACCGACGACGTCGCCCACGACGACGCCGTACCCACCGCCGGGGAGGTCGACGACGTCGTACCAGTCACCGCCCACCTCGAGGGTGCCGGCCGCTGGTTCGTAGTGCACCGCGAAGTCGGTGGGCAGCACCGTCGGGCCGAGGACGGCGCGCTGCAGGGTCACCGCGACGTCGGTGAAGAACTCCGCCCGCGCCCGGTCCAGTTCCGCCCGCTCCGCCACCCGCCGTCGCTCCCCGAGCACCGCCTGGGCGTCGGTGACCGACGCGGCCACCTGCCCGGCGGCCAGCTCCAGGAAGACCAGGTACTCCTCGTCCACCCGCAGGTGCGGGCTGGTGGCGAGCACGAGCGCCCCGACGGCCCGCGCGCTCCCGGGGACCGTCAACGGCAGCGCCAGCGCCGTCGTCACCTCCGCCTCGCCGTCCGCGGTGCCGGACGGCCGGTCGCCGGGCACGTCCAGCCGGACGACGGTGCCGGTGGCGATCGCCTGGTGCACCGCCCGCAGTTCGGCGGCCGGCCGCGGGCGGTCCGGCTCGACGCCGTAGCCGGCGACCAGCCGGATGCCGCCGTCGTCGTCCACAAGGTGGACGAGCCCGAACGGGCAGTCGGCGCCGGCGGCGGCGAGCACGTCCACCGCCGCGGTCGCGGCGGCGTCCACGCTGCCGTGCACGGACCGCGGCAGGCCGCCGAGCTGCTGCAGGACCCGCATCCGGCGGGCGGCCAGCACCCGCTGCGTCGTCTCCACGGCGGTGTCCAGGAGCCCGGCCACCTGCCCGCCGGGCTCGAGGACCGGGCTGTAGGAGAAGGTGAAGTACGTCTCCTCGGGGAAGCCGTCGCGGCTCATCGTCAGCGGCAGGTCCTCGCTGTAGGTCGACTCCCCGGCCTGCACCCGGGCGACCATGTCGCCGATCACCGGCCAGACGTCCGCCCAGACGTCGGCCAGCCGCGCACCGAGGCCCGCCGGGTGCCGGCCGCCGAGCATGGGCGCGTAGGCGTCGTTGTAGATCATGATCAGCTCGGGGCCCCACATGAGGAGCATCGGGAACCGCGAGTTGAGCACGGTGCCGACGGCGGTGCGCAACGTCGGGGTCCAGGCATCCACCGGCCCCAGCGGTGTCGCTGCCCAGTCGGCGCCCAGCACCAGCTGCTGCGCCTCGGTGTGCGCTCCCCCGGGCAGCAACTCGGCCAGCAGACCGTTCAGTGCGGTACCTCCCTCAGGATATTCGTGGACGCCCGGTCGGCCGCCGCCCCCGATGCTCGCACGGACCCCCGACGCACCGTGACCGGCTCGGGCGCCGTGGCCGCCGGGTCAGGCCGCGCGGCCCCGGCGCTCGGCCTTGACGTCGGTGGCGTACCGGTCGACGTACTCGGCGCCGGACAGCCGCTGGAGCTCGGCCATGACCTGGTCGGTGACGCTGCGCAGCGCCGCCCCGTCGTCGGCCGGGCCGGGGTGGCCGGAGAAGTCCAGCGGTTCCCCGATCCGGACGACGACCCGGCCGGGCCGGGGCAACCGCGCACCGGGGGGCATGAGCGCGCGGCTGCCGATGACGGCGATGGGCACGACCGGGGCACCGGTGGACAGCGCCAACCGCGCCACCCCGGTCCTGCCGCGGTGCAGCCGCCCGTCGGGCGACCGGGTGCCCTCGGGGTAGATGCCGAGCACCCCGCCGTCCGCGAGCACCTCCCGGCCGCGCCGCAGCGCGGCCTCCGCGGCCGTGGCGCCGCCGCGGTCCAGCGGGACCATGCCGATGCTCTCCAGGAGCAGGCGCAGGGCCCGGCCCGGCAGGCCCGGCTGGGTGAAGTACTCGCTCTTGGCCAGGTAGGTCACCCGCCGGCGGGTGAGCACCGGGGGGAAGAACTGGTCGAGCGTGGAGGGGTGGTTGCCGGCCAGGATCACCGGCCCGCTGGCCGGGAGGTGTTCCGCCCCCTCGACCCGCGGCCGGAACAGCCCCAGGATCAGCGGCCGGGCGAGGGCGCGGACGATCGGGTAGGCGTCCACGGTCACCGCTCGTCCGGCGCTCTGCCTGCGTGGTCGACCAGCTCCGCGGCGCTGTCCGGCGTGCCGTGCGCCCGGGCACACGAGGCGCAGCAGAAGAAGACGCCGTCCGCCTCGACGCCGTGGCCGACGACCCTGACCCCGCAGTGCTCGCACACCGGGGCCAGGGCGTGGATGGCGCACTCGAAGCTGTCGAAGGTGTGCACCGCGCCGGCGGCGTGCACCTCGAAGCTGAGCCGGTAGTCGTTCCCGCAGACCTCGCAGGTGGCCATGGGTCCCTCTCCCTCGGCACGGGACCGGGGCCGGTCACGTGCGGGACGCACTACCCGTGGACACCGCCACGTAACAGCCGGCGCACGGGAGGGCAGGAGGGTCACGTCGTCGGCGATCAGCTGGTCGGTCAGCCGACCGACGAGAGCAGCGGTGTCCGCGTGCCGACCGGCCGACCTGTCGGTCAGCTCGCCCGCCGGACCGGATGCGCGTATCCGACCTCGAACCCGGCGCCCGGTCCGGCGCCGAGCCGGACGGCGGACACGGCGGCGCAGAGCAGAGCGGCGGCCGCGAGTGTCTCGATCAGCTCCTCGGCGTGCGAGACGAGGACGTACAGGGCGCCGTCGCCGACCGAGTCGAGCACCAGTCCACCCACGGACTCCAGCCCCACGGCGGCGGCCAGCAGTGCGGCCACGCCCACCAGCAGCCAGCGGCTCGCCGAGGACGGCAGCTTCCGGGCGGCCACGACGGCGGTGGCCGCCAGGCCCACCGCGAGCAGCAGACCGGGGAGCACCCAGGCGAAGTGCAGCCCGCCCTGCCCGGCGCCCAGCGCCCGACCGAGCGGTTCCAGTCGCTCGTGCACGGCGAGCAGGTCGTCCATGGAGAGCAGGGCCAGAGCGGCCGCCGTGAGCGCCCACGGCCACGCCTCCCACCCGGCCCGGTGGGCGAGGGCGCCTGCACAGCCGTGCAGCACGGCGCCACTGCTCAGCACGCACACGTTGAACCAGGTGTGCAGGCTGCCCTCGGCGCGGACGTCGAGCAGCTGCACCAGCGGGGAGGACGGGTCGCGGAGCACGTCCCACGGGGTGATCCGCAGCAGCACCAGGCTCAGCGCGACGAGCAGGCAGCCGACCGCGGCGAGGGCCAGGAAGACCACTCCGGCCCGGCGTTCCAGCGCCGTCCGGCCATCCGCCGTCCACCTGGTGTTCCCCACCGGGGCACGCTAGCCCACCCGGACGGCCGCTCGCGCCGACCTCAGCGGGCGCGGGACTCCTCGGCGAGCGCGGCCAGGGCCTGCTCGAAGCAGGCCTGCGGCGGCTGCACGAGACCGGCGCCGACCTGACCGGTGCCGGCGACCCGGCCGGCCATGCCGGTGTTGATCTGCGGCAGCCAGCCGGTCCGGGCGACCTTCAGGACGTCGATCCCGGTCGGGGAGCCGCGGAAGCCCATGATCGGGATCTGCATCGCCGGGTTCTCGGCCAGGGTGAGCTGGTACATCCGCTCGGTGGTCGCCAGCGCGTCGGGCACGGTGCCGCCGACGAACCGGACGATCGCAGGTGCGGCGGCCATGGAGAACCCGCCGACGCCGTACGCCTCCATGATCGCGGAGTCGCCGATGTCGGGGTTCGCGTCCTCGGGGCCGTAGTCGCCGAGGTAGAGCCCGACCGGGGTGTTGGCCGGGGCGGTGAACCAGCGGTCGCCGGTGCCGGCGGTCTGGATGCCGAACTCGGTGCCGTTGCGGGACAGCACGGTGACCATCGTCGAGCCGGGGACGTCGCGGGCGGCGTCCATCGCGAGCTTCGCCGTCGGCATGCCCAGGTTCAGGTAGAAGTGCTCGTTGCCGCCGATGAAGCGCAGCACCTCGGCGATGTCCTGGGCCGGCGCGTCGACGCCGACGATGGACGGCGAGAGCTCGCGCAGCGCCATCAGCGACCCGGCGCGGTTGCGGTTGTGCCCCTCGTCGCCCATCTGGAGCATCTGGGCCATGATCGCCTTGACGTCCAGCGGCTCGGGGCGGCTCCGGACGGCGCGCTGGAGCACCGGCCCGAGCACGTCGCGCATCCAGGCCAGCCGGGTGAGCACCTCGTCGCTGTAGGCGCCCATCCGCAGCACCTTGCCCAGGCCCTCGTTGAGGTTGCACCAGGCCTGCCCGCCGTTGGCCGGGTCCTCCAGGCACCACATCCACATCGACGGGCTGGTCACCCCGGCCATCGGGCCGACCGTGCGGTGGTGGTGGCAGGGGTCGAGGGTGATCTCGCCGGCGGCCAGGACGCGCTCGGCGTCGGAGACGTCGGTGGCCCAGCCCTCGAAGACGCAGGCGCCGATCAGCGCGCCGCGCATGGGGCCGGAGGCGGTCTCCCAGGTGAGCGGCGGGCCGGAGTGCAGCAGCATCCGGTCGGGCAGGTCGAGCACCTCGCGGGCGGGCCGGACGTCGACCAGCAGGGAGCCCGCCGCGAGCACCCGCTCCACGGCGACCCGGTTGGCGCTCGCCCGGCGCGGGTCCAGCGCGAGCTGGGTGAGGTCGTCGGCGCTGCCGAAGCCCGGTGGGCGCCAGTCGACGTCGGTGACGCTCGCGCCCTGCTGCCGGAGCGCGGTGGAGAACACCTCGACGCCGGCGGCGACGATGGTCGGCGGGGCGGACAGCAGTCCACCGAGCGGCTCGGTCATGCCTGGTCTCCGATCAGCGCGAGGGCGTAGCGGGTGGCGGCGGCGTTGGAGGCGAAGACGGCGGCGCCGGCCTCGGCGAGCGCGTCGGCCTGCCGCGACCAGCACTGGGGGTCCGCCTCGGTGCCGACCAGCGCCACGACCGTGGGCAGGCCGGCCGACCGCAGGGCGGGCACGAGGGTGGCGGCCGGGTCGGGGTCGGCGCCGTGGCCGAGGACGACGTCGAGCAGCAGGACGGCGGGCTCCCCGCTCTCCGCCAGGCCGGCGATCGCCTCCAGCCGCAGCGTCGGGTCGATCATCGGGTGCGCCCGGCCCACGGTCAGCGCGTCGTCGCCGAAGTCCACGACCACGTGCCCCGTCGCGCCCAGGTCGGTGCCCAGGTCGAGCTCGGGGCGCAGCGGGGTGTTGGAGCGGATGTCGCCCAGGGCCGGGGCGGCGATCAGCATCGTCTCGTCGGCCAGGGTGCCGCCGGAGTAGAAGCCCTTGAGGACGGCGCCGGGCGGCACCGCATCCGCGGTCCCGGGCCGGGAGGGCCACTCGGGGACGGCGACGCCCAGGTCGCCCAGCAGCGCCTCGACGGCGGCGGTGAGGTCGGGCTGCTCGGCGCTGAGCGCGGCGGAACGGACCGGGACGTCCAGCCCCTGCGCGACCTCGGCGACGCGGGCGGCGACCGAGGGCTCCGGGGGCTTGGAGACCAGCAGCACCCGCTCGGTGGCCGGGTCCGCGTCGAGCGCGGCGAGCGCGTCGAGGGTGGCCAGCCCGCCCACGGCCGCGGAGAGGTCGCGGCCGCCGACGCCCAGGAGGTGCGAGACCCCCACGCCGGCGGCGTCGAGCAGGCAGCTGACCTGCTGGGCGCCGGTGCCCGAGGCCGCGACCAGGCCCACCGGGCCACGGCGGACGACGTTGGCGAAGCCCAGGGCGACACCGGAGACGATCGCCGTCCCGCAGTCCGGGCCCATGACCAGGACGCCGGCGTCGTGCGCGGCGCGCTTGAGCGCGACCTCGTGCTCGACCGGCACCCCGTCGCTGAAGATGAGCACCGACCGGCCGGCGGCGATGGCGTCGGCGGCCTCGGCGACCGCGTAGGGCCCGGGGACGCTGATGATCGCCAGCGCCGGGTCGGCGGCGCCGTCGAGGCCGGCGCCGATCGTGCGGGCCGGGATGGTCTGCGCCTCACCCCGGTCGGCGCGGGCGGTGAGCGCGGCGTCGACGGCGGCGACCGCGGCGGCCAGCTCGGCGTCGTCCGTGGCGGTCAGCGCGATGATCAGCTGGTCGGGCTTCGCCTCGCCGTCGGGGGCCAGGCCCATGCCGGCGGCGAGTTCGAGGTTCAGCGGCGTGGCCATCGCGACGACGACGGCGTGCACGCCGGGGCGGTCACCGATCTCGCGGCTGACCTGCATGAGCCGGACGGAGTCGGCGTAGACGCCGCTGCGCAGGGAGACGTGCCGGACTGGACTGTCGCTCACCTGGCGGGACGCTACCCGAGAAGGTCTCTCAGCGGTGAGGTACTTCCGGTCGGATCCGGCAATAAAGATTTAGCGCTGAGGTACTTCCGCGTCCCAGGATCCGGTGACACAGTTGCGCCTTCCCGATCCGCGCTCCTGTCCGTAGGCCCGCACCCGGAGGTGACCCGCACCCGGTGAAGCCCGCTCCGTTCGGCTATGCCGACCCGACCTCGGTCGACGAGGCGCTCGACGTCCTGACCGCGGAGGGAGAGGGCGCCAAGGTGCTCGCCGGCGGCCAGTCGCTGCTCCCCCTGCTCTCGATGCGACTGGCCGCGCCCACCACCCTGGTCGACATCAACCGGGTGCCCGGCCTGGACCAGATCTCCGCCGGCACCGACGGGGTGCGGGTGGGGGCGCTGGTCCGGCACGCCGAGCTGCTCGCCTCGGCCGAGGCGGCCGGCGTCCAGCCGCTGCTCGGCCGGGCGACGGCGAACGTGGCCCACCCGGCCATCCGCAACCGCGGGACGACGGTGGGCTCGATCGCGCACGCCGACCCCTCGGGCGAGATGACCGCGGTGCTGGCGCTGACCGGCGGCTCAGTCACGGTCGCGACGCCCGGCGGCCGCGAGACGATCGGCTGGGGCGACTTCTTCCTCGGGCCGCTGGAGACCTCGGTGCACGGGCCGGCCGTCGTCCTCGAGGCCTTCTTCCCGGCGCTGCCGGAGCGCTCGGGCACGGCGTTCGCCGAGATCGCCCGGCGCAAGGGCGACTACGCGGTCTGCGGGGCCGGCGTCGTCGTCACCCTGGACGCCGACCGGCGGGTCAGCTCCGCCCGGGCCGCCTACCTGTCGGTCGGGCTGGTGCCCGAGGTCCACGACCTGACCGACGCCGTCGTCGGCCAGCCGGTGGACACCGCCGACTGGGCGGCGGCCGGCGAGCTGGCCCGCGGCCTGGTCGACCCGGACGGCGACCTGCACGCCAGCGCCGACTACAGGCGGCTGCTGGTCGCCACCCTCACCGCCCGCACGCTGGCCGACGCCGGCGCCGAAGCCGCCAGGAGGACCGCGTGACCGCCGCGAGAGCGACGTGCGAGCGAGCATCGCAGGGAGCGCCAGCGACCGAGGAGCGGAACGAGTGCGGAGCCGAGCAATGATCGAGGTCAGGACCGAGCGGGCGATCTCCGTCGTCGTCAACGGTGTTCCACGTGAAGCGACGGTGCCGGTGCGCTGGCTGCTGTCGGACGCGCTGCGGCACGAGTTCGGGCTGACCGGCACGCACGTGGGCTGCGAGCACGGGGTCTGCGGCTCGTGCACGGTGCTGGTCGACGGCCGGCCGACCCGCTCCTGCCTGGTGCTCGCCGTGCAGGTCGACGGGCACGAGGTCACCACGGTCGAGGGGCTGTCGCGGTCGGACCACCAGGGCGGGCAGGTGCTGCACCCGATCCAGGAGGCGTTCCGGGAGTGCCACGCCCTGCAGTGCGGGTTCTGCACGCCGGGCTTCCTGACCACGATCGCCGCGGGCCTGGACAGCCGCGACCCGTCGGTGGAGATCACCGACGAGGAGGTCGACGAGCTGGTCGGCGGCAACCTCTGCCGCTGCACCGGCTACGCCAACATCAAGAAGGCCTGCCGCTCCGCCGCCGCCGCCATGCGTGAGGCGTCCGGGGCAGAAATGGCCATTTCTGCCCCGGATGGGGAGGCGACCTCGTGACGACGAAGTTCTTCGGGGAGCCGGTGCGCCGGCGCGAGGACGCCCGGCTGATCGTCGGCCAGGGCCGCTACCTCGACGACATCGGCCCGGACGCCTACGCCGCGGCCTTCGTCCGCAGCCCGTACGCGCACGCCCGGGTGCTCGACATCGACGTCAGCGCGGCGATGGACGTCGAGGGCCTGCTGGCCATCTACACCTACGAGGACCTCACCGGCCCGCTGGCCGAGCCGCTGCCGGTGCTCATCCCGCACCCCCAGCTCACCGCACCGCGCACCGGGTACCCGCTGGTGCGCGACGTCGCCCAGCACGTCGGCGAGCCGATCGTGATGGTGGTGGCCACCGACCGGTACGTCGCCGAGGACGCCGCCGCGCTGATCGAGATCAGCTACGAGGAACTGCCGGTCGTGGTGGGCGTCGACGCGGCCGAGGCCGCCGGGCACACCGTGCACGACGACGTCCCGGACAACGTCGCCGCCCGGCACCACCAGGAGACCGGCGACGTCGAGGCGGCGCTGGCCGCGTCGGCACACACCCTGTCCTTCACCCAGTACTTCGAGCGCAGCGCGTCCATGCCGATGGAGGGCAAGGGCGTGCACGCCCGCTGGGACGACGCCGACTCCTCGCTGCGGGTCTACTCCTCCACCCAGGCCTCGACCTCAGTCCGCGCGGCGATCGCGGCCAAGCTCGAGCTGTCGCTGGAGAAGGTCGAGGTCATCGCCCCCGACGTCGGCGGCGGGTTCGGCGTGAAGATCGTGCACCCGTGGCCGGAGGAGCTGCTCGTGCCGATGGCCGCGCGGCTGCTCGGCCACGAGGTGAAGTGGACCGAGGACCGGCGCGAGCACTTCGTCTCCAGCGCGCACGAGCGGCAGCAGCGGCAGGAGGTCCGGGTCGGGTACGACGACGACGGCCGGATCACCGCCCTCGACGTCCTGGTCTGGCACGACAACGGCGCGTACACGCCCTACGGGATCATCGTGCCGATCAACACGGCCACCCAGCTGCTCGGGCCGTACGACATCCCGGTCTACCGGGCGGTCGTGAACAGCGTCTACACGAACACCGTCGTCGTCACGCCGTACCGCGGTGCCGGGCGGCCGCAGGGCTGCTTCGCGATGGAACGCACGATGGACCGGATCGCCCAGGAGCGCGGCCTGGATCGGGCGCTGGTGCGCGAGCGGAACCTGATCCAGCCCGACCAGTTCCCCTACGACTGGGGCCTGACGTTCCAGGACGGCCGGCCGCTGGTCTACGACTCCGGCGACTACCCCGCGATGATCGCCAAGCTGAAGGCGCTGGTCGACTGGGACGGGTTCGCCGGGCGCCGGGCCGCGGCCGAGGCGCGCGGGAAGCTGCTGGGCATCGGGATGGCGCCCTACGTGGAAGGCACCGGGCCGGGGCCGTACGAGGGCGCGCACGTGCAGGTGCTGGGCAGCGGCAAGGTGCTGGTCTCCACCGGTCTCACCTCGCAGGGCCAGGGGCACGAGACGGTGTTCGCCCAGCTGGCGGCCGCCGAGCTCGGCGTCCCGCTGGAGGACGTCGAGGTGACCACCGGCGACACCCGGCGGTTCGGGTACGCGGTCGGCACCTTCGCCTCCCGGGCCGCGGTGGTGAGCGGCAACGCCGTCGCGCTGGCCGCGCGCGGGGTGAAGGAGAAGGCGCTGCGGATCGCCGCGGAGGTGCTGGAGGCCGACCCGGCGGACCTGGAGATCGACGAGGGCCTGGTGCAGGTGAAGGGGACGCCGGGCGCCTCCATCCCGCTGCGCACGGTCGCCGTCCTGTCCAACCCGCTGCGCTACGCCTTCGACGAGGCGGCGCGGCAGGCGACCCAGTTCGCCGGCCCGGGCGACGACTCGAAGCCGCCGGTCGCGGTCGGGGACGCGCCGGGGCTGGAGCACACCGACTACTACTCCCCGCTGCGCTCGACCTTCGCCTCCGGCGCGCACGCCGTGGTGGTGGAGATCGACCCGGCGACGTGGGAGATCGCGATCGAGCAGTACGCGGTGGTGCACGACTGCGGCACGATCATCAACCCGATGATCGTCGAGGGGCAGGTGCACGGCGGTGTCGCGCAGGGCGTGGGCGGGGCGCTGTACGAGCGGATGGCCTACGACCGGGACGGGCAGCTGACCAACGCCTCGTTCATGGACTTCCTCATGCCGTACGCCTCCGAGGTGCCCGACGTGGACATCGACCACCAGTCGACGCCGTCGCCGCTGAACGAGCTGGGCATCAAGGGCGCCGGCGAGGCCGGCGTCATCCCCGGGTCCGCCGCGATCGCCTCGGCGATCGAGGACGCGGTGGGACGGCGGATCGCGGCGATGCCGATCTCCCCCACCGAGCTGTACGACCTGGTGCGCTCGGACGTCGAGCGTGTGATCAACAACCCGACTGGAGCGATGGCGTGAACCTGGACGGCAGTGCGGTGCTCTCGGCGGCCCCCGAGCAGGTGTGGGCGGTGATCACCGACCCGGCCGTGCTGGCGCGGACCATCCCGGGCTGCGAGTCGCTGGACCAGGTCGGCGAGGACAGCTACACGATGGTCGTCTCGGCCGGGGTGGGTGCGATCCGCGGCAAGTACGCGGGCGAGGTGCGACTGTCCGACCTCACCTTCCCGTCCTCCTACGTGATGCACGCGTCGGGGTCGGGTGGGCCGGGGTCGGTGCGGGCCACGGTGCAGATCAAGCTGGCGCCGTCCGGCGACGGCACGGAGCTCACCTACTCGGCGGACGCGGTGGTGGGCGGCGCGGTCGCCGGGGTCGGACAGCGGATGATCACCGGCGTCGCGAAGAAGATGGCCGGGCAGTTCTTCTCCGCCGTGGACAAGGAGCTGACCGAGCCGAACGTCGTCGCCGAGGTGACGCCGCTGCCGGTGGTGCGCAACGGTTCCGCGGAACCGTCGGCCGAGCCGGTGACCTTCGCGGCGAAGGCCCCGGCCGCGACGGGGGGCTGGGTGCCGGCGGAGGCGAAGCCCCTGCTGGTCGGCGCCGCCGGCGGCGGCGTGCTCACCCTGCTCGGCGTCTGGGTCGGTTACCTCCTCGGCCGCCGGAGCTGATCAGACCGGGCCACTCCCCGCCTGGGGCACCGCGACGCCCCGGCGGTAGGCCAGCACCACCGCCTGGGCCCGGTCCCGCGCACCGGTCTTCGCGAGCACGTGCTTGACGTGCGTCTTCGCGGTCGAGGCGGCGATGCCGAGCGCGTGCGCGATCTCGTCGTTCGACAGCCCGTCGGCGATGAGCCGCCACACCTGGGTCTCCCGTTCGGTGAGCCCGTCGACCGGGCCGGACGGGACCGAGGGCGTCGCCCCGGCGACGAACCGCCCGATCAGCGCGCGGGTCACGGCCGGGTCGACGAGCGAGTCCCCGGCCGCCACCGTGCGCACCGCCTCGACCAGGCGCTCAGGCGACGCGCGCTTGAGGAGGAAGCCGCTGGCACCGGCCCGGAGCGCCTCCCAGACGTAGTCGTCGTTGCGGAAGGTGGTGAGCACCAGAACCTTCGCCGGGCTGCCGACGGCGACGATCCGCCGGGTCGCCTCGATGCCGTCGATGCCGGGCATGCGCACGTCCATCAGCACGACGTCCGGGGCCAGCCGCTGACACGCCTCGACCGCGGCGAGCCCGTCGGCGACCTCACCGACGACCTCGACGTCCGGCTGCTGCGAGAGGACGACGGTCACCCCGGCGCGCAACAGGGCGTCGTCGTCGGCGAGCAGGAGGCGGAGGGTCACCCGACGCGCTCCGGCACCGGCAGGCTCGCGGACACCCGGAACCCGCCCGCCGCAGTCGGCCCGTGCTCGACGGAGCCACCGAGGACCGCGGCCCGCTCGGCGATCCCGATCAGCCCGCGCCCCGGCGCGTAGGCGTGCGGCGCCCGGCCGTCGTCGACCACCTCGAGCGTGAGCGCACCCCCGACGCGGGCGACCCGCACGATCGCCGAGCTCGCGGCTCCGTGGTTCAGCGCGTTGGTGAGCGCCTCCTGCACGATCCGGTACGCCGAGGAGTGCAGGCTGCGCGGGACGTCGTCGGCCCCGGGCGCCACGTCGAGCCGCACGGCCACCCCCGCCTCGGCCAGCCGGGCGACCAGCCGGGGCAGGTCCGCCATCCCGGGCGGGTCCGCCGCCTGCTCACCGAGTGCGGAGAGCAGGCGGTCGAGCTCGTCCATCGCCTCGCGCCCGGTGGACTCGATGGTCTCCAGCAGGGCGCGTGCCCGGGCGGGCTCGGTGTCGAGCACGACGCGGCCGGCGCCGGCCTGCACGACCATGACGGTGAGCGTGTGGCCGAGCAGGTCGTGCAGCTCCTGGGCGATGCGGGCTCGCTCCTCCGCCACGGCCTCGTCGCGCAACGCGAGCCGGGCGGCATCGCGCTCCTCGCCGCGCCGGGCCGTCCGGTAGGCGAACGCCCAGGCCAGCAACCAGACCGCGACCACCCCGACCGGCACCCCGGCGGCGGCCGGGCGCCCGCCGGCGAAGTAGGCGGCGATGCCGGCCAGCAGCACGACCGGGCCCCAGAGCGCGTGCGTGCGGCTGCCGTAGAGCCCGAGGAGGTAGACGCCCAGCAGGTTCACGTACGGCGTGAGCGTGCCCGGCGCGACGAGGAGCGCCTCGGCCGCGAGTGCGGCGGTCCCGACGACGTACGACGTCAGGGGTGCGGTGCGGGCCCAGGCCAGCGCCCCGGCCGCCATCACCGGCGGCGCGACGACGAGCAGCGGCGCGGCATCGAGGTCGGCCCCGGCGCGCCCCGCGAGCAGCAGCACGAGCGCGACCGCGGCCGCGAGGGCGTCCCGGGCGGGCGGTCGCTGGATCACGGGCAACACCCCATCACGAACGCGCACCCAGCCGACCCGTCGCCACGCTCCCGATCCGCCGCCCGCGCATGCCGGCGAGCGTCACCCAGCCGACCCCCACCAGGCCGGCGACCCCGACCGACCCGACCACCGCCGGGATCGTCTCGGGGTCGGTCCAGGACCGGCCGGCGTACGCGGTGGCGGTCACCGCTCCCACGACCATGGCGTACGCGACCGCTCCCGCGGCCGTCAGCGCAGTCCGTGCAGCCGCACCGAACCGGCTCACCCCGAGCAGCACCGCGAGCACGATCAGCACCTGCAGCCCGTGCATCGCGAGGGCGTGGGCGACCTTCGCGCTGCCGGCCGCACCGAAGACCAGCTCCTCGGGGACCCGCCCGGTCGCGGCGACGACCTCCTCGCCGGCGGCGGCCATGTCCGAGCCCAGCCAGCCCGCCACCAGCACCCCGGCGATGCCGAGCACCGCCGCGGTCCAGCGGCTCCCGTCGTGCCGGAGGTCGCGGGCCGCCCAGCCGAGGAGCACCGCCAGGCCGAGCACCGTCACCATCACCAGGACCGCCATGGCCTGCCAGACAGCGGTGTCCATCGCGGTCTCTGCGTTGAAGTGCGAGGGCACGCCCCGCCACCGCTGCACGGTGATGAGCGAGACCTCGGCGACCGAGGCCACGCCGACCAGCCAGACCACGGTCGCGCCCAGCCGGCGGCGGTCGGGCAGCTGGCGCAGCACCCAGACCACGGACACCAGCAGGACCCCGAAGGAGAAGCCGAAGAGCACGGGCTTGCGCCACGAGACGCTGCCGCTCCACGCGGCGCCCTCGACAGCCGCGGCCAGGGCGATGCCGCCGTGCACCACCGAGGAGGCGAGCAGCAGCGCTCCCAGCAGCAGCAGAGTGCGTTGGGCCCAGGTCCTCGGCGCGAGCTCCTGCCGCGCGAGGTCGAGCAGCGCCCGGGTGGTCGTCGTCATGACCAGGACGCTAGGGACGCCGGGTCGCTCTGCCGTCCCCCTCGTGGGGCGGATCCGCCCACCCCCCAGGGGGTGCGCGGTGGCGCGGGACCGTCGCCGCCGACGACCGCGGCGGCCGGGCCTGGCCACCGACGGTCCGACCGGCCTCGGCCGCCTGGACGGCGACGAGCTCGCCGCCGTCGCCTACCTGGCGATCGGGATGACCGCGGTCGCCTTCGTGCTCTGGTACGCAGCGGTCGGCCGGCTGGGCACCGCCCGCGCCGGCCTGCTCACCGGCGTCGCCCCGGTCGCCGCCGCCGGGGTCGGCGTGGCGATGGGCGGCGTGGCGATGGGCGGCGTGGCACCCGGGCCGCTGGTGTGGCTGGGCATCGCCGTGGTCGCCGGCGGGCTGACCATCGGCCTCACCGCATCGAGCCGGGAGAGGTGACGCAGCTCGGCACCTCACGCGGGTCGCGAGGGCCGGTCGCGGGTGGCGCGCCGCCACCGGCCCAGGTGCGTCGCGTGCCCCAGGCGAGGGCGAGGCACAGCGGGGAGTAGAGGGTCAGGTCGAGCGCCCGGAAGCGAGCCGTGGCACCGCCGACCCCGGACGCGGAGACGACGAGGCCTGCGCCGCCGCGCAGCGCCAGCACCCCCGCGACCGTGCGCACGCCCAGGTCCGCGACCGGGAAGGGGACGACCGCGACGCGACGGCGCGGGCGGACGCGTGACTGCACGACCACGGCGGCGGCGCCGAGCAGTCCTGCGACCGACCAGGTGGCAGCGGCCGACGGGAAGGTGCTGCCGCCGACGACGGTCTGCGCGAGCGACCTCGCATCGCGGGCAGGCCAGGGGACGCCGAGCGCCCACACCGCATGCAGAGCACCGACGCCGACCAGCGCCACGGTGGTGGCGTCGGCCGCGACGCGCCGGGACCGGAGGGCCGCCTCGGGCTCCGGCCGGGCCCCGGCCGCGCGGGCCGCGCCGCGCAACGCCCGGACCCAGGGGGACAGCCTGCGCCGCTGGACCGGTTCACCCGCCAGCACCGCCTCGGCACCGTCGAACGCGTCCTCGACGAGGGCGTCGTGCAGCCACCGCACCGCCAGCGGCCAGCCGATCCGCGCCCAGCGGATCGGCTGGGCGTCGATGACGTGGCGCAGCTGCACCCGCCCGTCGCCCAGGTCCTCAGCGTCGAACCGGTGCGTGCCGACGAGCCCCGTCGGCGGCGCGAAGCGGAACGCCACCGAGCGGACGGGTCCGCTCCGTCGCACCGCCTCCACCGAGTAGCGCACCCGGTCGTGCCCCCCTGAGCTGCCGGGTTCCGGTCCGCGGTCGAGGACCATCGGCGGCCACCGGTCACCGGGCCACAGCCGGTCGCCGTCGGCGCCGAGGCCGTCGAGCAGCTCGGCGACCTGCGCGAACGGTGCCGTGACGATCCGTCCATGGGCGTTCCGCACCACGACCTCCGACCATTCGGTTGCGTACGGTCTCTCTCCGTACGGGACCGTACGGTACGGTCTCCTGCGTGGTCAAGAAGACGACGGGTGGCCGCCTCACCCGCCAGGACTGGGTCCACGCCGGCTTCGCAGCCGTGATCGACAGCGGGATCGACGCACTCGCGGTGGAGCCGCTGGCGGCGCGGATGGGCACCACCAAGGGGAGCTTCTACTGGCACTTCGCCGACCGGGCCGCACTGGTCACGGCGGTGCTCGAGGTGTGGGAGCAGCTCGCCACCGCGGCCGTCGTCGACGAGCTGGGCCAGGTCGCCGATCCCCGCGAGCGACTCCGCATGCTCCTCGCGGTCGTCTTCCGGGACGCGGACGAGGACCGCTTCGAGCACGCAGTCCACTCCACCGCGGCCCATCCCCAGGTCGCCCCGGCGCTGGCCCGCGTCACCGCCACCCGCCTCGGCTTCCTCACCGATCTGTTCCTGGAGCTCGGCCTCCCGCAGGCTCGCGCCCACGACCGGGCCCGCATCGCCTACGCCGCGTACCTCGGCCACCTGCAGCTCCGCCGGCTCGACGCCGTGGGCGAGCCCTCACCCGACGCGGTGCGCCGGTACGCCGACGAGCTCCTGGCCGTCCTCGCGGCGACCTGACCTGGCCGGACGTCGCGATCAGGCCGGTCCCCGGTGCTCAGAGCTCCGGGATCAGGTCCCTCGACCGGCGCCTGACCGGGGATCAGGCCGCAGCAGCGCCGGGGAGCCGGCGGCCGAGGAAGTCGCGGATCAGCTCGGCGACCCGGTCACCGGCGCTCTCCAGCAGGAAGTGCCCGCCGTCCAGCAGGTGGACCTCCGCGTCGACGGCGTCCTGGGCGAAGCTGCGCGCACCCTCGGGGGCGAAGATCTCGTCGTTCCCGCCCCAGACGGCGAGCACGGGCACCTGGCTGTCGCGCAGGTACTGGTGCAGCGCCGGGTAGAGCGGCGGGTTCGTGCGGTAGTCGCGGAACAGCGCCAGCTGGGCGAGGTCGTTGCCGGGGCGGGACACCAGGGCATGGTCGTGGTGCCAGGCGTCCGGGCTGACCAGCGTCTGGTCCGCGACCCCGTGCAGGTACTGCCAGCGGATCGCGTCGAGGCTCAGCGCGGTCCGGATCGCCGCCTCGGTGTCCGCGTTCGGGTCCCGTCCGTAGTCCCAGACCGGGGCCCAGAAGCTGTCGACGAAGCCGGCGTCGTAGCCGTTGCCGTTCTGGGTGACGATCGCGGTGACCGCCTCCGGGTCGCCCAGCGCCAGCCGCCAGCCCACCGGGGCGCCGTAGTCCTGGACGTAGATCGCGTACCGGGTCACGCCCAGCTGCTCCAACAGACGGGCCGTCAGGTCTGCCAGCGCGTCGAAGGTGTAGTCGAACTCCGCCACCGGCGGCGCATCGGACAGCCCGAAGCCCAGCATGTCCGGCGCGACCACCCGGTAGCGGTCGGCCAGTTGCGGGATCAACTCGCGGAACATGAACGAGCTGGTCGGGTACCCGTGCAGCAGGACCACGACGGGGGCGTCGGCCGATCCGGCCTCCCGGTAGAACAGCTGCCGCCCGTCGACTCTGGCGAAGCGGTGGTGGACGTGGGCCATGGCGACTAACCCTTCTAGATTCGGTTGGTGGTTACAGACGCTGACACGCCAGTCTGTAACCTGTCAACCGAACCGAGGAGGTTAGATGCGACTGGTCGACGACAGGCCCGCCGACGAGGCGTTCCTGCTCGAGCTGCTGAACACGACGCCGGTCGTCGACCGCACCCAGCAGGACCTGCTGGACGGCGACCAGGGCAGAGCGTGGCTGCGGGACCGCGGCGGCGATGGCTCGGTCGCCGAGCAGGACGCGACCCGCGCCGCCCGCGACGCGCTCCAGGCGGTCGCTCGCGGGAACGAGGGTGCCCAGGCGCTGGCACCACTGCTGTCCGACGTGCGCCTGATGCCCTCGATCGAGGACGAGGGCATCAGCTGGAGCCTCACGGACGTCCCGCCGCCCCGCACCCTGGTCGTCCGCGCGCTGCTGGCCTGGGATGCCGTGCACCGCACCAGCCCCGGGCGGCTGCGACCGTGCGCCAACGACGAGTGCGCGCTGTTCCTCATCGACCACAGCAAGCCCAACCGCGCCCGCTGGTGCTCGATGGCCACCTGCGGCAACCGGATGAAGGCCCGCCGGCACCACGAGCGCACGCGCGCCGAGGCATCCACCGTCGAACCCGGAGACTGACGACCGAGTCGGTCAGCGCCGCCAGAGCACGCTGACCGCGCGGCACGGACGGCCGGGCGAGCTCACCTCGACAGGCGAGCCCCATGGCGAGCACAGGCTCCGCACAGCCGGGCAGCCGACGCTGAGGGCATCGGTCGGATCGACTGGCCGGAGTCGGAGGAGACCCTCGTGCGCACGAAGTTGATCACCCTGACCACCGCCGGTGTGCTCGCCGTGGGTGGCGCCGCCCTCGCCGTCCCCGCGCTGGCCGCCACGGACACGGACACGGACACGGCGTCCGCGGGCTCCTCGCGGGTCGACCGGATCACCGAGGCGCTGGCCGGGCTGGTCGAGGACGGTTCCCTCACCCAGGAGCAGGTCGACGAGGTCGCCACCACCCTCGACGAGGCCGACCTCGGCGGCTGGCACGGCGGCGGCCACGGCGGGTGGCACGGCGGCGGAGACGGTGGATGGCACGGCGGCGGCTGGCACGGCGGCGCCGGCCTCGAGACCGCGGCGACGGCCCTGGGCATGACCGAGGAGGACCTGCGCACGGCCCTGCAGGCCGACGGCGCCACGCTCGCCTCGGTGGCCGAAGAGCAGGGCGTGGCCGTGGAGACGCTGGTCGACGCCCTGGTCGCGGACGCGCAGGAGCGGCTCACCCAGGCCGTCACCGACGGCGACCTGACCCAGGAGCAGGCCGACGAGCGCCTGGCCGACCTGGAGGCGTGGATCACCGAAGGCGTGGACGTCAGCTGGGGCGACCGGTGGCAGCGCTGGACCGACGACGGGGACGACGCCACCGACTGACGTACGCACCCGCCGCGGCCCGTCGGTACCCGGCACGAGCCGGGGTGCCGCGGGCGTCCCGACCAGGCCGGACCGGGCCCCAGGCCGCCGCCCGCCGGCCGGTGCGATCAGCGGGCGCGCAACCCGTCCAGCGCCGTGGCCAGGATCGGGCGGGAGTAGTCGGGGTCGCCGTGGATGGCGCTCACCGCGATGACCATGTCGAGCACCTGCTCCAGGGTCAGGTCACCGCGGACGTCCCCGGCCGCCTGGGCGGCGGCGAGCAGCGGCCGGCCGGCGGCCAGCACCCGCTCCCGGCTCCGGTCGAGCACCGGGCCGGGGCCGTCGGTCTGCGCGAGCAGTTCGGCGGCGAGCTCGTGCTTGCTCGCGATGAAGGACGCGAAGCGGTGCACCCAGGCGACCAGCGCGTCACCCGGGGAGCCGGCCACCGAGGCGGCCGCCGCGCAGACGTCGTCCACCTGGTCGGTGTAGAGCGCCTCCAGCAGCTCCCGCCGTCCGGGGAAGTTGCGGTAGAGCGTGGCCATCCCGACCCCGGCCCGGCGGGCGACCTCGGCCATCGACAGCGGGGCGCCCGGTTCGGCGAACCCCTGGCGCGCGGCGGCGAGGATCCGTTCCCGGTTGCGCTCGGCGTCGGCACGCCGCACAGCGGGACGGACGGCGTCGGGAGTCATGGGCTTCCTAAGTGGAGAGGGTGTTCGGTACGGTTGGCGGACAGGCTGTCCGTTTCGGGCACAGCCTACCCAGCGCGAGGAGCTCCCCGTGGAACTACGCCATCTCGGCCGCACCGGCATCTCCGTCAGCCAGCTCTGCCTCGGCGCGATGATGTTCGGCGCCGTCGGCAACCCCGACCACGACGAGGGCGTGCGGATCGTCCACCGCGCCCTCGACGCCGGCATCACGTTCATCGACACCGCCGACGTGTACTCCGGCGGCGAGTCCGAGGAGGTCGTCGGCAAGGCCCTGGCCGGCGGCCGGCGCGACGGCGTCGTCCTGGCCACGAAGGTCGGCCTGCCGTTCGGGCAGGACCCCAACCAGCGCGGCACGTCCCGGCGCTGGATCACCCAGGCCGTGGAGAACTCGTTGCGCCGGCTCGGGACCGACTGGATCGACCTCTACCAGGTGCACCGGCTCGACCCGGCCACCGACGTCGATGAGGCGCTGGGCGCCCTGTCGGACCTGGTGCACGCCGGGAAGATCCGCACCTTCGGCGCCTCCACCGTCCCCGCCTCGGAGATCGTCGAGGCACAGTGGACCGCGGAGCGCCGCGGCCGGGAGCGGTTCCGCACCGAGCAGCCGCCGTACTCGGTCCTCACCCGCGCCGTCGAGGCCGACGTGCTGCCCACCGCCCAGCGGTACGGGATGGGCGTGCTCACCTACAGCCCACTGGCCGGCGGCTGGCTGTCGGGCAAGTACCGGAAGGGCCAGGAGGTCAGCGGGCCGGGCTCGGTCGGCCGCGCGCAGCGCTTCCCCGGGGTCTACGACGCCGCGGACCCGGCGAACGCCGCCAAGCTCGACGCTGCCGACGCCCTCGGCACACTCGCCGACGAGAGCGGGCTGACGCTGGTGCAGCTGGCGATCGCCTTCGTGGTCCGGCACCCGGCGGTGACCTCGGCGATCGTCGGGCCGCGCACGATGGAGCACCTGGAGTCCTACCTCGCCGCCGACGGCGTGCAGCTGTCCGACGACGTGCTCGACCGCATCGACGCGATCGTCCCGCCCGGCCACACGGTCAACGTCGGCGACAACATGTGGACGACGCCGGCGCTGGGCGCCGCAGCCCGGCGCCGGTGACGCCGTCCGCGGCCGGGCCGGCGACGTGCCCGGCCGCGGACCGCCGCCTCAGTCCAGGACGGCGGTGGCCTGCACCTCGACCAGGAAGTCGGTGTCGAACAGCACCGACACCCCGATCAGCGAGGCCGGCGCGGCCGGGGTGACACCCAGCTCCGCCGACGCCCGGGCGACGCCCTCGAGGAAGGCCGGCATCTTGTCCAGCGTCCAGTCGACGACGAAGACGGTCATCGTCGCGACGTCGGCGAAGGTCGCACCGGCTGCGGCCAGGGCGGTGCCGACGTTGCGGTAGGCCTGGGCGACCTGGGCGGTGAAGTCGCCGACGCCGACCTTCTCCCCCGTGGCGTCGACGGCGACCTGGCCGGCGACGAACACCTGCCGGGACCCGGTCGCGACGGAGACCTGGTGGTAGACGTCGGGCGCCGGCAGTCCGGTCGGGTTCATCAGGGTGATCGCCATGCTGACTCCTCGCTCGTGGCCGCCCGGCCCTCCGGGCACCGCGTCAACATAGCAGCGTTATGGCATGTACCGTCGCCGCATGGCCCGCCCGAAGGACCCGGCGGTCCGCACCCGGCTGATCGAGCGGGCCGCCGTGATGCTCCGGGCCCGCGAACCGGTCACCCTGCGCACCCTGGTCGCCGGCACCGGCGTCTCGACCATGGCCGTGTACACGCACTTCGGCGGCATGGACGGCCTCTGGCAGGCACTGCGACAGGAGGGCTTCACCCGGCTGAGTGCCCGGCTCACCGCGGTGCCCGTCTCCCCCGACCCGGTGCGCGACCTGACCGCCCTGTGCGCGGCCTACCTGGATCACGCCCTCACCCACCCGGACCTCTACCGGGTCATGTTCGACGCGAGCGTCGACCTGGAGGACCTCCCGGCGGCCGACGCCACCCTGGAGCACCTCGTGCAGGCCGCCCGGCGGGGGCGGGACGCCGGCCGCTACCGCCGCGACGTCGTCCCGCTGGACCTGGCGGTCCAGAGCTGGAGTCTCGGCCACGGGCTGGTCTCCCTGGTCGCCACCGGGCCGCTGCCCCGGGAGACCCTGGACCACGGCCCCTTCCTGCTCGCCGCGCTGTTCACCGCCTCCGGCGACGACCCCGACCGGTGCCGCGCCTCGGTCACGCGGGGCTGGCACCGCCCCGCTCCCGACGGCGACGCACCCCCCGCCTGACCGCCCGGGACGACGAGGGGGCCGGGCCGGCGAGGTGCCGGCCCGGCCCGTCGGGTGGGGAGAGAGGTCAGCCGGTGACGACGGCGATCTCGTTGGGGGTGACGTCGAGCTCGCCGGTGGCCAGCACCTCGCCGGTGGCCAGGTCGACCGCGTGCACGGCGTTCGCGGCCGGCTCGGTGACGTAGGCGATGCCGTCGACGACCTTCAGCGCCGGGTGCGGGTCCTGCCACTCGGCCGGCCCCTCCCAGGCGTCGATGACCGGGTGGCTCTCCAGCAGCTCGCCGGACTCCTCGTCGAACAGGTGCAGGGCACCGTCGGAACCCAGCACGACCGCCTCGTCCTGCGGGCCGCGGGCCAGGTCGCGGAAGGTGTACCGGACGCCCTCGGGCAGCGGCACGACCGTCAGCCCGGGGGCGGCGGTGTCGACGAGCGCGATGTCGGAGAGCAGGTAGCCCTCCAGGTCCGGGTCGCTCTTGTAGTCGCCCAGCGCGACCGGCGAGGTCTCGGTGGTGAAGACGTTGCCGGTGCGACCGAACTCGTCGGGAGCGGTGAGCTTGGCGAACTCCCCGTCGTAGACCAGCACGCCGTCCTCGCAGCCGAAGACCGCGACCTCACCGGCCACCGTGCCCTCGCCGTGCACGCCCGGGCACTCCTCGTTGCGGGCGACCTCCGCACCCGACGCGTCGAGCACCCGGACGCCGGAGCGCCCGTCCTCGTTGCCGAGGGTGGACAGCATCGAGCCGTCCTCCAGCTCGATGGCGACGCCGTGGTGCGCCTCCTCCGACGTCCACTCCTCGGTCTCGGGCAGGCCCTCGGAGCTGCGCAGGGCGGCGGTCTCGAAGGAGGTGATGTCGCCGGTGCCGTCGGCGAAGAGCACGGTGCGGTCGCCGTGGACGACGACGTGCCCGGCGGTGTCGGCGGCGAACACGTCGTCGGTCAGCTCGGGGTCACCGGCGTAGGAGGTGCCGCCGTCGGTCCAGACCCCGGTGTCGAGCACCTGGAAGCCCTCGTCGGTGGTGACCAGGGCGTGCCGGCCGTCGCCGGCGGCGTTGACCCGGAGGAAGCCGTCCTTCTCGTGGTCGCCGACCACCTCGAGGGTGCCGGCGTCGAGCACCAGGACGCCGCCGTCGTAGGTGAGCACCACGCGGGACTGGGGGGCGGAGACCTCCTCGACGGACGCGGCCGGGGAGACGTCGCCGGAGGAGGCGTCGGGGGTCGTGCCGGAGTCGCTGGAGCAGCCCACGACGAGCAGGCCCGCTGCACCCAGGGTGGCCCAGCGGATGGGGGGAGAGAGTCGAGCGGTCTTCATGCCCGTCACCATACTGACAATGATTCTCAATCCCAACATCGGTCTCAACCCAGTCCGTCGACGATCGCCTCGGTGTTGGCGCGCATCATCTGCAGGTAGGTGTCCGCGCCGCCCCCGTCCGCGGTCAGCGACTCGGTGAACAGCGGGACGACCGCGACGTCCAGCCCGGCCTGCTCGGCGAGCACCTGTGCCAGCCGGTCCGGCTGCGAGGAGTCGGCGAAGATCGTCGGCACGCCGGCCTGCCGGACGGCGGTGGCCAGCTCGTCGAGGTCGCTGGCGCTGGGCGAGGCCAGCGTGGTGCCGCTGGGGATCACCGCACCCACCACGGTGAAGTCGAAGCGCTCGGCGAGGTAGCCGAAGACGTGGTGGTTGGTCACCAGGGCGCGGCGCTCCGGCGGGAGCTCGCCGAACCGCTCGGCCATCTCCGCGTCCAGCCCGGCGACCTCCCCGCGGTAGCGGTCGGCGTCGGTGGCCAGCCGGCCGTCGTCGAGGCCGTCGACGTCGGCCAGCGCGTCGGTCACCCCGTCGACGACGGCGAGCACCTGCTGGGGATCGGTCCAGAAGTGCGGGTCGATGCCGGAGTCGTCCTCGGTGGTCCACTCGACCGGCTCGACGAACTCCCCGGCCTCCACCACGGTCACCCCGTCCCCCCGGGCGGCCTCGACGTGCCGCGCCACGCCCTCCTCCAACCCCAGGCCGTTGGCGACGAGCAGGTCGGCCTCGCGCATCCGGGCGGCCAGCTGCGCCGACACCTCGAAGGAGTGCGGGTCGGCGCCGGCCGGCATGAGCGTCAGCACCTCGGCCTGCTCGCCCACCAGCTCGCCGACGACGTCGCCGAGGATGTTCGTCGTCACCACCACCAGGGGCCGGTCGTCGGCGGCGGCGCCACCACAGCCGGCGAGCAACGCCCCCGTGACGAACAGTGCGGCCGCGCGCCTCACAGCCCGGTCTCCGCGAGGTGCGCCGGTTCGACCTCGGTGGCGAACGTCCGGGCCACCCGGGCGCCGTCGGCGTAGTCGACCTCGATCAGCCGGTCGCCACCGGGCACGTTGACGTAGGCGCGGTCGGCGTCGACCTGCAGGTCCACCTCGGCCAGCCGGTCCACCGGCAGCAGCGGCTCCGTCGCCGCGACCGCGCCGCCCTCGGGAGTGAGCACGACGACCCGGCCGGCGGCGTCCACGCCCACCACCCGGTCGTCGGCGTCGTCGGCGGCCACCGCGTGCACCCAGGGGGTGTCGGTGGGCACCAGCTGCCAGCTGCGGGCCCGGCTGTCCAGCACCCACACGCCACGCTGCCCGGCCGGGGCGGCAACGGACGGACGACCGGCCCGGTTGTCCAGGCCCGCCGCCCGCTCGCCCTCGGCGACCGGCTCCGGATAGGGGATCCGCTCGAACGCGATCGTGTCGCCGCCGCCCGTGGCGAGCACGGCGCCGTCGGCGCAGGAGACGACCACCCCGACCCGGGTGGGGTGCCCACCCCGGGGGTCGGCGCACTCCGCGCCGCCGCCGGGCAGCGGCTCCCCCTCGGCGTCCAGTCCGACCACCGAGTCGGCGGTGGTCGCGACCAGCCAGTTGCCCAGCGGCACCAGGGCGCCGTCGTGCGGTTCACCGCCGACGCTCGCGACCTCCTCGACCTCCCCCTGACCCAGGGCGGCCCGGTCGAGCACCACGCCGGTGCCGGTGTCCGGGGAGAAGAGGGCGGTCAGCGTCTCCGACGACGCCACCCGCACCTCCCCCGACCAGTCCAGCCTGCCGACCACCTGTGCGGGTGCGCGGTAGTAGTGCACGTGGTCGCCGTGGTCGACGGTCCAGGTGCCGGTGTCGACGACGGTCAGCTCTCCTGCGGCCTCGGAGGCGGCGAACAGGAACCGGCCGTCGGTGGCCACCGAGGAGACCTCACCCACGGACCCCAGCTCGGCCTGCTCCTCGGTGAGCAGGTCCAGCGCGTGCACCGATCCCGCCCCGTCGAGGTAGGCCAGCTGCAGCTGGGGCTCGGTCAGCTCGGCGGCGCCCTCGACGTAGCCGTGCCCGCCGGAGGGACTCGGGGCGGCCGCGTCGTCCGAGGTGTCGTCAGCGGCGCCGGGACCGCCGGAGCCGCAGCCGGCGACCAGCAGCACGCCGGTCAGGGCACTCAGGGCGAGGCGGGGTGGTCGGGACACGGGAGGACTCCAGACATCGGGGGGTCAGCGGGGGACGACGGCGCGCGCGGCGACCGAGAGGGCCACCAGGCCCACCGCGGAGAAGGCGATGGAGGCACCGCCGGCGGTACCGGCGTGCCAGGACAGCAGCAGGCCGGCGAGCACGGCCGCGGCCCCGAAGAGCGCACCCAGCGCCATGGTCGAGGGCAGCCGGTCGGTCCACTGGCGGGCCGCGGCAGCCGGGGCGAGCAGCAGCGCGACCACCAGCAGGGTGCCGAGCGCCTGGTAGGAGGTGACGACCGCGGCCGTCACCAGCAGCACCATCGCGACGTGCGCCGCGCGTGGCCGCAGGCCCAGGGTGGCCGCCGTGCGCGGGTCGAAGGCAAGCGCGACGAACGGCCGGTGCAGCAGCGCCGTGGCCCCGACCAGGACGACCAGGGCGACGGCGAGCAGCAGCAGGTCGGCCGAGCGGATGGCCAGGACGTCGCCGAACAGGATCGCCGTGACGTCGGTGGCGAACGACCTCGACCGGGACACGATGGCGACGCCGAGCGAGAGCATGCCGACGAACAGCAGCCCGATCGCCGTGTCGTGCGACAGGCCGGCCCGCCGGGACACCGCGCCGACCCCCGCGCTCATCAGCCCGGCGCTCACCGCCGCGCCGACCAGCGGTGGCCAGCCGGCGAGCACCGCCACCGCGACACCGGGCAGCATGCCGTGGGCCAGCGCCTCCCCGAGGAAGGCCAGGCCGCGGACGACCACCCAGGTGCCGACCACCGCGCAGGTGACCGCGGCCAGCACGCCGCCCAGCAGCGCCCGTTGCATGAACGGGAGCAGGAGCGGGTCGATCAGCCAGGCCACACCCGCACCTTACCGAGAACGATTCTCAGTCCTGTTAGCCTGGTCCGGTGCTGGCCGTGCATGACCTGAGCGTCCGCCGCGGCGCCGTCCTCGCGTTGGACGGCGTGACGACCGGGCTCCGGGCCGGGACGGTGACGGCGCTGGTGGGCCCGAACGGAGCAGGGAAGTCGACCTTGCTCGACGTCCTGGCCGGGGTGCTGCCGCCGACCGGCGGCCGCATCGAGCGCCCCCGCGGGTCGAGCGTGGCGTACGTGCCACAGCACGGCACCGTCAGCGCCCAGCTGCCCCTCACCGTCGGGGACACGCTGGCCATGGGCTGCTGGCGGGAGCGCGGGCCGTGGCGGCGGCTGCGCCGGTCCGACCGCGCCCGGATCGCCGAGTGCGCGGACCGGCTGGGCCTCACTCCCCTGCTGCACCGACCGCTGGCGGCCGTCTCCGGCGGACAGCGACAGCGGGCCCTGGTCGCCCAGGGCCTGGTCGCGCGGGCCGACGTCCTGCTCGTCGACGAGCCCACCGCCGGGGTCGACGCCGCGACGCAGGACGCCCTCCTGGACGCCCTGCGGGCAGAGGCCGGGCGGGGTGCGGCCGTGCTGCACGCCACCCACGAGGACGCCGCGGTGGCCCACGCCGACACCGTGCTGGCACTCGACCAGGGGCGCGTGGTCGCCGACGGCCCGGCCACGATCCCGGGCAGTGGAGGCCGGCGATGAGCTCCACCACGGATCGGAGCCGGCTCCCACCCGCGCCGCCGCGCGGCTGACGTCAGCTGCGCCGGGAGCTCCAGCCCTGGACGCGCAGCCGGTCGAAGCCGTCCAGCAGCAGGTCCAGCGCGAACTCGAACTCGAACTGCTCGTCACACCCCCCGCCGACGCCGGACAGGTCGCCACCGGTCGCCGCGACCGCGATCTCCAGGATGTGCGGGTACCGCTCGGCGAACTCCGCCGCCAGCGCCTGCTGCTCCGCGACAGAGGGGGTCGCCGCGTCCGCGGCCGGCGGCTCGTAGAACAGCTCGGGGCTGAAGCCCCAGATCCGGTTGCCCAGCGCGTGCATCACGTGGTGGGTGAGGTCGGCGGAGAACCCGCCACGACGGAAGGCGCCGGCCAGCGAGTCCATGTGGCCGAGCACCGTCGGCGTCCGGTGGGTGCGGGACTCGATCGCCTGTCGAGCCCAGGGATGGCGCAGCACCGCCTGCCGGGCGGACAGCACCCGCGCCCGCACCGCGGCCTGCCAGTCCAGCGCCGGATCAGCCGGGTCGATCTCGGCGAGGACGACGTCGACCATGCCGTCCAGCAGCTGGTCCTTGTTCGCCACGTGCTTGTACAGCGCCATCGGGACGACGCCGAGCTCCTGGGCCAGCCGCCGCATGCTCACCGCCTCGACGCCCGCGACGTCGGCGAGGTCGACCGCGGCACGCAGCACCCGCTCGGTACTCAGTGGTGCGCGCCGCGCGGGAGGAGCCACGGCGGCAACCTACCTCCTTGACAGGTGTACGGCGTACACCTACGTTCCTCGTCATGGGTGTACGCCGTACACCCGCGATGGGGAGAGGGCGTCATGGCCTCGAGAAGTGCGGACAGGCGCCAGTGGTGGGTCCTCGCCGGGCTCCTCCTGCTCGGGCTGGTCCCGGTGCTCGCCGGTGCGGCCCGGGTGACCGATCTGGCCGGCGATCCGCAGGTGACCGCGGCCAACGCCCGGTTCGTCGCCGCACCGGTACCGGTCGTGGTGCACATCGTCAGCGCCACCGTGTACACGCTGCTGGGGGCCTTCCAGTTCGCACCGCGGATCCGCCGGCGCCGGCCCGCCTGGCACCGGCGGGCCGGCCGGGTGCTGGTCCTCGCCGGGCTCGCGGCGGCGCTGTCGGGGGTGTGGATGACGCTGTCCTACGCGCGCCCGGCGGGTGACGACGTGCTGCTGACGCCGATCCGGCTGTTCTTCGGCGTGGCCATGGCCGGGTGCATCGTGCTCGGGGTGGTGGCCATCCGGCGGCGGGACGTGCCGGACCACCGCGCCTGGATGGCCCGCGGCTACGCGATCGGCCTGGGTGCCGGGACGCAGGTGCTCACCCACCTGCCCTGGGTGTTCCTGGGCAGCGAGCCCGGCGGCGGTGGCCGGGTGGTGGCGATGCTGGCCGGCTGGGTGGTGAACCTGGCGGTGGTCGAGTGGGCACTGCGACGCCGGCCGGCCGCGCCACCCCGGGTGGCCCGGGTGCCCGCCGCCGCCTCCGGCGTCTGATCCGGGAGGCGCCGGGACCGCGCCGCTGAGGATCCTCGTGACGAACCGGTTCCGGCGGCGCGGGAGGCTGCCGATGACGACGACATGAGCATCCACGCTGCCGCCGAGCACACCGCCACGGACGTGCAGGCCATCGAGGAGATGGCCACCGCCGTCCTGGCGTCCATCGCGCGCATCCACGCCGACGGCCTCGCCGCCGTCGCCACCATCGCCGAGGACCCGGCCTCGGTCCGGGTGCCGCTGCCCGAGGCGGCGGCACCGGTGGCCGAGCCGGTCCAGGCGGAGGCAGCCGAGCCCACGGTGGAGGCCGCGCCCGAGCCGATCCAGGTCATCCACGCGGCACCGCCGCTGCCGCCCCGGGGCCGCCACCTGGCCGAGGCCCTGACCGACCAGCTCCCCGCCCAGCACGCCGCCTGACGACCGCGCACAGCGGCGACTCAGCCCATGGTGAGCTCGCCGGCCGGCACCTCGACGTGGTAGCCGAGTTCCGTCAGCGCGGTGGCCTGGTCGGCGGGCAGCGACAGGCCCTCGACGAAGCCGTCGCCGTTCGGCACGACCTCGCCGGTGAAGGACACCCGGTCACCGGGGTTGACGTCCATCGGGGACTCGCCCTGCCCGACCAGCTGCACCCAGATCTTGGCCGTCTCGGTGCCGATCCAGAAGCCCTCGTCGGTGGGGACGGCGAACACCGGCACCTGGGTGGCCACGGCCGGCTCGTCGGGCAGCTCGGCGAGCGCGGCCTGGGGGTCTGCCCCGGTCAGCAGCTGCGGGATCGCGACGTCGCCGGCCACGAACGAGCCCGGCACGGCGGCACCGGCGCCGGTCGAGTCCGCAGCGTCACCCTCCGTCATCTCGGTCTCCGACATCTCCGACTCCGACATCTCGGTCTCCTCCTCGAGGAGGTTCGCGTCCTCCTCGACGACGTCGGTGTCCCCGACGCCCACCTCGTCGTCCGAACCGCAACCGGTGAGGACGAGGGCGAGGGCGGCAGCACCGGTGACGGGCACCGAGACGAGGCGGCTGCGCCGACCGGGACGGACGGCGGACGAGCGGAGCAGGGTGGAGGTGCGCATGACGATCTCCTCACCGGGCCGCGACGGGCCCAGGACGTGGTCTGTCGGCTGGGGGCGGTCGCCGCTCCTGATCCGGGCGGCCCGCGACACAGTGGGTGCCCACCGGATCGGCCCGTGCACGAACCCGACACCGACCGTCACCGGATCGAGACCTCCTACGCCACGTCCCCCGCGGCCTGCGGGGGCGCCCCGCCGGGTGGTGACCGGGGTCGTCCGGCGAGGGCGGACCCCGGTCGGCGCAGACCGGTGCGATCAGGCCTGGGCGGCCGTCGCACCGAGGAGGGACAGGGCGTCGTCCACCCGCTGCAGCGCGACCGGCGTGGTCGTCGCGTGCACGCTCAGCCGCACCCGCTCGCCGTGCCGGGTGCAGGTGACCCCGGCCCGGCCCAGGGCCGCGTGCAGCTCCGCACCGTCGACGCCGGGCACCCGGAACGCCACGATCCCGGCGCGCGCGGCCCGCTCCCGGGACGAGGTGACGAGCACCCCGCGCCGGTCCAGCAGCTCCAGCAGCTCGTCGACCCGCGCGGAGATCCGGCCGGCGACCCACGCGGGGCCGGCGGCCTCGAGCAGCTCCAGCCCCGCGGCCAGGCAGGCCTGCGCGACCGGGCTGGTGTTCGTGGTGCTGAACCGGGCCGCCCCCTCGGCCAGCGGGTGCTCCTCCCCGTCGTAGCCGGTGGCGTCCTGCACCCCGGTCCAGCCGGCCAGCAGCGGGTCCAGCCGCTCCAGCGCCCGGTCGGAGACCGCGACCACCCCCGTGCTCCAGCCGCTGCGCAACCACTTCTGCCCACCGGCGACCAGCACGTCGGCCGCCGTCCAGTCCTCGTCCACGGCGCCGAGGCCCTGGATCGCGTCCACGACCAGCAGCCGCTCCCCCAGCACCTCGCGCAGCCCGGGCAGGTCGGCCCGGAAGCCGGTGGCGAAGTCGACGGCGCTGACCACGAGCGCCGCCGCGTCGGAGCCGGGCAGGGCGGTCCGGACGGCGTCCGGCGTCACCGGCCCGGCCGGCAGCGGCACGACGCCGACCCGCCCGGCCGACGCCGCGCGCCACCACGGGTAGAGGTTCGCCGGGAACTCCGCCGGGCTGACCAGCACCGGGCCGTGCACCGCGAACGCCGCCTGGAACAGCCCGGCCGAGGTGCTCGGCGAGTAGGCGACGTTGCCCGGCGGGAAGCCGAGCAGCCGGGACGCCGCGGCCAGCGCCCGGCCCTCGGCGCCCATCAGCTCGTCGACCGTGCCCAGCCCGGCGGCCGACACCGCGGCCAGCGCCGCGGTGCCGGCCTCGACCACCGGCCGGGACGGCGGGCCGACCCGGGCGAAGTCCAGGTAGCCCTCGTCCTCGGCGAAGGAGGACAGGTAACCAGCGCTCACGCGGTGACCCGGGCCAGGAACGCGCGGGTGCGCTCGTGCTGCGGCGCACCGATCACCTGCTCCGGCGGCCCCTCCTCGACCACCACCCCGCCGGCCATGAAGACGACGTGGTCGGCGACCTCGCGGGCGAAGGAGATCTCGTGGGTCACGACGATCATCGTCATCCCCTCCCGCGCCAGCTCGGTCATCACCGCCAGCACCTCCCCGACCAGCTCGGGGTCCAGGGCGCTGGTCGGCTCGTCGAACAGCAGCAGCTTGGGCCGCATCGCCAGTGCCCGGGCGATCGCCACCCGCTGCTGCTGCCCGCCGGAGAGCCGGTCGGGGTAGGTGTCGACCTTGTCGCCCAGCCCCACCCGCTCCAGCAGCTCCCGGGCGTAGGCCTCCGCCTCGCGCCGCGGGACGCCGCGCACCTGCACCGGCCCCTCGGTCACGTTGGCCAGCACGGTGCGGTGCGGGAAGAGGTTGAACCGCTGGAAGACCATGCCGATCTCCGCGCGCTGCCGGGCGACGTCCTTCTCCCGGAGCTCGTGCAGCCGGTCGCCGTCGAGGCGGAAGCCGATCGGCACGCCGTCCACCCAGATCTCGCCGCCGTCGGCGGCCTCGAGGTGGTTCACGCAACGCAGCAGCGTGCTCTTGCCCGCACCCGAGGCCCCGAGCAGGACGACGACCTGCCCGCGCCGCACCGTGAGGTCGACGCCGCGGAGCACCTCCAGCGACCCGTAGTGCTTGCGCAACCCACGCGCCCGCACCAGCACCTCGCCCTGGGCGGCACCCCCGCTCACCGGGAACCCCGCATGAACGGCGGCGTGCGCAGCGAGCCGCCGACCTTGGCCCACACGGACCCACGGGTGCCCGTGGGCCGGATCGAGGCGTTGTAGTGCCGTTCCAGGTAGTACTGCCCGACGTTGGCCACGCTCACCACCACCATGTACCAGACGGCCACCGCCAGCAGCGTCTCCATGACCGCGAGGCTGCGGCTGGAGAGCGCGTTGGCTGCGTGGATGAGCTCGGTGAAGCCGATGACCGAGGCGATCGACGTCCCCTTGAGCATGTTGATGAAGTCGTTGCCGGTCGGCGGGATGATCACCCGCATCGCCTGCGGCAGCACCACCCGGGACAGCACCTTTGCCGGCGACATCCCGATCGACTTGGCCGCCTCGGTCTGCCCGCGGTCGACGCTGGTCAGCCCGGCCCGGACGATCTCGGCCATGTAGGCGCTCTCGTTGAGCCCCAGCCCCAGCAGCGCCGCCAGGAAGCCGGTCATGATCACGTTCGCCGGCTGGTCGAGCAGGTAGGCGTCGGTGAACGGGATCGGGATCGTGAACGTCGGGAAGACGAGCGCGATGTTGTACCAGAGCAGGATCTGCAGCAGCACCGGCAGACCGCGGAACACCCAGATGTAGGCCCAGGAGACCCAGCGCAGCACCGGGTTGGCCGAGGTCCGCATCAGCGCCACCACCGTGCCGATGACGATCGCCCCGGCCTGGGCGATCACCGCCAGCACGATGGTGTCGACCAGGCCCTCCAGGATGACGTCCTGGGTGAGCAGCGCCGGGATGCTGGCGTAGTCGATGTCGCCCCGGGAGATCGCCTGGAACAGCAACCCGAGGACGGCGAGGACGGCGAGCCCGGCGACCACGCGCCCCCAGTGCCGGATCCGCACCTGGGGCAGCAGGTCGCCGTCCCCCGGTGCGTCGACCGGCCTGGTCAGCGCCGCGCCGGCGCGCTCAGCCACCGTTGACGGTCGCCTGGTCGACCGCGCCCGAGGTGACGTCCCACGCGGTGAGGATCTCCTCGTAGGTGCCGTCGTCGATCAGCTGCTGCAGCGCCTGCTGGATGGCGTCGCGCAGCGCGGCGTCCTCCTTGTTGAGGCCGATGCCGTAGGGGCCGCCGTTGATCGGGTCCTGGTCGACGGTCTCGAAGTACTCGCCGTCGCCGGCCGTCTGGGAGATGTAGACGGCGGTCGGCAGGTCGTTGAGGATCGCGTCGACCCGGCCGGTGCGCAGCTGGGTCTGGTTCTGCGAGTCGCTCGGGGTCGCGGTGACCGCCAGCGGCTCCTCACCGTTCGCCTCGCACTCGGCGGACTGCTCGGCGGCGAAGTCCTCCTGCGTCGTCCCCTGGACGACGGCGATCGCCTGGCCGCACAGGTCGGCGCTGGACTCGATCCCGGCCGGGTTGCCCTTCTGCACCATGATCGTGATGCCCGACTCGAAGTAGTCGACGAAGTCGATCGACTGCTGCCGCTCCTGCGTGTCGTTCATCCCGGCGATCGTGGCGTCGACCCGGCCGGTCTGCAGGCCGGTGATCAGCGAGTCGAAGGCCATGTCGGAGTACTCGACGTCCAGGCCCAGCTTGTTGCCGATCGCGGTGATGATGTCGACCTCGAAGCCGACCGGGGTCGAGCCGTCCTCGGCGTAGAAGTTGTTCGGCGGGGACTGCACGTTCGACCCGATGGACAGCGAGGTCAGGTCCGCCGGCAGGCCCTCGGCCAGCGCGGCGTCCTCGCTGACCCCGCCGACGATGTCGCTGGTGTCGGGCACCGCGGAGTCGGTGGAGCCCTCGGCGGCCGGCTCGGCGGCCGCCGACTCGTCGTCGCCCCCGCCGCAGCCGGCCAGCAGCAGGGCGGTGGTGAGCGCGACCGGGACGGCGGCGCGGACGGAGAGGCGGGTGCGGGACATGGGCTGCTCCTGGAGGTCGGGACGGGCGGTCATCGGTCGAACCGGTCAGGTGGTGCGGACGCGCCGTCCGGCGGCGGACTGGACCGCCGGACGACGAGACGGGTGGCGACGACGACCGAGCGCGGCGGCAGGGTCGGCGTGGCGAGCCGCTCGAACAGCAGGTCGACCGCGGCCGAGCCGATGCCGGCGGCGTCCTGGGCGACCGTGGTGAGCGGCGGGTCGAGGAGGTCGGCGAGGTCGAGCTCGTCGAAGCCGACGTGCGCCAGGCGCGGGCCGGTGCGCTCGTGCAGGTGGTGCAGCAGGGCGACGCTGGCCCGGTTGTTGCCGGTGACCACGGCGGTGACCCCGGCCGCCGTCCAGCCGGAGACCGCGGCGGCGATGCGCTCGGGGGTCAGCGCACCGAGGGACACCAGGCCGTCGGTCGGGAGGCCGCGCTCGGCGCACGCGGCGAGGAAGCCGTCGCGGCGCTGGCGGGAGGTCCAGAACCGCTCGTCGTCACCGAGGTAGGCGATCGACCGGTGCCCGCGCTCGGCGAGGTGGTGCACGGCCTGGGCGATGCCGCCGGTGTTGTCCGACAGCACCTCGTCGGTGCCGTGGTCGGCGCTGGGCCGGTCGAGCAGCACCGCCGGGACGTCGGGCGGGAGGTTCGCGGTGAGCACCTCGTCGCCGACCAGGTTCGGGGCGATGAGCAGGCCGTCGACCCGGCGTGCGGCGAAGGCCTGCACCAGCCGGCCGGCGCGCTCGGCGTCCCCGTCGGCGGATCCGGTGAGCAGCAGGTACCCGTGCTCGCGGGCCCGGCGCTCGACCCCGGCGGTGAGCGCGGCGTAGAACGGGCCGGCGAGGTCCTCGAGGACCAGGCCGATGCTGGCGGTGCTGGTGCCGCGGCGCAGGTGGCTGGCGCCGTCGTGCCGGCGGAAGCCCAGCTCGGCGATGGCCCGCTGCACCCGTTCGACGGTCTCCGGACGGACGCCCGGCTCGGCGTTGACCACCCGGCTGACGGTCTTCTGCGAGGTGCCGGCGGTGCGGGCGACGTCGACCATCGTGGGCAGTCGGCCGGCCGCTCGCGCACCGCCCGGACCAGCGTCGACGTCCGATGACAACGTAGTCATCGACTCGTCGGGCGATCCCGATGACAACGTAGTCATGCGGGGGATCGTCGGGGTGACGACGAGCACATGTCAAGGGGGTGGACGGTCCGCAACGGTTCCGTGACCCCCACCGGTCGCCGCCGTGCGGTGCCCGCCGTCCCCCTGTGCAGGGGCGAGGGTCAGCGCACGGCGACCGGTCGAGCTGGGGTCACCCGACGGTGATCTCGCCGGCCGGGACCTCCACGTGGTACCCGAGGGCGGTCAGCGCAGCGGCCTGGTCGGCGGGCAGCGACAGGCCCTCGACGAAGCCGTCGCCGTTCGGCACGACCTCGCCGGTGAAGGACACCCGGTCGCCCGGCGCCACGTCCACCGGGGACTCACCCGGCTCGGTCAGCTGCACCCAGAAGCGGACCTGCTCGGTGCCGATCCAGAAGCCCTCGTCGGTGGGGACGGCGAACACCGGGACCTCGGTGGCCACGGCGGGCTCGTCGGGCAGCCCGGCCAGCGCCGCCTGCGGGTCGGCCTCGATCAGCAGCTGCGGGATCCCCACGCCACCGGCGACGAAGGCCCCCGGCGCGACGGCGCCCACGTCACCGACCGCCACCAGCTCCTCCTGCTCGGAGAGGTCGGACTCGTCCTGGATGACCCCCGCGTCGCCCGCGAGGACCGGGAACTCCTCGTTGTAGATGTCGACCGCGGTGACGTCCTCCTCCGCCCCGTCCCCCGCATCCTCCGGCGAGCCGCAACCGGTGAGGACCAGGGCGAGCGCGGCCGCGGCGGTGACGGGCACCGGGGCGAGCCGGCTGCGCCGGCCCGGCCGGGCGGCGGAGGAGCGGGGCAGGGTGGAGGTGCGCATGACGATCTCCTCCCCGGGCGCGACGGCCCAGGACGTCGTGTGTCGGCTGATGGCGGTCGTCATTCCCGTGTGGGCGGTCCGCAACACGGTGAGTGCCCACCGGACCGGCTCCCGCACGACGCCGGCGCCGACCGTCACCGGATCGAGACCTGGCCGGCCGGGCGCCGCCGCCGGGCGCGACGGCGCGGCTCAACCGCGGGGCAGCACCCGACCGTCGGGGAGCGTGCGACCACCCATCAGGGCGACCAGCTCGCCGCTGTCCGCGCGGACGACCTCGCCGTCGCCCCAGCTCCAGGCGGCGTCGGCGGCCTCCAGGCGGACGCCGGCCAGGTCCAGCCCGAAGAACGCGCCGTCGACGGCGGTGAGGTGGTCGAGGACGGCGAGCACGGCCTCGGCGGGGGCGACCGGCGGCCGGGCCAGCGCGACGGTCACGTCCAGGGAGTGGATCACCGCGTGGCTGAGCGCGCCGACGGCGCCACCGCCGGGCGGCTGCCAGCCGTGCAGCACCGGCGAGCGGAGCGCGGCCAGGTGCTCGGCGACCGGCAGGGCGGCGTCCCGGGCCGCCACGGTGTCGGAGAGCCGCCCGAAGTCCCCGCCGGCCGCGGCCAGCTCCACCCCGAACTGCTCGCCCGACAACCGCACCGGCATCGTCACGTGCGCCACCACGTGCCGGACCTGCCACCCGGCGCAGAGCGACGGGGCGTCCCAGGTCGCGGCCGGCCCGGTGGCCAGCAGGTCGGCCAGGCCGTCGTACGTCTGCCCCACCCAGGGCTGGAGGTGCTCGCCGTTCGCACTCATCGCGGGTCCTCTCGTCGTCCACGCCGGACGCCGGGTCGGGCGCCCTCAGCAGGAGGACGGCCGCCGGCGCCCGGACTCATCGGCCCGGGCGCCGGCGGGGCGACCCGGGCTCAGCTCTGGCTGAGCTGCAGGGTCGGGTAGTCGGTGTAGCCCTCGGCGCCGGCGGCGTAGAACGTGGCCGGGTTCGGCGTGTTCTCCGGGTGGGCGCCGACCCAGCGCTCGACCAGGTCGGGGTTGGCGATGGCCATCCGGCCGACGGCGACGGCCTCCGCGTGCGCGGCGTCGATCAGCTCGACCGCCTCCGCCCGGGTGGTCACCGTGCCGAAGCCGCTGTTGGCGATCAGCGGGCCGGCGAACCGGCGGCGCAGCTCCTGCACGAACTCCCCGGCCGGCTCGGCGTGCAGCACCGACAGGTAGGCCAGGCCCAGCGGGCGCAGCCCGTCCAGCAGCGCGCCGTAGGTGGCCCGGACGTCGTCCCGGTCGGTCTCCAGCGCGTCCTGGATGTTGTGCTCGGGCGAGATCCGCAGACCGACCTTGCCGGCACCGACGGCCTGGGCGACCGCGGTGACGACCTCGACGACGAAGCGGGCCCGGTTCTCCGGGGTGCCGCCGTAGACGTCGTCCCGCTGGTTGGAGGCGGGCGACAGGAACTCGTGCAGCAGGTAGCCGTTGGCGCCGTGCACCTCCACGCCGTCCAGGCCGGCGGCGATCGCGCGCTCCGAGGCGGCCACGATGTCGGCGAGCGTGGCGCGCGCCTCCTCGGTGGTCAGCGCGTGCGGCACCGGGTAGGCCGCCTTGCCGTTCGGGGTGTGGGCCTCGCCCTGGAGGGCGATCGCCGACGGCGCGACGATGCGGTCGGTGCCGGTGATGTCGGTGTGCGAGACGCGACCGCCGTGCATCACCTGCATGACGATCTTCCCGCCCCGGGCGTGCACCGCGTCGGCGACGCGGCGCCAGCCGGCCTCCTGCTCGTCGTCGACGATCCCCGGCTGGCCGGGGTAGGCGCGCGACTCGGCGTTCGGGTAGGTGCCCTCGGTGATGATCAGGCCGAGGCTCGCGCGCTGCGCGTAGTGCTCGACGAGCAGGTCGTTCGGGACGCCGGAGGCGCCGGCGCGCATGCGGGTCAGCGGGGCCATCACGACGCGGTTGGCGAGCTCGATGTCACCGAGCGCCACGGGGGAGAACAAGTCCATGCCGGGGACAAGGTCGCCGCTCCGGCCGGCCATTCCGGGACGGCGCCGACTGCGGTGCTCGTCACGTGCCCCGATGGCTCGCGCCACAGGACCACGTGCCACCGCACGGGGCCCGGATGACGCCGCCGCGGGGCTTCGCCGCCGAGTGACAGCTGAGCGGGCCTTCCCCGGGCGCGGGAGCCCGCTCAGCTGTCACTCGGCGAGGGCGCCTCAGGGCTCAGTCGCTGTGCCGGGCGCCGACCACGGCGACCGCGAGCAGGCCGCCGAGCAGCCAGAACGCCGCGGACACCCCCGCCGTCCCGGCCAGCAGCCCGGCCGCCGCCGGCGTGCCGACCAGCCCGACCCGGTTGCCCACCAGCCGGAGCGCGAGCGCGGTGCCGCGTGCGTCGTCCGGGACCGCCCGGATGATCAGCGTCATCAGCAGGGGCTGCCCCACCCCGAGCAGGAACCCGATCAGCGCCAGCAGTGCGCCCAGCACCCAGACGTCGTCGGTGGCGGGCAGGAACGCCACGGCGATCCCCGACCCGACCGTGCTCAGCACCACCAGCCGGGCCCGGCCGACCCGCACCAGCATCCGCTGCACCAGCACCCGCGACGCCACCGTGGCGCCGGCCCGGACGCTGAGCAGCACGCCGACCACCGCGGGGGAGATGCCGCGGTTCTCCCCCAGCAACGGCAGGTAGGCGGTCAGCAGGTCGACCGCCGCGGCCAGCACCAGGCTGGCGAAGATCCCGGAGCGGACCGGCGGCCGGCCGAGCAGCCGGAAGGCCGACGTGCGGCCGGTCGGCCGGGCCGCGGCCGCCGGGAACCGCCGGCCGGCAGCCAGCCACCAGGACGCCGGCAGGGCGAGGACGCACAGCGCGGCGGAGAGCAGCAGCGCACGGGCGGTGCCGGTGGACAGCTCCCCGGGCGCGGTGGCCAGCACCGCGCCGGCCAGCGCCGGCCCGACCAGCTGGCCGGCCGAGACGACCGCGGTGAACAGGCCGAACCCGGAGTCCAGGCGGTCACCGGGCAGCCGGGCGACGACGTTCTCCCCGCCGACGATGCAGCCCAGGTTGCCCAGCCCGAGCACCACGTTGCCCAGCGCCAGCGCCGGCAGCGTGCCGCTGGTCGCCAGCAGCACGCAGCCGAGGACCAGCAGCGCCACCCCGCTGACCAGGATCGGCTCGGGCCGCCAGCGGTCGGCGGCCCGGCCCAGCGGCAGGGCGACCACCATCGGCAGCAGCGCGAACGCCGCGGTGAGCAGGCCGATCTCGGTGGCCCCGGCGCCCAGGTCGATCGCCCGGTAGGCGGACACCGGCCGGGCGACCGCGATGGCCGCCTGGATCAGGACCATCACGCCCAGCAGCTGGAAGAGCCAGCGCGGCGCCCGCCCCGGCCGGGCGGGGTGCTCCGTCAGGGCGAGAGACGCCGGCCGGTACTGGTGGAGAAGACGTGCTCCTCGCCCGGGCGGATCGTGAACCACACCTCGCCGCCCTTGGCCGGTGGCCGCCGGGCGTCGACCCGGGCCACGATCTGCGCGGTCTCGCCACCGTGCAGGTGCTCGGCCAGCTCGGCGTCGGCGATCGAGGCGTAGACGAAGGCGTCGGAGCCCAGCTCCTCGACCAGGTCGACCCGGGCCTTGAAGCCCTGCCCGGGCTCGGCGAGCTCCATCGCCTCCGGCCGGAACCCGAGCGTGACGGACCGGTCCGATCCGGCCGCCGTCACGACCTCCCGCGGGAGCTCGACCACGACGTCGCCGAGCCGGGCTCCGCCGTCGACCAGCGGCACCTCGGCCAGGTTCATCGCCGGTGAGCCGATGAAGCCGGCGACGAAGACGTTGGCCGGCCGGTCGTACATCTCCCGGGGGCTGGCGACCTGCTGGAGGATCCCGTCCTTGAGCACGGCGACCCGGTCGCCCATCGTCATGGCCTCGACCTGGTCGTGGGTGACGTAGACGGTGGTGATGCCCAGCCGGCGCTGCAGCGAGGCGATCTGGGTGCGGGTCTGCACGCGCAGCTTGGCGTCGAGGTTGGACAGCGGCTCGTCCATCAGGAACACCTGCGGCTGGCGGACGATTGCCCGGCCCATCGCCACCCGCTGCCGCTGCCCACCCGACAGCGCCTTGGGCTTGCGGTCCAGGTAGGGCTCCAGGTCCAGCAGCTTGGCCGCCTCCTCGACCCGGGTGCGGCGCTCCTCCTTGCCCATCCCGGCGATCTTCAGCGCGAAGCCCATGTTGTCCGCAACGGTCATGTGCGGGTAGAGCGCGTAGTTCTGGAACACCATCGCGATGTCCCGGTCCTTCGGCGGCACGTCGGTGACGTCGCGGTCCCCGATCCGGATGGCGCCACCGTCGACCTCCTCGAGGCCGGCGAGCATCCGCAGCGAGGTGGACTTGCCGCAGCCGGAGGGGCCGACCAGCACCAGGAACTCGCCGTCCTCGATCTGCAGCTCGAGCTGGTCGACCGCCGGCTTGTCGCCGCCGGGGTAGAGCCGGGTCGCCTTGTCGTAGGTGACCGATGCCATGGGGAGCTCCCTCGCTCGTCCGCTGTCGCGCGTGTGACTGTCGTCACCGTACGGCAAGCGCTTTCTTCGATCAATGGTCCGGCGCGCAGGCCGGGTGGCTCAGCCGTCCAGCTCCGTCATCCGGTCGGTGGCGAAGACCAGCCCGTGCCCGGGTGCCGTCTCCGCCCGGAGGACGCCGTCGGCGATGGTCACCCCACTGGGCCGGGCGAGTGCACCGAGCGCCGCGAACGAGGCGTCCTCGACGTCCTCGACCATCGTGGCCAGCGGCAGGCACATCGCCAGCTGCCCGGAGACGTCGGGCAGCAGGTGCGGCGCCACCGGCACGCTGGCGGCCGCCGCGAGCTGGGCGATCCGCAGGAACGGGGTGATCCCGCCGACGCGCACCACGTTGGGCTGGACGACGTCGGCCGCGCCGGAGGCGAGCAGCGCCCGGTACTGGAACGCGGTGTACACGTTCTCCCCCACCGCGATCGGCACGCCCAGCCCCGCGTCGTGCAGCCGGCCCAGCGCGGGCAGGTCGTCGGCGACCAGCGGCTCCTCCACCCAGTACAGGTCGAACGGGGCCATCGCCCGGACCGCCCGCAGCGCCGTGGGCAGGTCCCAGCGCTGGTTTGCGTCGACCATCAGCCGGCGGTGCGGCCCGAGCACCGCCCGGACGGCGGCGACCCGTTCGACGTCCTCGGCCAGGTCCGGGCGGCCCACCTTGATCTTCACCGCGGTGCAGCCGTCGGCCACCCAGCGCTCGGTCTGCGCCACCAGCTCCTCGAGGGAGTAGTGGAAGTTGACCCCGCTGCCGTAGACGGCGACCTGGTCGCGCCGGCGGCCCAGGTGGTCGACCAGGCTCTGCCCGGCCGCCTTCGCCGCGAGGTCCCACAGCGCGGTGTCGACGGCGGCGATCGCCATCGTGGTCAGCCCGCCGCCGCCGGCCTCGTGCAGGTGCCACCACAGCCGGTCCCAGACGACGCCGGGCTCCACCGGCCCGCCGACGACCACCGGGGCGACGTCGTGGTCGACCAGCGACTTGAGCGCGCGGGCCCCGATGGACGGCGTCCAGCTGAAGCCGGTGCCGGTGCGGCCGTCGCTGGTCTCCAGCTCGGTGGCCAGCAGGTGCAGCGCCGGCACGTCGGCGCCCCACGGCCGGGACAGCGGCAGCCGGAACAGCCGGCTGGACAGCCGGGTGACGGTGCTCACCGCAGCTCCGTCCGCCAGCTGCGGGACGCCGTCCAGCCCAGCAGCCGCTCCGCCTTGGCGGTGCTGAACGCGGGGCTCGTGCCGGTCAGGCCGGCGGCCAGCTCGGGCGCGACGCCGGAGAACTCGGGCAGCAGCTCGGCCAGCGGCGCCTCGGCCAGCGCGTCCTGGGCGCCGACGAAGAACACCTCACCGTTGGGCACCTCGCCGGCCTTGCCCAGCAGCGTGTCCAGGAAGTCCGCGCAGTCACGAGCGTCGACGTAGTTGAACAGCGAGACCGCGCCGTGCCGCGGGTCGGCGATCCGCTCGCGCACCGTGTGCCCCTGCTGGGTCGGCGCGCCGGCCCATTCCTCCGGCGCGATCACGAAGCAGGGCCGGAAGGCCGCCAGCCGCACCCGGTCGCCGTGCTGGGCGGCGAACATCCGCATGGTCTGCTCGGCGGCGAGCTTGGAGAGCCCGTAGGCGTTCCACGGCCGCGCCGGGTGGTCCTCGTCCAGCGGGAGGCAGCGCGGCGCCCAGCCGGCCGGGCTGCCGTAGCCCATCACGGTGGGGCTGCTGGCGGTCACCACGGTGCCGACGCCGGAGTCGACCGCCGCCTGCAGCACGTTGTAGGCCAGCGCGGTGTTGGTGGCGTGGATGACCGACTCGGGCCGGCTGAACGGGACGGCGATCGCGGCCAGGTGGACGACGGCGTCCGGGCGGTACCGGGCCATCACCCCGTAGGCCTGGCCGAGGTCGGTCAGGTCGGCGGGGAACGTGGCGGCGGCCTTCTCCAGCGGCGCGGCGGTGACGTCGACCGAGACGACCTCGTGCCCGGCGTCGGCCAGCCCGTCGACGACGCTGCGGCCGAGCCGGCCGGCGCCCCCGGTGACCAGCACCCTCATGCGGGCACGCCGTCCGGGAGGACGCCGTCCGGCACCACGGCGTCGGCCAGCACGACGTCCAGGAACCGCTGCTTGACCGTCTCCACGACCTCGGCCTTGGGCTGGGCCCAGACGTCGGCGTTGAAGATCTCCACCTCGACGGCGCCGGTCCAGCCGGCGGCCTCGACGGCGGCCACGAACGGCGGGAAGTCGATCACGCCGTCGCCCATGTGGCCGCGGGCCATCAGCGCGTCGGCCGGGATCGGCATGAGGAAGTCGCAGACCTGGAAGGAGGCGATCCGGTCCCCGGCCCGGGCGATCGAGCGCCAGACCTCCGGGTCCCACCAGAGGTGGAAGGTGTCGACGACCACGCCGACCTGCGCGGACGGGAAGGGCGCGGCCAGGTCGAGGGCCTGGGCGAGGGTGGAGAGCACGGCCCGGTCGGCGCAGTACATCGGGTGCAGCGCCTCCAGCGACAGCCGCACCCCGCGCTCGCCGGCGTAGGGGGCCAGCTCGGCCAGCGCCTCGGCGACCCGTTCCCGGGCACCGAGCAGGTCCCGGGAGCCGGCGGGCAGCCCGCCGACCACCATCACCAGCGACTCGGCGCCCAGCGTGGCGGTCTCGTCGATCGCCCGCCGGTTGTCCTCCAGCGCCGCGGCCCGGGCGGCCGGGTCGGTCGCGGTGAGGAAGCCACCGCGGCAGTGCGAGGTGACCCGCAGGCCGGCGTCCCGGATCAGCTTCGCCGACCGCTCCAGGCCGTACTCGGCGACCGGCTCGCGCCAGGTGCCCAGCGCGGACAGCCCCGCGGCGGCCACCCCGTCGACGAAGTCGGGCATCGGCCAGCCCTCGACCGTCTTGTGGTTGATCGACAGCCGCGCCAGCCGGGGGTCGCCGGTCACTGGTCGACCCCCACGGTCTGCAGGTAGGTGCGCATCCGGCTCGCGGCCAGCTCCGGGTCGGGCAGCAGCCCGGCGGCGTCGGCCAGCCGGAACACCTCGGCCAGGTGCTGCGGGCTGCGCGCGCTCTCCAGCCCGCCGACCATCCGGAAGCCCGGCTGGTGGCCGGCCAGCCAGGCGAGGAAGACGATCCCGGTCTTGTAGTAGTACGTGGGCGTGCCGAACAGGTGCCGGGACAGCGCCACGGTCGGCTCGAGCAGCCGGTCGTAGGTGGCGAGGTCCCCGCGGTCCAGCGCCTGCAGCGCGGTCGAGGCGGCCGGGGCGATCGCGTCGAAGATGCCCAGCAGGGCGTGCGAGTAGGACTCGCCGTCCCCGCGCACCAGCGTGGGGTAGTTGAAGTCGTCGCCGGTGTAGAGCCGGACGCCGTCGGGCAGCCGGCGGCGCATCTCCACCTCGTGCGCCTCGTCGAGCATCGAGACCTTGATCCCGTCGACCTTGGCGCTGTGGTCGGCGATCACCTGCAGCACCGTGTCGGTGGCCTCGGTCAGCTGCGCCGAGCCCCAGTAGCCGGTCAGCGCGGGGTCGAACATCGGGCCGAGCCAGTGCAGGACCACCGGCCGGGACACCTGCTCGAGCAGCCGGGCGTAGACCTTGGCGTAGTCCTCCGGGCTGCGGGCCACCCGGGCCAGCTGCCGGCTGGCCATGATGATCACGGTGGCGCCGGCGTCCTCGACCACCTCGATCTGCTCGAGGTAGGCGGCCAGCACCTCCTCGGTGCCGGCCAGCTCGGCCGGCGCCTGGTCGGTGCCCGCCCCGCAGGCCAGCAGCCCGCCGCAGGCCCGGGCCTCGGCGGCCGAGCGGCGGATCAGCTCGGCGGTGGTGCTCCAGGGCATGCCCATGCCGCGCTGGGCGGTGTCCATCGCGTCGGCCACCCCCAGGCCGTAGGACCACAGGTGCCGGCGGAAGGCCAGCGTCGCCTCCCAGTCGACGTCCACCGGCGCGCCGGGGGTGTTGTCGCCGAGCGGGTCGGCCACCACGTGCGCGGCGGCGTAGGCGGTGCGGCTGGTCAGCGGCCCGTCGGGGCGGGTGAAGGCGCCGGGCGCACCGATCCCGTGCTCGGCGACCGTCCCGTCGGCCTGCGGCAGGCGGATCGCCGTCACACCGTCACCTCGGGGATCTCGATCCGGCGGCCCTCGGCGGAGGACTGCAGGCCCAGCTCGGCCACCTGCACGCCGCGGGCACCGGCAAGGAAGTCGTAGGGGTGCGGGGCGTCCTCCAGCACGTGGCGGAGGAACTGCTCCCACTGCGCCCGGAAGCCGTTGTCCAGGTCGGCGTTGTCCGGGACGACCTGCCACTGGTCCCGGAACCGCTCGGTGACCGGGAGGTCCGGGTTCCACACCGGCTTGGGGGTGGTGGCCCGGTGCTGGATCTTGCACTCGCGCAGCCCGGCGACGGCGCTGCCCTCGGTGCCGTCGACCTGGAACTCGACCAGCTCGTCGCGGTAGACCCGCACCGCCCAGGAGGAGTTGATCTGCGCGATCACGCCGCCGGGCAGCTCGAAGATGCCGTAGGCGGCGTCGTCGGCGGTGGCCGGGTACGGCTGCCCGTGCTCGTCGATCCGGGTCGGGATGTGCGTGACCGCCTTGGCGGTGACCGCCTCCGGCCGGCCGAAGAGGTTCTCCAGCACGTAGGACCAGTGGCAGAACATGTCGACGACGATGCCGCCGCCGTCCTCCTTGCGGTAGTTCCAGCTGGGCCGCTGGGCCTCCTGCCAGTCGCCCTCGAACACCCAGTAGCCGAACTCGCCGCGCACCGACAGGATCTGGCCGAAGAAGCCACCGTCGATCAGCCGCTTCAGCTTGACCAGGCCCGGCAGGTAGAGCTTGTCGTGCACGACGCCGTTCTTCACCCCGGCCTCGGCGGCCAGCCGGGCCAGCTCCAGGGCGCCCTCGAGGGACTCCGCGGTCGGCTTCTCGGTGTAGACGTGCTTCCCCGCGGCGATCGCGGCCTTGATCGACTTCTCCCGCGCCTGGGTCACCTGGGCGTCGAAGTAGATCGGCGCGGAGTCGTCCCGCAGCGCCTCGTCCAGGTCCGTCGTCCACCGCTCGATGCCGTGCTGGGCGGCGAGCTCGGCCAGCTTGCGCTCGTTGCGGCCGACCAGGATCGGCTCGGGCACGACCCGGCGGCCGTCGGCGAGCTCGAGCCCACCGGCGTCCCGGATCGCGAGGATGGACCGGACCAGGTGCTGGCGGTAGCCCATCCGGCCGGTGACGCCGTTCATGATGATGCCGATCGAGCTGGACACGGTTGCTGCCTCCGAAGCGGGTGAGGGGGTCATCGGGTGCTCCCGGCGGGAGCGGCTGCGGCCTCGGGCCGCAGCGGGATGCCGAAGTCGGCGAGGTGCACGACCTGGCCGGTGGTCAGGGACTGGTTGGCGGCCGCGCCGACGAGCACGCTGCGGACGCCGTCGAGCCAGCCGGCCGCCTGACCGAGCGGGTCGGACCGGGTGCCGGGGCGGAACAGGTCGTCCAGCAGCAGGGCGTCTCCCCCACCGTGCGCACCGGGCCCCTCCGGGACCTCGATCCGCTGAGCGGCCTCCCAGCGGCGTTGCAGCACCAGCTCGGTGCCCTCCGTCCGGACGCCGGCGGCCGCCGGGACCTGCTCGGGCGTGGCGCTGGGGTCGACGGCGACGCCGAACCCGCCGATGACGTCGTCCGCGGCGACCACCGCGGCGCGCTCGACCACCGACAGCTCGATCCGGCCCTCGGTGCCGTTGATGCTGACCCGGTAGCCCTCCCACGGGCCGTGGGCGTTGAGCGAGTAGCTGAGCACCGGGCCGCCGGCGTACTGCATCAGCAGCGCCATGTTGTCCTCGATGGTGATGCCCGGGGAGAACACGTCCTGGTCGCGGATGTAGCCGTCCTCGGCCTCCGCCTCCAGGTAGAGCTGGCGCAGCCGGTCGTTGCCGGCCAGGTCGAGGGCGAAGGGGTCGCGGCCGGCGTCCGGGGCGCCGTGGCTGCGCACCGGGCGCTCGCCCAGGCCCCGCTCCTTCGCGTTGGCGTCGCCGTAGAAGCGCAGCCCACCGAGGGCGAACACGGTCTCCGGCACGGCGTCGACCCACCAGTTGACCAGGTCGAAGTGGTGCGTGGCCTTGTGCACGAAGAGGCCGCCGGAGAGCGCCTTGTCCCGGTGCCAGCGGCGGAAGTAGTCCGCGCCGTGGACGGAGTCCAGCACCCACTCGAAGTGCACGGAGGTCACGTCGCCGATGGCGCCCTCGGCGACGAGCCGGCGGACGGCGGCGTTCCGCGGGGAGTACCGGTAGTTGAAGGTGACGACGAGGTCGCGCCCGCTGTCGGCGACGGCGTCGGCGATCGTGCGGCAGCCCGCGGCGTCGGTGGTGAGCGGCTTCTCGGTGATCACGTCGTGCCCGGCACGCAGCGCCCGGGAGATGTGGTCGGCGTGGGTGTGGTCGACGCTGGCGACGATGACGGTGTCCGGGCGCTCGCGCTCGAGCAGCGTGTCGAGCTCCTCCGGCGCGTACGCCGGCAGCGGCGCCGCGCCGGGGTGGGCGGCGGCGAACTGGCGCTGGTAGTAGGCCATCCGGGTTCGGTTGGGGTCGCAGAGGGCGACCAGCCGGCCGACGTCGGCGTGGCTGCCCAGCAGCGCCGCGACGTACATCTCGGCGCGGTGGCCGGTGCCGACGATCGCGTAGCGACGCGGTGCCGGGGGCGCGGACGGGTCGGTGGTGGTCACGACTCCCTCTCGGTGGCGGGGAAGGGGTGCAGGGAGGCGGTGCCAGGGGGCGGCCGGTGGCCGGCCGCCCCCTGGCCGGCGGTCAGGCGATCGCCGACTCGACCTCGGTCATGAACTGCTCGGCGGCGTCCTCCACCGAGATCTGGTCGAACAGGATCTGCTCGGTGTAGCGCTGCAGGATCGCCTGCACCTCACCGGCGCCCTGCGGGGGCAGCGCCGGGGGCTCCTGCAGGTCGGGGGTGATCTCCTCGACGAACGCGATGGCCGCCTGACCCGGCGCGTCCAGGGTCGACGCGATCTGCTCGCGCAGCTCGGTGTTCACCGGCAGCCCGCGGTCGGCCTTGATGATGTTGACGGCGTCCTCGGAGTTGATCAGCCAGTCGAGGAGCATGGCCGCCTCCTCCGGGCTCTCGCAGTCGCTGCTGATCGCCCAGAACATGGCCGGCTTGAGGTACATGCCGGTCTCGCCGTCCCCTGCCACGGTGGGGAACTGGCGGAACTCCAGCTCGGTGCCGGCCCCGGCGGTCAGCGCCGGCAGCTCGTTGGTCCACCAGAAGCCGGAGGCGCCGCCACCGGTGGCGACCAGCGCCTGGTCGACCCCGCCGTTGAACACCTCGACCGTGGTGGCCGGCGGCGGCTCGGCGCCGGTCTGCGAGGCCTCCTTCTCGATGGCCCACCAGTCGGCCAGGGTCTCGGCGGTGAAGCCGATCTCGCCGTTCTCGTCGAACAGCGCCTCGCCCTGCTCGCGGGCGTAGACCTCGAAGTTGGTGTCGCCACCGTTGAGGCCCATGGCCTGCATGCCGTACACCTGGCCGCCGGTCGCCTGGGTGACCTGGGCGGCGGTGTCGACCATCTCGTCCCAGGTCCAGGACGAGTCGTCGGGCAGCTCCACGCCGGCGGCGGCGTAGGCCTGCGGGTCGACGACCAGGGAGAAGGCGTTGACGCCGGTCGGGATGGCGTAGGTGGCGTCCTCGACCATGCCGGTCTCGGCGACGTTCTGGTCGAGGTTGCTGGTGTCGATCGTGCCGTCCTCGATGTACGGCGCCAGGTCGAGCAGCGCGCCGCGGTCGGCGTACTCGCGGACGTACCGGGTGTCCTGCTGCATGAGGCAGGGGGCGTCGCCGCCGGCGGTGCTGGTGGCCAGGCGGTCCCAGTAGTCGGCGAAGCCGGTGAAGTCGCCCTCCACCGTGACGCCCTCGTTCTGCGACTCGTAGAGGTCGATCAGCTCCTGGGTGGCGGCGTGCCGGGTGTCGCTGCCCCACCACGACATCCGCATGGTGACCGGCCCGTCCTCGCGGGTGGTGCCCCCGTCGGCGGCCGCGCCGCCGCCGTCGTCGCCGCCGCAGGCCGCGGTGGTCAGCAGCAGCCCGAGGACGCCGCCGGTCACGCCCAGGCGGGTGGGCCAGGGCGTACGCGCCCCATCTCTCCGGATCGTGTGCACGTTCCTTACCTCCTTGTAAGTGCTGTGGATGAGTGCTGCGCGAGCGGGGTGTGTCACTTGAGCCCCGTGGTGGCGATGCCTCGGACGAGATAGCGCTGGCCCGCGAGGAAGAAGCCGAAGACCGGCGCGAGGGCGACGATCGACATGGCGAAGACGGGTCCCCAGGGGGTCTGGCTCGTCGCGTCGACGAACGTCCGCAGGGCGACCGGGACGGTGTACATCTCCGGGTCGGTCAGGAAGATCAACTGGCTGAAGAAGTCGTTCCAGGTCCAGATGAAGGTGAAGATGGCCGTGGTGGCCAGGGCCGGCACCGACAGCGGGATCACGATCCGCCAGAAGATGGCGAAGTGCCCGCACCCGTCGATCCGGGCGGCCTCGTCCAGTTCCAGCGGGATGCCCCGGATGAACTGGACCATCAGGAAGATGAAGAAGCCGTCGGTGGCCAGGAGCTTCGGCACGATCAACGGCCAGTAGGTGTTGATCCAGTCGAGCTCGGAGAACAGCACGTACTGCGGCACGATCACCACGTGGATCGGCAGCATCATCGTGCCGAGCATGATCGCGAACCAAAACTTCTTGAACCGGAAGTCCAGCCGCGCGAACGCGTAGGCCGCCAGGGAGCAGGCCAGCAGGTTCCCGATGATGGAACCGGCGACGATGACCAGCGAGTTCCAGATGTAGTGGCCGAAGTCCCGGGGCAGCGCCGTCCAGCCCTCGGGGTAGTTCCCCGTGGTGACGCGCTCGGGGATCAGGCCGGTCTGGCTGAAGATGTCCTCGGTGAACTTGAACGAGCTCGAGAGCATCCACAGCAGCGGGTAGAGCATCAGCAGCGCGCCCAGGATGAGCACGGTGTGCGCCAGCCAGCGCGGGCGCTGCTTCTTCTTGCGGTCGGGCAGCTTCTCCGTGGCAGCCACAGGGGGGGCCACGGTCAGGTCAGTCGCCATAGAACACCCAGTACTTCGCTGCGAAGAAGTTGATCGCGGTCAGCCCACCGACGATGAGCAGGAGGAACCAGGCCAGCGCCGAGGCGTAGCCCATGTCGAAGTTGCCGAAGCCGCGCTGGTAGAGGTAGAGCGTGTAGAAGAGCGTGGAGTCGGCCGGTCCACCGGTGCCGCCGCTGACGATGAACGCCTGCGTGAACGTCTGGAACGCGTTGATCGTCTGCAGCACGAGGTTGAAGAAGATGATCGGCGAGAGCAGCGGCAGGGTGACCTGGAAGAACTGCCGGGCCTTCCCCGCGCCGTCCAGCGACGCCGCCTCGTAGTACATCGTCGGGATCTGCCGGAGCCCGGCCAGGAAGATGACCATCGGGGCGCCGAAGGTCCACACGTTCAGGACGATCAGCGTGCCGAGCGCGTAGTCGGGGTTGGAGACCCAGCCCGGCGGGTTCTCGAACCCGACGAACCGGAGCACCTGGTTGAGCAGCCCGTCGGACCCGAAGATCTGCCGCCACAGGATGGCGATCGCGACGCTGCCCCCGATCAGCGACGGCAGGTAGTAGACCGACCGGTACAGCGCCAGGCCGCGCAGGCCGCGGTCCAGGACCATCGCCAGGAACAGCGCGAACGCCAGCTGGAGCGGCACCGAGACGGCGACGTAGATGAACGTGACCTTCAGCGACTGGTAGAAGCGCGGGTCGTCGAACATCCGCTGGAAGTTGTCCAGCCCGATCCACTCCGGCGAGCCGATGAGGCTGTAGTCGGTGAAGGACAGGTACGCCGAGGCGGCGATCGGCCCGGCGGTGATGAACAGCAGGCCGGCGAACCACGGGGCCAGGAACAGGTAGGGCACGAGCCGGCCGGACCTCCGTCCCCGCGCCCGGGACGCACGGGTCGCGCCCCCAGGTGCCTCGCCGTGCGAGCGTTCGCGCGGCGGGACGTCGAGCGTTGACGACACGGGCTCTCACCTCTCTGTGCGGCTCGCCGGACCTCTGCGTCCGGTGCGTCAGGTGTGCAGTGGCTCACGTGTTCGGTAAGCGCTTTCTAGACGCTCCGCCGGGACCCTGTCAACGTTCGATCGGGGGCACCGGACCACCTGCTGGACGCTGTGCGCTGTCTCACAAGTGGGTAAGCGCTTTCTACTCGCCGACGCTCCGGCATGTCAACGAGTCGACTCCCGCCATCGGGCAACGATCGCGCAACGACCGGTGCAACTCGCCTCTCACCAGCACGTTCACGGCGTCCGCCGGATCCCGGTCGCAGCGCGTCCCACCCGTCCGTCGGCAAGCCCTTTCCCGACGCGCGCACTCTGGCTAGGCTCGGTGCCCAGTCGGCGACCTCGTCGGCGCCTGGCTCGATCAAGGGGGATCACGTGCCGGAACAGTCCGGACCCGCCGGCCGGGTGGTGCTCGTCGGCGCCCACGGCCACGGCCGCTGGCACCTGCAGAACCTCCGCCGGCTGGCCGCGGCCGGCGACGCGCACCTGGTCGGGATCTGCGACCCGCGACCGCCGGACGACGAGCTGCGCGCCCTGGCCGGCGACGTCCCGGTGGCCGCCTCGCTGGACGAGCTGCTCGCCGCGACCCGTCCCGACGTGACCATCATCTGCACGCCGATCCACACCCACACCGACCTGGCCCTCACCGCGGCCCGGGCGGGCAGCGCGGTGCTGCTGGAGAAGCCGCCCACCCCGACGCTGGCCGAGTTCGACCGGCTGGTCGAGGGGCTCGAGGCCACCGGCACGGCGTGCCAGATCGGTTTCCAGAGCCTGGGGTCCGCGGCCATCGGCCGGGTGCGCACCCTGGTCGAGGAGGGCGCCATCGGCACGGTCCGCGGCGTCGGCGGTGCGTGCGCGTGGGTCCGCGACGCGTCCTACTACGACCGGGCGAGCTGGGCCGGGCGGCGCAGCGTCGACGGCGTGCCGGTCGTCGACGGCGCGCTGACCAACCCCTTCGCCCACGCGGTGGCCACCGCCCTGGCCCTGACCGGGGCCACCGGTGCCGGCGCGCTGACGTCGGTCGAGGTCGAGCTCTACCGGGCCAACCCGATCGAGGCCGACGACACCTCCTGCCTGCGGGTCCGCACCTCCGACGGGCTGGTGGTGACCATCGCGGCCACGCTGGCCGCGGAGCACCCCCGCGACCCGGTCCTCGTCGTGCACGGCAGCACCGGGCGGATCACGCTGTCCTACAAGACCGGCGAGGTGCGGCTGCAGGGCGACGCCGTCGAGGAGACGACGACGCACCCCGGCACCGACCTGCTCGAGGACCTGCTGGCCCACCTGCGCGACCGCACCCGGCCGCTGCTCGTGCCCCCGTCGGCGACCCGCTCCTTCATGGAGGTCGTGGAGGCGGTGCGCTGCGCCCCGGACCCGGCGGAGATCCCGGCCGGGGACCGGCGGGCCGAGGGGCAGGGCGCCACCGCCCACCAGGTCGTGCCGGGCATCGACGCGCTGGTCGACCGGGCCGCCGAGGAGCTGCGGCTGTTCTCCGAGCTCGGCGCCCCCTGGGCCCGCCCGCCGGCGGTGCGGCAGCCGGCCGCCGTGGGGGTCCGACCGTGACGCTCAAGGCCCTGCACCAGGGGCACGTCCCGGAGGAGCCGGCCCCGGCCGGCACCGCGCTGACCACGCTCACCGTGGCCGGCGCCGTCGTCGCCACCTGCTGGGACGGCGCCGGGCTGCCCGGCGCGCTCGCCCCCCGGCCGTTCCTGCACCCGGTCACGACCCTGTCCGGCGTCCCGGTCACCGACGCCCAGCCCGAGGACCACCGCTGGCACCTCGGCGTCTCGGTCACCCTGCAGGACGTCGGCGGGGCCAACGTCTGGGGCGGTCGCACCTACCTGCGGGACGAGGGCTACACCTGGCGGGCCGACCACGGTCGCCAGGTGCACACCGGCTGGGCGGCGCAGGCGACCGACGGCTTCCGGGAGACCCTCGACTGGCAGGGGCCGGACGGGCGCACGCTGCTCACCGAGGAACGCACCGTGCGGGCGGCTCCGGCCGCGCTCCCCGGCGCCTGGACCCTCGAGCTCTCCACCACCCTGCGCAACGCCACCGACGCCCCGCTGGAGCTGGGCAGCCCGGCGACCAACGGGCGCAGCGGCGCCGGCTACGGCGGGCTGTTCTGGCGGTTCCCGCCGGTCTCCGGCGCCCGGGTGTGGAGCCCGGAAGCCGAGGGCGAGGGCGCCGTGCACGGCTCGTGCGCGCCCTGGGTGGCCTTCGCGGCCACCGGCCCGGCGCCGTTCACCGTGGCGCTGGCCGGTGCCGACGCGGCCACCCGGGCCGATCCCTGGTTCGTCCGGGTCGACGACTACCCCGGCCTGGGCTCCCAGCTGGCCGCCGAGCACCCGGTGCGGCTGGCCGCCGGGGAGGCCGTCACCCGCAGCTTCCGGGCCCTGGTGGCCGACGGGACGCCGGACACCGCCTCGATCGGGGATGCGCTCGGGACGGCGCCGGGCCAGGGTGGGCCGCGATGACCACTGCTCGGGAGAGCCCGACCGACCGGGCCGCCGGCGCCACCCCCGCCCGCCGGAGCGGCCCCGTGCTGCTCGCCGAGGTCGCCGCGCACGCGGGCGTCTCGCTGGCCACCGCCTCCCGGGTGCTCAGCGGCAGCCGCTCGGTCGGCGAGCCGCACCGCGGCCGGGTGCTGGCCGCCGCCCAGGAGCTGCGGTACACCCCGAACGCGCAGGCCCAGGCGGTCGCCCGCGGGGCCAGCAACGTGGTCGGGCTGATCATCCACGACGTGCTGGACCCCTACTTCTCCAGCATCGCCGGTGGGGTGATGCGGCAGGTCGAGGAGCGCGAGCTCGTCGTCTTCCTGGCCAGCACGCACAGCGACGTCGACCGCGAGCTGGAGTTCGTCCAGACGATGCGCTCCCACCGGGTCCGTGCGCTGATCATCTGCGGCAGCCGCACCACCGACCGGGCGCACAACGAGCGCCTGGCCCACGAGCTCGAGGGGTACGCGGCGGCCGGCGGGCAGGCCGCGGTGATCAGCCAGGACCGGCTGGGCACCCACGCCGTGGTGCCGCAGAACCGCACCGGGGCCCGGGCGCTGGCCCGGGAGCTGTGCCGGCTGGGCCACCGCCGTTTCGCGGTGCTCGCCGGGCCACGCGGGCTGCTGACCTCCCGCGACCGGCTGACCGGCTTCCGGGAGGGCCTGACCGCCGAGGGGGTCGACGTCGCCGGCCTGCAGGTGCTGCACGGGGAGTTCACCCGGGAGGGCGGGGAGAGCCTGGCCGCCGAGCTGATCGCCGCCGGGCCGCTGCCGACCTGCGTCTTCGCGGTCAACGACGTGATGGCGCTCGGCGCGCTGGCCGCCTTCCGGTCCGCCGGCGTGCGGGTGCCCGAGGACGTCTCGCTGGCCGGCTTCGACGACATCGGGCCGTTGCGCGACGTCGTCCCCTCGCTGACCTCGGTGCACCTGCCGCTGGAGGAGATGGGCGCCCGGGCGGCGCAGCTGGCGCTGGACACCGGACCGCAGAGCACGAGCCAGGCCATCAAGGTCCACGCCGAGGTGGTGCTGCGCGACAGCACCCGCCGGCTCGGCTGACCATCCCCGGAGGACACCGTGCAGGACCTGGGACGACCATCGGCCGCCGATCGGGCGGTCAAGCGCACCCGCGTGCTCGACCTGCTGCGCCGCACCGGGCACGAACGGCTGGTGCTCACCTCGGTGGGCTCGCTGGCCTGGTACCTGGACGGCGCCCGCCCGGCCGTCCGGCTGTCCGCGGAGCGCGGGGTGGTCGCCGTCGTGGTGGACGCCGACGGCGACACCGTGGTCGTGCCGGCCAACGAGGCCGACCGCCTCGCCGCCGAGGAGCTGCCCGCCGACGTGCGGGTCCGGGTGACCGACTGGTGGGCACCGCTGCTGGGCCCGGAGCTGTCCCCGGGCAGCCCGGGCGTGCTGGTCGAGGACGACCCGGTCGCCGCCGAGGGGCTGCGGGCCGCCCGGGCGGGCCTGCTGCCGGCGGAGACCGCCCGGTACCGCCGGCTGGGCCGGGACGCGGCCGAGACGCTCACCGCGACCGCGCTGCGGCTGCACCCCGGGATGACCGAGCGGGAGGCGGCGGCCCGGCTGGGCGGCGAGCTGATCGCCCGGGGCGCCGACCCGGTCGTCGTCCTGGTCGCCGGGGAGGAGCGGCTGCCCTTCCGGCACGCGCTGCCCACCGGGGGCGCGCTGGGCCGGCGGGTGATGCTGGTCGTCTGCGCGCGGCGGCACGGGCTGATCGCCAACGCGACGCGCTGGGTGGCCCTCGCGCCGCCGACCGCGGCCGAGGCCGACGCCGACGCCCGGATCCGCGGGGTGGAGACGGCCTTCCTGGCGGCGTCCACCCCCGGGCGCCCGCTCGGTGAGGTCTTCGCCGCCGGCGCGAGCGCCTACGCCGACCGCGGCTTCCCGGCCGACGAGTGGACCCGGCACCACCAGGGCGGCCCGACCGGCTACTGGGGGCGCGACCCGGTCGCCACCCCGGACAGCGCGGTGCCGCTGGCGGCCGGGCAGGCCGTCGCCTGGAACCCGTCGGCCGCCGGGGTGAAGACCGAGGACACCCTGCTGCTGGGCGAGGGGGGCCTGGAGGTGCTCACCACCGACGGCGTCTGGCCGGCCACCCGCGACGAGCTGGGGCTGCTGCGGCCCGACGTCCTGGTCCGCTGCTGACGGGCGCCCTCCCCGCCGGTCCGGCGGGGAGGGCGCCCTCCGCTCAGCGGAGTCCGCCGGAGCCGGCCTTGACCCGCACCAGTGCGGGCACCGCGACCGTGGGGTCGATCCGCTCCACGTGGGGAGGCGTCCAGCTCACCGTGGTCGGGATGTCCGGGTCGTTCGCGGCGTTGTACGCCTCGACCAGGCTGGTCCGGCGCGGCCAGGAGCGGCCGGCGCTGACCAGCGTGCCCGACTCGTCGACCCCGGTGCCCTCGAGCGCCTCCCCGCGCCAGTCCTCGACGAAGGACGCCGGGTCAACCCCGGGCGCCAGCTGGACGAAGTTGTTGTCGGCGACGATCTCGGCCTCCACGCCGACGCCCCAGCTGTACTGGTAGGCCGCCGGGTCGGAGACGACGTACCAGTTGTTGTAGACGTGCACGTCGCCGTAGCGGACCCGGGGCGCCCGCTGGCCGATGTCCTCCCACAGGTTGTGGTGGAAGGTGATCCGCAGCCGGCCGCGGTCGGCGACCCGGCTGTTGGACGAACCGATCAGGTTGGTCTTGTCGTGGTCCCGGAACTCGTTCCAGGAGACGGTGACCAGGTCCGAGGAGTTGGTGATGTCCAGCAGGCCGTCGTGCACCTCGAACTTCTGCCCGTACACGGTGGGCAGCGCCTCCGGCGGGTTCTGCCCGTCGTCGAAGGTGGTGTGGTCGACCCAGACGTGCGTGGACTCGGCGAGCCACAGGTTGTCGTAGGCGGCGTTCCAGGCGCCGGCGTCGCCGTCGGTCGGGTCCCAGGCGGTGAAGCAGTCGTAGGCGTCGGACAGCCGGAGGTTGCGGACGATCACGTCGTCCGAGCCCCGCACGGTGAGCGCGGCGCCGACGATGCCGGCGTCCCGGCCGACCCCGAGGATCGTGACGTTGGAGCCCACGTACTGCCGGACCCGGGCGTCCTGGACGTCCGCGGAGGCCGCGCGGGCGTCCTCGAGCGGGCCGCTGGGTTCGGTCTCGGTGCCCCAGACCGCCGGGTCGTAGGCCGCGATGTAGTCGGCCATGTCGAAGCCCTCGACCTCGTAGGCCGCGCAGTCGACCGCCCCGTCGGGGGTGCGCTGCTGGGCGTCCAGGACACCGTGGACGTACACGATCCGCGGGGTGGTGTCCCCGCGCGCCGCGTCGCCACCGAGGGCGGCACGGAACTCCGCCCAGGTGTGCACGTGGAAGACGTTCTCCGGCGCCGCGGTGGACCCGCCGGTGGTGCCGCCCTCGGCGGCGGCCCAGCCGTCCTGCGCGCCGAGCACCTCCCGGCCGAGGTCCCGGCCGGGGTCACGGCCGTGTGCCTGGGCGGCGGTGGGGGCGAGCGTGACGGCCAGTGCTCCGGCCGCGGTGACGATCAACGTGCGACGCAGTGCGCGCATGTCGCTCCTGGGGTCTCGAGGAGGGTGGGAAAGCGGTTTCCCATGTGGTGCGCGTCACGCTAGCCAGCACGCCGAACGGGTGTCAACACGTCCGAGACGACTCGCCGACCGACCAGGGGAGGCCGGTCGGCGGGTCACATCTCCGCGACGAGGCCCTGCAGGTCGGCGGCCATCCGCGCGGCCTCGCGGGAAGCCCCGGTGATCGCCTCCTGGGCCTGCGCCGACGAGGAGTTCTGCTCCTCGACCGCCGCTGCGATCGTCGTCTGGGCGTCGACGACGCCGCGGATGACCTCCTGCACGCCGTGCAGCGCCACCCCGGCCGCGGCCACGTCGCCGCGCACGGCGTCGACCACCCGCCGGATGCGCTCGGTCGCCTGGGCGGTCTCCGTCGCGAGGTCCTTGACCTCACCGGCCACCACGGCGAAGCCCTTGCCCGACTCGCCGGCGCGCGCCGACTCGATGGTGGCGTTGAGCGCCAGCAGGTTGGTCTGGTCGGCGATGCTGGAGATGCTGCTCGCGATCTGGTCGATCTCGGCCATGGTGCCGGCCAGCCGCTCGACCGTGGCCGCGCTCTCCTGGGACTGGACGCTGGCCTGGTGCGCGGTCGACGTCGCCTGGCTCGCCGCCGCGGCGATCTCGCCGATCGCCGCACGCAGCCCGCCCATGACCTCGGTCGCCACCCCGACGTTCTCGTCCAGCCGTCGCCCGGCGCCGAGCAGCGCCGCGAGCTGCTCCTGCTGGGTGGCCGCCCGGCCGGCACGCTCGCAGAGCCGGGCCGCCTCCGCCTCCGCGACCCGCGCCCGCTCCTCGGCCAGCTCCTCCTGGACCGCGACCTGGGCCGCCTGCTGTTCCTCGGCGAGCCGCTGCTGCGCCTGCCGGGCCCGCTCGGCCTGCTCGGCGAACTTCCAGCCGTAGGCCAGGAACGTCGCCTCCGCCAGCAGGAACACCGCGTGCAGCAGGGCGAAGAGCACCGGGGCGGCCTGGGCCTCCTCGGTGGAGAAGACCGACGCGGGCATGGCCAGGCTCATCACCGCGTGGTGCACGGCGACGAAGACGACGGCGAGCAGGAACGGCACCCACGCCTGGTAGAGGGCGACCAGGGCCAGCACGACGTAGAACCAGATGTGCAGGTCGGTCAGGCCACCTCCGACGTGCACGAGGACGTCGGCGCCGATCATCAGGCCGAGGGCGACCGCGCTGGACCGGGCGACCTGACGGCCCAGCACCTGCCCCAGCAGCAGGAGCAGGACGAGCACGGCCAACTGTCCCCACAGCAGCCACCCGCCGACGCCCCGCAGCAGCCCGATCCCGGCCAGCACCGGGACGTGCGCGGCGAGGACCAGGGAGATCACCCGGTGCCGGGCGGCGAAGCTCGCCTCGTCCAGCCGGACCCCCCGCGGTAGGAAGGGGACACGCTCGGGGGCACCGGTCGACGTCGTCGTCATGCCCAGACATCGGCACGTGTCGCGCACGATCAAGGCGAGCACCACAGGAAGATGACCCGGTTGGAGGACGGACCGACCGGCTGCGGCAGGGTCGGTCCATGACCTCTCGCGACCGGACCGACCGTCGTCCCCACCGGCTGCGGGACGTGGTCGCCACCCGCCGTGGCCAGGTGCTGGCCTGGTGGGGCTTCACCGTGACCTTCGCGGTCCTGCGGCTGGTCACCTGGCTGATCCGCGAGGACGTCGCGGTGCTGGGCGACGTCGCCGTCGGCGGCACCCACCTGCACCACTACCTGTGGGGCATCCTGCTGCTCGCCGTCGTCGGCGGGCTCGCGCTGGGCGACCGCTCCCCCCGGGCCCGGGCCGCCCTGGGCCTGTTCTTCGGCATCGGGCTGGCGCTGGTGGTCGACGAGGCGGCGCTGCTGATCCAGCTCGAGGACGTCTACTGGGACACGTTCGGCTGGGTCAGCGTGGGGCTCGCCCTGCTCGTCATCGGCGTCGCGGGCAGCATCCTGGCGCTGACCGAGGCGCCCCGCGAGCCGGGTCGCTGAGCCGCCCGGCCCCCGGGAGTCCTCAGCCGGCGCGCACCACGAACGGCACCTCGACCACCTCGCCGTCCCGGGACAGCGCCGTCATCGGTTGCGGCCGCCCGTCCTCGGTCAGCCCGCTCAACGGCGTCACGGTCAGCCGGTCGCCGTCGACCTCGGCGAGCAGGACGTGGGACTGCACGGCCCAGGCGACCGTGCCGGCGTCGGCGAACTCGGTGGGCGGGTCCTCCCGCAGCTGACCCCCTGCCCCGGAGAGGAAGTAGCTGATCCCGTCCACCTCGGAGAGCTGGAAGTTGTGCTCGTGGCCGGCGAAGGCCGCCCGCACCCCGGCCCGGCGGAACCGGGGGGCCAGCTCGCGCACCATCGACTCGGTGTTGGGGTGGTGCGGCCCCGCGCAGTAGGTGGGGTGGTGCGAGAACGGGATCCGCCAGGTGGGGCCGCCCTCCTCCTGCTCGGGGAAGGCGCGGTCGAGCCACGCGCCGTGCCTCGGGTGCTCGAAGAAGTGCTCGGTCTCCAGCTGGTCGGCCAGCGAGGTGTCCAGGCAGACGAACTCCACGTCGGCCCCGAACCGGAACCGGTAGAACATCCCCGGGTCGACCGACGCGCGCTCACCGGCGACCTCCGGGGTGAAGCGCTCGTCCGTGTGGAAGTTGTCCCGGATCTGCTCCCGGTCGTCACTGCTCGCGTTGTCGCTGGTGTCGTGGTTGCCGACCGTCGGGTACACCGGCACCCGGTCCAGCAGGTAGCGGTAGGGCTGGTAGAAGCTGGAGAACCAGTCGTCGTCCTCGCCGCCGCTCTCGGCGCCGGCGTGCACGCCCTCACCCTGGTAGACGTTGTCCCCGCCGGAGAGCACCAGCCGGATGCCCGGGTCGTCGGCCAGGCGGTCGAGCACCCGGGCGACCCGCCGCTGCCGCCGGCTGCTCTCCGAGTCGACCACCACGCCGACGCCGTAGTCGCCCAGCACGGCGAACCTCAGGGGTGCCGGGGTCTCGTAATCGGGGTGCGTGCAGAAGGTCATCGCGTAGCTGCGGCCGGCCGGGCACAGGTCCATCCCGCCGCGGGGCACCGGGACCCAGTCCCAGCGCTCGCCCTCGGCCCACGGCCGGCCGTCGACGGTGATCCGGTAGTGGTACCGGGTGTCCGGCTCCAGGCCCTCGACCCACACGTGGTTCTGCTCCGAGCTCGCCGCCCGGCCCACGGTCGCCCCGTCGTCGTCCAGCACCTCGACGACCGCCTCCCCGTAGGAGCGCGATCGGGCACCGATGCTGTCGACCCGGCCGGGGTCCACCTCGTCCAGCTGTTCGTCGTCGACCAGCCGCCAGCGCCGGTCGGGGCTGTCGCGCCGGAACCAGAACCCGCCCCAGGCGATCAGCGCCCGGTCGGGGCCGACGTCGACGAGGTGGACGTAGGGCTCGAAGTGGGTCTGGCTCATCGCCGCCCCCTACCCGGGGCCCGCGGGGTTCAGGCGACCAGGGCCGCCTCCCGCTCGGCGGCGCCGGCCAGCGCGGCGTAGCGCCCGCCGCGGGCCAGCAGCTCCTCGTGGGTGCCCTGCTCCACGACCCGCCCGGCGGACAGCACGGCGATGACGTCGGCGTCGCGGACGGTGGAGAGCCGGTGCGCGATGGTGATCGTCGTCCGGCCCCGGCTGGCCTCGTCCAGCGCGGCCTGGACGGCGCGCTCGGTGGTGTTGTCCAGCGCGCTGGTCGCCTCGTCGAGCACCAGCACCCGCGGGTCGCGCAGCAGCGTGCGGGCGATCGCCAGCCGCTGCTTCTCCCCGCCGGAGAAGCGGTGCCCGCGGGCGCCGACCACGGTCTCGTAGCCGGCCGGCAGCGCGGCGATGACGTCGTGGACCTGGGCCCGGCGGGCGGCGTCGACCATCTCGGCCTCGGTGGCGTCGGGCCTGGCGTGGCGCAGGTTCGCCGCGATCGTGCCGTGCAGCAGGTAGGTCTCCTGGGAGACGACGCCGACCACGTGGGCCAGGTCGGCCAGGGTGACGTCCCGGACGTCGACGCCGTCGATCGTGACCCGGCCGGCGGTGGGGTCGTTGAGCCGGGCGACGAGCGAGGCCAGCGTGCTCTTGCCCGACCCGGTCTCCCCCACCAGCGCCAGGGTGGCCCCGGCGGGCACGGTGAGGTCGACGTCGTCCAGCGCGTCGCGGGCGCCGTCGGGGTACCGGAACCCGACGTGCTCGAAGCGCACCTCGCCGCGGACCGCGCCCGGGTCGAGGGGCACCGGGTGCTCGGGGTCGTCGATGTCGACGGGCAGGTCCAGGTACTCGAAGACCCGGCTGAACAGCGCCATCGAGGCGGTCAGCGAGACGCCGATGTCCAGCAGCCCCATCAGCGGGCGGAACAGCGCCCCCTGCAGCGCGGTGAAGGCGACCAGCGTGCCGATGGTCATCCCGCCCGACGTCGCGGGCAGCCCGGCGATCAGGTAGATCAGCGCCGGGATGCCGGCGAACACGATGCTCATGGTCGCCATCCGCCAGCGGCCGGCCAGCTGGGAGCGGACCTCGAGCCCGACCAGGACGTCGGAGGTGCCGGCGAACCGCTGCGACTGGGCCGGGCCCGCGCCGAGGGTCTTGCCCAGCAGCACGCCGCTGACGCTGAGCCCCTCCTCCACCTGGGAGTGCAGGTCGGCCAGGGAGCGCTGGCGCTGGGCGGTGATCTCCCGGCGCATCCGGGCCACCCGCCGGGTCAGCCAGACGGCCGGCGGCAGGACGACGAGGGACAGCAGCGACAGCCGCCAGCTCAGCACGACCATGGCGACGACCGTGCCGATCACCGTGGTGGCGTTGGCGGCGAACGAGGTGGCGGTGGTGGTGACCACCGACTGCATGCCGCCGATGTCGTTGGTCAGCCGGGACTGCACCTCGCCGCCCCGGGTGCGGGTGAAGAACCCGAGCGACTGGCGCTGCAGGTGCGTGAAGACCGACGTCCGGAGCCCGTGCATGACGTGCTGGCCGACGGTGGTGGACAGCCACGTCTGCAGCACGCCGAGGACGGCGGTCACCGCGGCGACGCCGACCATGCCGGCGACCGCCCAGCCCAGCAGCGGCACGTCCTGCGCCGGGATCGCCTCGTCGATGACCAGCCGGATCAGGAACGGGGTGGCCAGCGCGGTGGCCGAGCTGGCCACGATGAGCGCGACCACGACCGCGAGCTCCCCGCGGTACGGGCGGAAGAGCCCGGCCACGCGGCTCCAGCGCACCGGCGCACGGTCCAGCTGCGCCAGGTCGGCCGGGTCGGGCCGCCTGCCCGAGCGCCCGCCTCCCCGGCCCGATGTCATGGTGTCGTCGATGGCGACCACCCCTCTCTGCTTTGCTGAGGTTACCTCACGGTGTGGCAACCTCAGGGCAGTCGCTAGCATTCCCGCCATGACGGACGGCGGCACGGCGACGCTCGGCGACCTGCTCATGCGGGTCGCCCGCACGCTGCGCCGCCGGTTCATCGCCGCGCTGGCCCCGTGGGACCTCTCCCCCCACCAGGCCCGGGCGCTGCGGGTGGTCTGCGCGCGCGACGGCGTCCGGCTCTCCGAGCTGGCCGAGGCGCTGCGGATCGCTCCCCGGTCGGCGACCGAGGTGGCCGACGGGCTGCAGGAGCGCGGGCTGGTCGAGCGCACCGCCGACCCGGCGGACCGGCGGGCGGTCCGGCTCTCGGCGACCGAGGCCGGCCGCCGGGTGCAGCGCGAGGTGGACGACGCCCGGGCCGCCGACTCCCGGGAGCTGTTCGCCCGGCTCTCGGCCGCCGACCGCGCCGAGCTCGAGCGGATCCTCCGTCAGCTCACCGACTGAGGGCCGCGCCCACGCACGGACCCGCGGCGACGTGCCGATGACCGTGGCCGTCCACCGCGGGAGCCGTGGTCGCCGAGCCCTCCGGAGGCGTCTCAGACCTGGTCGAGCTGGAACGAGCCGGTGCGCACCTCCCCCACCCGCTGATAGCTGAGCAGCACCGCGCCCGTGCTGCTCACCGACGACGACGACAGCCGCCAGGCGCGCGGGACGGTCCCGTCGGCGAACAGCTTCCGCCCGGTGCCCAGCAGCACCGGGAAGACGACCAGCCGCAGCTCGTCGACGAGGTCCTCGGCCAGCAGCGTCTGGACCAGGCCGATGCTGCCGTGCACCTGCAGCTCGCCCTCGCCGCGGGCCTTCAGCGCCCGGACCGCGTCGGCGACGTCGCCCTCGACCAGCCGGGCACCCTCCCAGTCGACCGAGGTGAGGGTGCGGGAGACGACGTGCTTGGGCAGCGTGTTCAGCGACCAGGCGATCCGGTCGCCGTCGGTGGGGACCTTCGGCCAGTGCGCGGCGAAGATGTCGTAGGTGCGACGGCCGAGCAGGAACTCCCCGGCGCCGGCGAACCAGGCGTCCATCTGCGCGCCCAGCACCTCGTCGAAGTGCGGCACCAGCCAGCCGCCGTGGCGGAAGCTCCCGGACGGGTCCTCGGTCGGTCCACCGGGCGCCTGGGCGACTCCGTCGAGGGTGAGGAAGGTGGTGACGACGAGCGGGCGCATGGCGGACCTCCGGCTGCCGGCCGCCCCTCTGGCGGCTCGTGCAGCTCAGACCGGACGCCCGCCCGGAACTCACCGGCGCGCGACGGTCAGTCCGGCGGGGTCAGCTCGAAGAAGACCACCTGCGGCGGGGCGTTGACCCGCACCGGCACGAGACTGAAGCCGAGGCCGCAGGTGACGAACAGCGCGTTGCCGTCGGCCCCGTACCCCGCCGGCGCCCATCCGTCGACGACGACCTCCTCCTCCTCGGTGAGGCCGAGGTAGGACCAGTTCGGCAGCCCGGGCAGCGCGATCTGCCCGCAGTGCGTGTGCCCGGCCACGGTGAGCGGCGCACTGCCGGCCGGCATCTCCGGGAAGGCCGTCGGGTTGTGCATGAGGACCACCCGGGGCGCCGTCTCGGGCAGGCCGGCGAGGGCCTGGTCGACGTCGGCCAGGCCGGGACGCGACGGCCCCACCCCGACGACGTGCAGGGCCTCGACCCCGGGCACCGGCTCCGACTCGTTGAGCAGCACCGGCACCCCGGCGTCCTCCAGCACGGTGGTCAGCTCGTCCGCGGCGCCGCTGGCGTGGTCGTGGTTGCCGAGCACGGCGTAGGTGGGGACCCCGGAGTCCAGCAGTGGGCTGAGCAGGTCCATCGCCGCCGTCACCTCCGGCTCGACGTCGGGGCCGGCGTGGTAGACGAAGTCCCCGCCCAGCAGCACCACGTCGGGCTCGGCCTCCACCACCCGCTCGACCGCACGCGCGACCATCCCGGTGTTGGCCCACCACATGCCGATCTGCATGTCGGCCAGGACGGCGACCTCGAGCGGGTCGGACCCCGCGGGCAGCCGCGGCAGCTCGACCGCGTGCCGCTCGTCGTCCAGGACCAGCCGCGGCTCGATCAGCACGCCGTAGCCGACCAGCAGCACGAGGGCCGCGAGCAGCGCCAGGCCACCACGGACCAGCCAGCGCCGCATCACCGACTCGCCATGCCCGCGGCGGTGGCGGGGTGCCGCACGCCCTGTCCGGAGCGGAGCTGGAAGGCCCAGGCGCAGGCCAGGACCCACAGCGAGCCCAGCAGCAGCCCGGCGACCACGTCGGTGGGGAAGTGCGCCGCCACGTACACCCGGGAGACGCCGATGGCCGGCGCGACCAGGACCGGCACCGCGAGCACGGCCCACCGCCGGCGGCTGACGCCGTAGCCGATCACCAGCGCGGCGAGGGCGCCGTAGATCGCGCAGGCCGCCGCCGCGTGGCCGGACGGCCAGGCGGCACCGGCCGGCAGCCCCTCGGTCAGGTCGACGACGTCGGGCCGCACCCGGCCGACCACCAGGCCGATGACGAAGTACAGCCCCACCTCGCCGACGATCACGACGAGGACGAACACGACGGGGCGCCAGCTGCCCACCCAGGCCAGCGACAGGACGGCGAGGCTCAGCCCGACCGCGATGACCGCCCGGGTGCCCGACAGCACGCCCACCGCCTCGGCCACCGTGGTGAGGGTCTCGGTGCGCTGCTCGACGAACCACGCGGCGACGCTGCGGTCGAAGCGGCCCAGCGCGGTGTCGTCCAGCACCCGGGTGACCAGCAGCCCCAGCCCGACGAGCGAGACGAACAGCGCCGCAGCCGCCCCGGCCAGCTGGCCGACCGTCGTCCGGCCCGCCGGCAGCACCGACTGGTGGGTGGGGGCCGGGTGCGGCGCGTCCGCCGGGTCGACGTCCAGCGGGTCCAGCGGCTCGTCGCTGTACTCGTGCCGGTCGTGCTGCCAGCCGCGGAAGGCCGCCGTCGTGATCGCCAGCCAGGCGGCGCCCAGCGCCCAGCCGGCCAGCACGTCGGAGACGAAGTGCACGCCGAGGGCCAGCCGGGTGAAGCCGATGACGAACACCAGCAGCGCGAACCCGGCGACGAGCCACGGCCGGACCCGGCGGCTCACCACCGGCAGCAGCACCAGCAGCAGCACCCCCCAGGTCACCACGGCCGTCATCGCGTGCCCGCTGGGGAAGCTCGCGTTGCTCGGGGTGTCCACCACCGGGTCCAGCACCACCGGGCGGGCCCGGTCGGCCACGTACTTGGTGAGCAGGATGAGGACCGGCAGCCCCATGCCGGTGACCGCGACGTACGCGGCCAGCCGCCGGTGCCGCCGGATGAGCAGGAAGAGCGTCGCCAGCACCGTCACCAGCACCGAGGCGCCGGTGCCCCCGAGGTCGGTGACGGCACGCAGCACGCTCACCGCCACCGGCGAGCCGCTGACCGCCTGGTTCAGGTCGGCCGCGACCTCACCGTCGAGGGAGGCGAGCGGCGACCAGCTGCCCTGGACCAGCAGCCACAGCACCAGGAAGGGCACCGCGCCGACCAGGAGGGCCACCAGCCCGAGGACGGCGCGGCCGCCGAACCGGCCTGCTGCGTGTGGCTGGTCCTGGTCGGGTGGGGACGAGGTCGAGGTGGTGAGGGGCCGGCTCATGGAGGTCCCGCTACCCAGCTCTCCGCGGGACAGCGGGCATCGTTGCGACACCGTGACCTGCGCCGCACGTCTACCCCGTGGACCGCCGGGTACGGGGCGGCAGATCCCTGCTCGCCGAGAGAACGGACTCGCTCATGACCTCCCTCCTCCCCCGGCACCGCCGCTGGCCGGGCGTCGCGCTCGCCGTCGCCGCGCCCCTGCTGCTCGTCACCGGCTGCGGCGAGACCGAGGACTCCCCCAGCCTCCAGGACGACGAGGGCGAGGTCGTCGACGACGAGGGCGGTGAGATCGTCGGGGGGCCCGAGGCCCCGGTGGTCCCGGTCAACGAGGACGTCGAGGTCGTCGGTGTCGAGCTCGCCTATCCCGTCGACGGGCTCTGGGAGGTCGGGGCGGAGGTGCCGCTCTACGCCGCGCTGACCAACATCGGCACCGAGCCGGTCACCCTGGTCGACGTCACCGGCCCGGACTTCGAGGAGGCCGTCAGCCTCGGCGGCAGCGCCGAGCCGTCGGACGCGCTGGAGATCACCGTCGCGCCCAACGACAACACCTACGTCGGCGCCGAGGGCTCGCCCTCGATCGCCCTGGTGGGTCTGGGGACGGAGCTGCGCTCCTCCCAGTCGATCCCGGTCACGTTCGTGTTCGAGGAGGCCGGCGAGATCACCGTGGAGGTCCCGGTCTCCGCGGACGACAGCGACCCCTTCGAGCGGTTCAGCTTCCCCGACCCGGCCGAGGACCCGAGCACGAACTGACCCCGCAGGTTGCGGTCCGGTGACGTTCCGGCGGATGACGCACCGCGCCGCCGTCCCCGGGCACGGGTGTACGGACACCGACACCGAGGCTGAGGACACGTACCCATGACCGAACCCCGAGACAGCGGCGCCACCGTCGCTGCAGCGAAGAAGCGGCCGATCTGGCCCTGGATCCTGCTGGCCGCGCTCATCGCCGCACTCGCGCTCTGGCTGCTCATCGCCGAGTTCACCGGCGACGACGACCTGGACACCGGTGCCGACGCCGGCGCCGTGGTCGAGGAGACCACCGAGACCGAGACCGACACGGAGACGGAGACGGAGGTGACCGGCACCGCGACCGAGACCCCTGCGGCGGTCGGCCCCGAGATCGCCCTGGGCGCCGTCCTCGTCGGTGACCTGGACGTGCTGGACCCGGCGGTCGACCTCAGCGCCAGCGCCGGGGAGCCCGTCCAGGCCAACACCGTCCAGGTGCAGGCCGTCGTCGCCGACGAGGCGTTCTACGTCGGCCCCGAGGCCGGGCAGACGATCCTGGTCCGGCTGCAGCCCTTCGGCGGCGAGGACGACCCGGAGTCCCCCTTCGAGGTGCAGGAGGGTGACACGGTGAGCTTCGGCGGCACCCTGGAGCAGGTCGACGAGGAGTTCCTCGCCGAGCTCCAGCTCTACGACCCCGCCCAGCAGTTCGAGACCGGCGACTTCTACGTCCAGGCGTCGGAGATCACCCTCGTGGAGTGATCCCGCGCTGACGTGGTCCCCTGCCGGGTGATCACGCACCGGACCCCGACGGCGTCCCCGGCCCGCAGCTGCGGTCCGGGGACGCCGCCGTCCGTCCGCTCCACCGTGACGAACCGTTCCCTCCCCGTGGATGAGGCCGCATCGTGCAGAACGCCCTGACCGAGACGGACCCGCCGCAGGTGGCCGGGTGAGCGCCCGGGCGCGCCGGGCCGCCCCTGCCGCGCTGGCGACCGCGGCGCTCGTCGCCGGGGCCCTCGCACGCCGCGCGGACGCACGTCGGCTGGCCCGCCGGACGACCGGGACGTCGCCGTCCCTGCGCACCGACGACGGCGTCCGGCTGCACGTGGAGGTCGCCGACGAGGTCGGCGCCCCCACCGTCGTCCTCGTGCACGGCATCGGCGCCTCGGCGGAGATGTACGACCCGCAGTGGACGGCGCTGCGCCGCCGCGCGCGGCTCGTCCGCTACGACCAGCGCGGGCACGGCTCCAGCGGCTGGGCCGGCGGGCGCGGGGCGACCGTGGAGCAGCTGGGGCGCGACCTCGGCCAGGTCGTCGACGAGCTGGGCGGTGACGGGCCGGTCGTGGTCGTCGGGCACTCGATGGGCGGGATGGCCGTGCTCGCGCTGGCCGCCGGCCGACCGGAGCTGTTCGGCTCCCGGATCGCCGGGGCGGCGCTGATGAGCACCCGGGCCGCACCACTCACCGGCGCGGAGCGGGCCAGCACCCCGGTCACCGCCCGGGCCCGCACCCGCCTGTCCACCGGCGGCGCGTGGGCGGTGTGGCTGATGGCCCCGCTGATGGGCGCGCTGCACCCCTTCCGGTCCCGCCCCGGACAACGGCTGCTCCGCCGGCAGCTGTTCGCCGGTGACCCGCCCGTCGGCGCGGTGCAGGCGATGTCCCGGATGTGGGCGGACACCCCGGCGGGGGTGCTGGCGGCCTACCTGCGGAGCCTGACGACCTACGACCAGCGACCGGCGATCGCGGCCCTGCGTGCCGTACCGGTCCTCGTCCTGGCCGGGACCGCCGACCGCACCATCCCGCCCCGCTCGGCGCCCCGGATGGCGGCGCAGATCGGCGAGCGGGCCGAGCTGGTCCTGGTGCCGGGCGCCGGGCACCTGGTCAACGTCAGCCACCCCGACACCGTCGACGCGGCGCTGGGCGCACTGCTGGACCGGGTGCAGGCGGCCACCTGAGGGCGCCCCGCCCGGTCACTCCTCGACGACGACCTCGATCACCGGGTAGCCGGAGGCGCCGTCCGGGGCCACCGGGGTGCGCTCGTCGGTCTGCAGCTCGCCGAGCCCGTCGGTGGCCCGGGCGGCGATGACGTGGACGCCCGGGGTCGCCTCCCAGGGCAGGTACCACTGCCGCCAGCAGTCGACGTCCAGGCGCTCGGCCAGCTCGGCCTCCTGCCAGGGGCCGTCGTCGATGCGCACCTCGACGCGCTCGATGCCGCGCGTGGGCGCCCAGGCCACCCCGGCGATCGGACGTTCCCCGGCGGTGACGGTCCGCCCCGGGCCGGGGACGTCGATCCTGGTGGAGGTCTTGATCGGCCCCTCCTTGGCCCAGCCACGCGGGATCCAGTAGCCGTCGACGTCCCAGTCGGTGAGCTCGATCGCGGAGAGCCACTTGGTCGCCGAGACGTAGCCGTACAGCCCGGGGACGACCAGCCGCGCGGGGAAACCGTGCTCGGCCGGCAGCGGCTCGCCGTTCATCCCGACCGCCACCATCGCCTCGGTGACGTCCAGGGCGGTGACCGTGGGGAACCCGGCGGTGAACCCGTCGACCGACCGGCCGACCAGCTGCGTCGCCCCCTGCTGGACCCCGGCGCGCTCGAGCAGCCGGAACAGCGGGACCCCCTGCCAGCGCGCGTTCCCGACCAGGGTGCCGCCGACCTCGTTGGAGACGCAGGACAGCGTGATGTCGGCCTCGATGTGCGGCATCGACATCAGCTCGTCGTAGGTGATCGTGAACGGGTTGTCCACCATCCCCCGGATCTCCAGCTGCCACTCCGCCGGGTCGACGGTCGGCACCCGCAGGGCGGTGTCGATCCGGTAGAACTCCTCGTTCGGGACGAACAGCGGCGTCAGCCCGGGGATCTCCAGGTCGGCGCCGGCCGGCACCGGCCCAGCCGGCCGCACCGGCACCGGGAGCCGGATCGCCGCCCGCAGCTGGTCCACCCGCTCGCGCCCGCTGAGCAGCCAGCCGCCGACACCGCTGGCCACCGCCACCGTGGCCGCGCCGGCGGCCAGCAGGAGGAAGTGGCGACGGTCCGTCGTCGGGCGATCGTCCGACGCCGCGGCGTCCGCAGCCGCCGCGGCCAGCAGGACGCGCAGCACCCCGACACCGACCGCGGCGCCCACCGCCCCGGCCAGCACGGTGAGGACGGCGGAGGCGTCCGGCGCGGCGAGGCCGGCGGCGACCCCGAGCGCGGTGATCAGCACGAACGCGGCCGCACCGAGCACGAACCGCCGGCGCGCCAGCAGGCCGGTGCCCGCACCCAGCAGCGCGGCGACCAGTGCGATCGAGGCGAGCAGCACCGGCTTGTCGTTGGTGCCCAGCGCGGCGATCGCGGCGCGTTCCAGCCAGCCGGGCACGCTGTCGATGACGGCGTCGCCCACCGACAGCACCAGCGACGGCACCGCGTCGAGGGCGCCGGCGGCCAGCTCGACCACCCCGATGCCCGCTGCCGCCGCCAGCAGCCCGGACAGCGCCGCGGCACCGGCCGGTGCCCGCCGCCGCGCCGCGTCGTCGGCCTGCGGTCGTTCGACCAGTCGTGGCTCTCCCATGGACCCAGCTTCACCCGGCCCCGCGGGCGGGACCCGCCGAGCCGGGGAACCGACGCAGGATCGTCACGGAACAGCACTCCGGAGGGGCATCCGTGCGGCCCCGGGGAGCGGACCGATCGGTCCACCCCGCCGAGGACTCGACCGATCGGCCTCCGTGCTCCACGATCAGCCGATGACAGAGTCGTCATCCGCCGTCCTGGCCGGCTGGGCACCCGAGCCCTTCACCAACGCCGGCATCACCCACACCCTCCACACGCGCGGCTCCGGGCCGGGCGTGGTGGTCCTGCCCGAGGTGCCGGGCCTGACGCCGGAGGTGCTCGGCCTGGCCGACCACCTGGTCGGTGCCGGGTTCAGCGTCACCGTCGTGGAGCTGTTCGGTGACCCGGGCCGGCCGATGAGCCCCGGGTACGCGGCCCGCAGCTTCGCCGGGGCCTGCATCAGCCGGGAGTTCCGCGCCTTCGCCAAGCGGGCCGACCGTCCGGTGGCCGAGTACGTCCGCGCCGTGGCCCGCCGGGTGCACGACCGGGTGGGCGGCCCGGGGGTCGGGGTCATCGGCATGTGCTTCAGCGGGGGGTTCGCGCTCGCCTCCGCCGCCGAGCCGGCCGTCCTCGCGCCGGTCGCCAGCCAGCCGTCGACACCGCTGCCGCTCACCCCGGGCCGCCGCCGCGACCTGGGCATGTCCGACCGGGAACGCGAGGTGATCCAGGGACGGGTGACGAACGAGGGCCTCTGCCTGATGGGCCTGCGGTTCAGCGAGGACGCCGCCTCCCCCAGCGACCGCTTCCGGGCCCTGCGCGCGGCGTTCGGCGACGGCTGGCTGCCGGTGTCGCTGAACAACCGGCCGGGGAACGACGCGGGCATCGGCCGGCGCGAGCACCAGGTGCTGACCAACGGGGACGTCGAGACGCCCGGCCACCCGACCCACGAGGCGCGCGAGCAGGTCGTCGCCTTCCTGCGGGAGCGGCTGGCCCGCCAGGAGGTCGGCGCCGGGCAGGGCTGACCCGCTCGGCCGGCCGGCTCACCCGGGGAGGTACAGGCAGAACGGGTGGCCGGCCGGGTCGAGCAGCACGCGGACGTCGGCCTGCGGCTGGAACTCCGCGACGGTCGCACCCAGCGACCGGGCGAACTCCACCGCCGCGTCCAGGTCGTCGACCGCGATGTCGAGGTGGGCCTGCATCCGCGGGTCACCGGGGCCGGCCGGCCAGACCGGGGGCACGTGGTCGGCCTCCAGCTGGAACGACAGCCCGGGACCGTCGGGACGCAGCGTGGCCCACTCGGGGTCGTCGGTGCCGATCGGCCAGCCGAGCAGCGTCGCGTAGAAGCGCGCCAGCCCGCGCGGGTCCGGGGTGTCGAGCACGGTGGCGGTCAGCGTCATCCGCGGCCGGCCGGGCACGGGATCAGCTGTTCTGCTCGATGTAGGTGTCCGGGTCCTTGTCCCGGATCGGGATCCCCGTGACGTGCTTCGCCTCGTAGGTCAGGAACTGCACGGCGATGTCGTGCCGGGTCTGCAGGTCGGCGTGGTGCCGGAAGTCCAGCAGGTCCTCCCGCTCCTCCTCGGCCATGTGCTCGTCGTTGGCCTTGCGGGCCTCCCACACCGCCGTCCACCACTCGTCGGTGCCCACCTGGTGGTCCTGCGTCTTCCGGACGGCGTCCCGGATCTCGTTGTGGTCGGAGACCGCGTCCTCGACCTCGTCGCGCACGCCGCCCTCCGGGTTGCCCTTCCCGAGCTTGAGCACCTGCGGGTAGAAGTACTTCTCCTCCCCCTCGGCGTGGACCTCGAGGAAGGCCGCCAGCCGATCCCACATGGCGCGCAGCGCCTCGTTGTCCCCGCGCGGCATCTCGTCGAGGAGGGCGAACATGCGCCGCTGCTGGTGGTGCTGCTCCAGGATGATCTCGGTGATGTCCATGTCCGGTGCGTGCCCCTGGTACCGGCTCCTCACACGCCAGGACGGCGGGGTGCAGCCCCGCGGCAGGGCCGCGGCTGACGTGACGAGGCCCCCTCCCGCGAACGGGAGAGGGCCTCGCACCAGGCAGGTCAGCGGGCGCAGATCTCCGCCGGGTCACTGACGCGGCACTTGTTGTTCCGGAAGGTGATCCCCGGGCCGGCCTCCTGGAGCAGGGTGCCCGGGATCGCCCGGGTCACCCAGACGTCGAGCGGGTCGTTGTCCAGGATCTTGTTCGACTTGACCTCGACGTTCTCCACCAGCCCCGGCCCGGTGACGCCCGGCGGGAGGGTGCCCGGCGGCGGGGCGAAGCTGACCAGCACCAGCCCACCCGCCGGGTAGTTGATCGGGGCCTCGCCGGCCGGGATCGTGACCTGGTTGTCGGTGATCCGGTTGCCGACGACCCGCACGGAGTCGGCGTTGGTGATCGACATCCCGACCCCGGAGACCCGCTGCATGCCGTCGCGACCGGCGATGCAGTACCGGTTGTTGGCGATCGAGGCGTTCGCGGTGAGGGTGACGTCACCGCCCTGGACCTGCCGGGTGGTGTCCGGGACCTCGGTCTGCGCGTCGTCGAAGACCAGGACGCCGACGCAGTTGCCGGTCAGCTTGTTCCCGGCGATCTTGGCGCCGCGGGACTCACGGAAGAAGATGCCCAGGTTGTAGCCCTCGACGTAGTTGGCCGTGATCCGCGCGTTCGCCCCGTCGGAGTCGCCGACGCTGATGCCACCGGTGCCGGAGTACCAGGGCGCTCCCCGGTCGAGGCCCCGCTCGACGTTGCCGGCGATCGTGATGTTGGTGGAGTCCGCGGCCACCACGCCGTACCGCTCGTGCGCGATGCCCGAGGTGGCCGTGACGGTGACGCCGTCGGCCCCCCATGCGGCGATCCCGCTGGCCGGGTGGTTGCGGGTGCCGAGCTTGGCGACGGTGACCGGGCTGTCCGGGTCGAGGAAGAAGATCCCGGAGACGTCATCGGAGAGGGTGGTCGGGTTGCCCTCGGCGTCCGAGCGCTCGTGGGCCTCCAGGCAGGCGTTGGACGTGACCTCGGGCAGCGGTGCCTGCGCCCCCCACTCCGGCCAGGTGATCAGCGTGGTGTTGGGGCCGGAGCCGATGATCTTCAGGCCCTTGCCCACGACGCAGACGGCCTCCTGGTAGGTGCCGGGTGCGATCTTGATGGTGTCGCCGGAGGACGCCCGGTCGACCGCCGCCTGGATCGACTCCCCCGGGCGCACGGTGATCGTGCTCGACCCACCGGCGGCGGCGGTGCCCGCCGGCAGGGCGGCGACCATCAGTGCTGCGGCCAGGACGACGGTCCGGCCTCGGGTCCGCCGGCTGACCGCGCCGGCCCTGGTTGTGTTCCTGCTGAACATGATCGCCCTCCTGGACGGGACCGCGGCCCTCCGGAGAGGGCCGTGCTGGTGAGCCGCGCCGGTGCGGCGGCCACTCCGGCACCCGGTCCGGTGCTCCCGGCCCGAGGCGAGGACAACCCTCGATCACGCACCGCGCTCCGCGCAGCCGCCGCGGGTCGACAACTCTCCCCACCCGAGGTGGCAACCCACGACCTGCGGCGGACCCCACCCCCGACCGAGGTCGCATACGGGACCCGTCCCGGGTCGCACCCGTTGGTTGGCCTGCGCATCGCAGGTCTGCCGCCGGGCGAGGGATTTGCGGATCGACCCCGGGTCGCCGTCGACAGCACGGCAGCCACAGGGGCACAGTCCCGCCATGCCCCCAGCGCAGGCCGTCGGTGTGCGGCCACTCGTCGAGTCCGGTCCCGGCGACGAGGTGGTGGTGATCGCCGGGCTCACCAAGCGCTACGGGCCCCGCACCGTCGTCGACGACCTCTCCCTCACCGTGCGCCGCGGGGAGGTGTACGGCTTCCTCGGCCCCAACGGGGCGGGCAAGACCACCACCCTGCGGGCGCTGCTGGGCCTGGTGCGCCCGACCAGCGGGACGGCGACGGTGCTCGGCCGGCCGGCCGGCTCCCCGTCCGCGGGCGTCGGCGCGCTGATCGAGGGCCCGGGCTTCTACCCGTACCTCTCCGGCCGGGAGAACCTCCGGGTGCTCGCCCGGTACGCCGGCGCACCCGCCGGCCGGGTGGACGCCGTGCTGGACACCGTCGACCTGACCGATCGCGCCCGGGACCGCTACAGCACCTACTCCCTCGGCATGAAGCAACGGCTGGGCGTCGCCGCCGCGCTGCTCAAGGACCCCGAGCTCGTCGTCCTCGACGAGCCGACCAACGGGCTGGACCCGGCCGGCATCTCCGACATGCGGGCCCTGCTGCGCCGGCTGTCGGCCGACGGCCACACCGTGCTGCTGTCCAGCCACCTCCTCGGCGAGGTCGAGCAGGTGTGCGACCGGGTGGCGGTCATCTCCTCCGGCCGGCTGGTCGTCGAGAGCAGCGTCGGCGAGCTGCTCGGGCTGCGCCGGCTGGTCATCGAGGCGGAGCCGCTGGGCGAGGCGGCCGCGATCACGACCCGGTTGCTGGGCCCGGAACGGGTGTCGGTCGTCGACGGGGTCGTGCACGCCCAGGCCGGGCCGGAGGACGCCGCCCGGATCAACCGGGCGCTGGTGCTGGCCGACGTCGAGGTCTCCGGGCTGCGCCAGGAGGCACAGACCCTCGAGGCGGTGTTCCTGCAGATGACCGGGTCGGAGCTGGCCGTCGCCGATCCCGATCCGGACGACCGTCCGGCCCAGCGGACCGGGCGCCTGTCCCGGAGAGGAGCGACGCGGTGACCGCGACGACGCAGACCGACGACCCCGGGCCCGGGACGGCGGAGGCCGCCCGCCCGGCTCCGCGGACCGGCCGGACGGCGGGGTCGCTCGGGGCCATGGTCTCGGCCGAGCTCACCAAGCTCCTCCGCCGACCCGCCACCTGGGTGCTGGTCGGGCTGTGGCCCGCGCTGCAGCTGGTGTTCAGCACGCTGATCCCCTACGTCAGCTACCAGCGCGGCGCGACGTTCGAGGGGCTGCCGCCCGAGGCGGTGCTGGCGAGCATGCTGCCCGACCAGCTGGTGCTGAACTCGCTGTCCGGGCTGCCGCTGTTCGGGGGTGCCCTGCTGCTCACCCTCGGCGCCCTGCTGGCCGGCAGCGAGTACGGCTGGGGCACGTTGAAGACGGTGCTCGGCCAGGGGCCCCGCCGCCTCCAGGTGCTGGCGGCCCAGCTGCTCGCGCTGCTCGTGGTGCTGGCCGTGGCCGTGCTGGTGAGCTTCGCGATCACCGCCCTGGCGAGCGGGGTGATCGCGGCCGGTGAGTCGGCGACCGCCGACTGGCCGACGGCCGGCCGGCTGCTCCGGGGCCTCGGCGGCGGCCTGCTCATCGCGGCCACCTGGGGGTCGCTGGGCCTGCTGCTCGGGCACGCGCTGCGCAGCACCGCGCTGCCGATCGCCCTCGGGCTGGTCTGGGTCCTGGCCGTGGAGAACCTGATCGTGAACGTCGCCGCACCGTTGCTCGGGTTCTTCGACGCCGCCCAGGCCGGGTTGCCCGGGGTCAACGCCGGCTCGCTGGTCGCCGCGCTCGCCGGGCCCGGTGCGGCGCTGCGCACCCCCGGGGTGGCGGCGATCGTCGACGGGCCCCAGGCCGCCTGGGTGCTCGCCGGGTTCCTCGTGCTGTTCACCACCCTGACCGGCGTCCTGCTGACCCGGCGCGACGTCGTCTGACGTCGGCCCGGGCCCGGCTCGGCTCGGCCCCGGCTCGGTCCGGGTCCGGCTCGGTCCGGGTCCGGCTCGGTCCGGGCCCGGCTCGGTCCGGGTCCGGCGGCGCGCAGCCCGCCGCCGGGGACCGCCCCGGGGCGGTCCCCGGTCAGGCCGCCGGGGCGTCCTCTCGGTTGACCAGGATGGCCAGCTGCGTCCGGGTGCGGACGTCCAGCCGGCGCATCACCGCCGTCAGGTGGCTCTTCACCGTCGCCGAGCTGAGGAACAGCCGGCCGGCGATCTCCTCGTTGCTCAGCCCCTGCGCCACCAGCTCGGCCACCTCGCGCTGGCGCTCGGTCAGCCGGTCGAGGGCCCGGGCCACCATGGTCTGGCTGGGCACCTCCCCGGTCAGGTGCCGCACGAGCTGCCTGGTCACGGCGGCGTCCAGGACGGGTTCCTGGCGGGCGAGGGCGCGGACCGCGTCGACCAGCCGCTGGGCAGCCGAACGACGGGGCAGGAACCCGCGGACCCCGCACTGCAGGACGTCCATGAGGCCGGCCCGCCCCCCGCCACCGCTCTCGGCCAGCACGAGCACGCCCACCCCGCGCTGGCACAGGTCGCGCAGCAACGGCAGCGTGGCGCTGCCGACCAGGCTCTGCCGGACGACCACGACCCGGGTGCCGGGGCCGTCGGCGACCGCGTCGACCTCCATGAGGTCGGCGGTCTCGGCGACGACCGCGATGTCGGGCTGGGACTCGAAGATCGCCCGCAGCCCGAGCCGGAACACCTCCTGGTCCTCGCACAACAGCACCTGGACCAGGGGCCGTGGCGGCCGCCGGGCGCAGGGTCCGAGGTCGGGCCGGGGTGCCGGGGTGTCCGGCGCGGCCGCCACGTCGTGCAGCAGCGCCCGCAGGCCCGGCGGTTCGGCGGGCCGGAGACGCACGTCCCCGTGCCCCGGATCGGTCCCTACGTCGGTAAGGCTCATGCGAACTCCCCCTGATGCCCGCGCAACGACAGCTCCGGCTCGCCGCGAGGGACTGACGGGGCTGCGGTGACAGAACGGTAACGGACAATCGAGTTCCTGTGTCGGTTTCTGTCCACAGAACTCACAGCAGGCGCTCAGGCCTGCAGGTCCCCGGCCGCGCGGTGGAAGTGGATCGCCAGCTGGGTGCGGTCCCGCAGCCCCAGCCGGCGCAGGGCCACCGTGATGTGCCCCTTGACGGTCGCCCGGCTGACGTCGAGCCGGGCGGCGATCTCCGCGTTCGTCAGCCCCTCGGCGACCAGCCGCGAGACGGCCATCTGCCGGGCGGTCAGCACCCCGCTGTACGACGTCCGCTGCCCGTCCGCCTGCCGCGGGGCGTCGTCGAGCCGGTGCAGCAGCTCGCCGGTGGCCGCCGCGTCCAGCACCACCTCGCCGCGGGCGACCGCCCGGACCCCGTCGACGAGCCGCTGGGGGCTGACCGTGGTGTGCACGTAGCCGCACGCACCGGCCTGCAGCGCGTCGACCAGGTCGCTCCCCGCCCCGGGTTCACCGAGCAGGACCACCCGGACCCCCAGCCCGCTCAGCGCGCGCACCAGGTCGGCCACCACCGGCCCCCACGACCCCAGCCCCACCACGGTGACGTCGGGCCGGAGCCGGGCGGCGAGGGCGAGGGCATCGGTCGCCGACCCCACGTCGGCGACCACGCGCAGGTCGGTCGCCCGGAGCAGCACCGCCCGCAGACCCCGCCGGAGCACCTCGTGGTCGTCACAGATGAGCACCCGGAAGGGGGCACCGTCGCCCTCCCGGACGCCGCCGTCACCGAGGGGGGCGCCCTGGCGGCCGTCGGGCGCACCGTCGCCGGCCGGCCGGGTGGACCCGCCGGCGGGCAGCACCTCACGGGCCGTGCCGATGTACGGGTCGCCGACCATCCCTGTCAACTCCGCTCGAGGACGGGCGCGAGGCTCCACCCGCCTGGTTCTCACCGGCCTCGGAAGCTAGGGGATGACGCACGGTGAGCGCCACCGACTCGGGCGCGTTGTCACCGAACGCACCGACGGTTCATACCCAGGTCGTGGTCCCCCCGGCTCCAGGCGCACGACCCGACCGCGCCGGGCGGTGGAGGTGACCGACGGCGGACGGGCCACCCCGGGCGTCCGGACGGGCCCGCCCCCCTCCTCCCGGTGGGGGTGGCGCGCCACCCACGCCCTCGGGTGCGGCTGCAGAACCGCCCGTGCGGCCGATGCCCGCCGGTCCGGCGCGGCCCTAGCGTTCCGCCTCGTCAGCCGGTCCCGAACTCGCAGGAGCAGCCGTGCACGAGACGATGATCATCGCGAAGATGGACCCGGCCGACGCCGACGACGTCGCCGCCGTCTTCGGTCGCTACGACGCGACCTCGATGCCCCACGAGATCGGGGTGACGCACCGGTCGCTGTTCCGGTTCCACGGCATCTACGTGCACCTGATCGGCTTCGACCGGCCCCCGGCGGAGTCCATGCAGATCGCCCAGTCGCTGCCGGCCTTCCGCGCGGTGAGCGAGGACCTCAAGCCCTACATCGAGGCGTACAGCCCGACCTGGCGCTCACCGCAGGACGCGATGGCCCAGCGCTTCTACCACTGGACGTCCTCGCCCGAGTGAGGCGAGCGGCTCACACGGTTGAGAGGCCGACATGACACGTTCCTCGATGACGACGCCCGGGGTGTCGGTACCGCCGGCACCGGCGGACTGGACCTCCTGCCCCTCCTGCGGCTGGCTGCTGTACCGCAAGCGACTCGAGCGTGACCTGCACGTCTGCCCGGAGTGCGACGCGCACCTCCGGCTCGGCGCCCGGGCCCGCATCGACCAGCTCGTCGACGCCGGCAGCTTCACCGAGACCGTCTTCCCGGAGCGCGAGGCGGACCCGCTGGACTTCACCGACCTGCGCCCCTACCCCGACCGGCTGCGCGACGCCGCGAGCCGGTCCGGGGAGTCCGAGGCGGTCGTCGCGGGGGTGGCCACCATCGGCGGCACCCCGGTGGCGCTGGCCGTCATGGACTTCGGCTTCCTCGGCGGGAGCATGGGCGTGGAGGTCGGGCGCCGGGTGAGCGGCGCCGCCGCACTGGCGCTCGAGCGCGGGCTACCGCTGCTGGCCGTGTGCGCCAGCGGCGGGGCGCGGATGCAGGAGGGCGTCTTCTCGCTCTTCCAGATGGCCCGGGTGAGCGAGGCCTTCGGCCGGCTCCGCGAGGCGGGCCTGTTCTCCGTCTGCGTGCTCACCGACCCCACCTACGGGGGCGTGTCCGCCTCCTTCGCCACCCTCGCGTCGGTGCTGGTCGGCGAGCGCGGGGCGCACGTGGGGTTCGCCGGCCCGCGGGTCGTCCAGGAGACGATCCGGGCCGAGCTGCCCCGCGACTTCCAGACCGCGGAGTTCCTGCTGGCCCACGGCCTGGTCGACCGGGTCGAGAGCCGGGCCGAGCTGCGGCCGCTGCTGGTGCGCCTGCTGGCCCTGCACGCCCCGGACCGGCCGCGGGGAGCGGTCGAGGACGAGGACGAGGCGGAGCCGGTCGTCCCCGACACCGCGCCGGTCCCGGACAGCGACCCGTGGGAGGTCGTCCAGCGGGCCCGGGTCGTCGACCGGCCGACCACGCTGGACTACCTGCACACCGCCTTCGACGACTTCGTCGAGCTGCACGGCGACCGCGCCTACGGCGACGACCCGGCCCTGGTCGGCGGGGTGGCCTCGATCGGCGGTCACTCCGTCGTCGTCCTCGGTCACGAGAAGGGGCACTCGGTCCGCGAGCGGGTGGCGCACGAGTTCGGCATGCCGCACCCGGAGGGCTACCGCAAGGCACTGCGGCTGCTCGGGCACGCGGAGGTGCACGGGCTGCCCGTCGTCACGCTCGTCGACACCCCCGGCGCCCACCCGGGCCCGGAGGCCGAGGAGCACGGCCAGTCCCACGCGATCGCCGAGATCATCATGCGCAGCAGCCGGCTGCGCGTCCCGGTGGTCTCGGTGGTGACCGGGGAGGGCGGCAGCGGCGGCGCACTGGCGCTGTGCACCTCCGACCGGCTGCTGGTGCTGGAGAACGCCTACCTGTCGGTGATCAGCCCCGAGGGCTGCGCGGCCATCCTGTGGCGGACGGCCACCGCGGCGCCGACCGCGGCGCGCGCCATGCGCCTGGGCGCCGCGCACCTGCACCGGTCCGGCATCGCCACCTCCGTGGTCGCCGAGCCACCGGGCGGCGCGCACACCGATCCCGCGGCCGCGGCCCGGCTGCTCCGCGCGGCGCTCCGCCGGGAACTGGACGAGCTCGCCGGCCACGACGTCGACACCCTGCTGGCGGCCCGGTCACGGCGGTTCTCCCGGATCGACGTCGACGACGAACGGCCGGTACGGGCGCTCCAGCCCGTCCAGCCGGTGGAGCGTTGACCGTGCGCCCCGGGGAGCTCGCCCAGCGAGCCGAGGTGACCGGCCCGACCACCGGTGAGGACGACGAGGTGCGCTCGCTGCGGGAGGACGTGCTGCAGCTGGCCCGCAGCCTCCCCGGGGACCTGCGCCGGCTCACCGTGCGCAGCGGGGACAGCTCGATCGAGATCGAGTGGGCCGCCGAGGACCGCCCGCCGGCCGACGGGGCCGGCGTCCCCGGCCCGCGCAGCCTCGCCCTGGCCGCGGACCCCGCCCCCGGCCCGGAGGTGCCGACGGACCTCACCGCCGTCCACGCCCCCCTGGTCGGCACCTTCTACGCGGCGCCGGCGCCGGAGGCCGGGCCCTTCGTCCGGGTCGGTGACGAGGTCGAGGCCGGCCAGACGCTCGGGATCGTCGAGGCGATGAAGCTGATGAACCCGATCGTCGCCGACGAGGCCGGCGTGGTCGCCGAGGTCGTCGTCGGGGACGCCGAGTCGGTCGAGTACGGGCAGGTGCTGATGTACCTGCGCTCCGCCGGGGACCCCCGGTGATCAGCCGGCTGCTCATCGCCAACCGCGGTGAGATCGCCGTCCGGATCGCGCGGGCCTGCCGGGAGCTCGGCATCGAGGTGGTGGCCGCCTGCTCCACCCCCGACCGGTACTCCGCGGTCGCGGAGATGGCCGACGAGGCCGTCACCATCGGCCCGGCCGCGCCAAGGCACAGCTACCTGCACGTGCCCAACCTCATCGAGGCGGCGCTGCGCACCGGCGCCGACGCCGTCCACCCCGGCTACGGCTTCCTCTCCGAGGACCCCGACTTCGCCGAGATCTGCGACAAGGAGGGGCTCACCTTCGTCGGCCCGCCGCCGGCGGTCATGCAGCAGATGGGCAACAAGGCCACCGCCCGGCGGCTGATGGCCGACGCCGGCCTGCCGCTGCTCCCCGGGGTCGTCGAGCCGGTCCGGACGGCGGAGGAGGGCCGCGCCATCGCCGACGAGATCGGCTACCCGGTGATCATCAAGGCCGTCGCCGGCGGTGGTGGCCGCGGGATGACGGTGGTGACCTCGCCCGGGGACTTCGCCGAGGCCTTCACCAGCACCCGCGCGGTCGCCCGGGCGGTGTTCCGCGACCCGACGGTCTACGTGGAGCGCTACCTCACCCGGGCCCGGCACGTCGAGGTGCAGGTGCTGTGCGACGCCCACGGCTCGGGGATCTCCCTCGGCGAGCGGGACTGCTCGCTCCAGCGCCGGCACCAGAAGCTGCTGGAGGAGGGCCCGGCCGGCCACCTCTCCCCCGAGAGGCGGGAGGAGCTGGGCACCCTGGCCGTGCGCGGCGCGCTGTCGGTCGGCTTCACCGGGGCCGGCACCATGGAGTTCCTCGTCGACGAGGCCGGCGCGTACTTCATGGAGATGAACGCGCGGATCCAGGTCGAGCACCCGGTCACCGAGATGCTCACCGGCGTCGACCTGGTCCGCGAGCAGCTGCTGGCCGCCGGCGGCCGCCGGCTGCACCTGCGCCAGGAGGACGTCGTCCCGCGCGGGGCGGCGATCGAGTGCCGGATCAACGCCGAGGACCCCACCCGCGGCTTCGCCCCCGCCCCCGGGCACCTCGACGAGCTGCGCCCGCCGGGCGGCCCCTGGACCCGGTTCGACACCGGCTACCGCCAGGGCGACGACGTCAGCCCGCACTACGACTCGCTGCTCGGCAAGCTCGTCGTCTGGGCGCCCGACCGGGACCAGGCGATCCGGCGGATGGACCGGGCGCTGGCCGAGCTGCGGGTCGAGGGCCCCGGCGTGCGCACCACCGTCGGGCTGCACCGGGCCCTGCTGCGCCACCCCGACGTGCGCGCCGACTCCCACGACATCGAGTTCCTCGACCGGGCGCTCCCCGACCTGCTCGTGCAGACCGCGGCCCTCGCCGAGAGCTCCGCCACCGGGCTGCCCGTCGCGCACGGCCCCCTCCAACTCGTCCCGGCCCCCGAGCAGCACCGGCCGGGCCCGCCCGTCCCCGCCCAACCCCTGGAAGGAACACCCTGATGTCCGCAGCCCCGCTGTCCTCCGCCCCGTTCACCCTCGCCGCCCTGATGGACCTGCTGCAGGCGAAGGCCGGCCTCCCGCCGGAGTCGCGCACCACCGACCCCGACGCCCACTTCTCCGACATCGGCCTGGACTCGCTGGCCTTCCTCTCGATGCAGACGGAGCTGCACGACCGCTTCGGCACCGAGATGCCCGACGACGACGCGGAGCGCTACACCCTCGGCGACATCGTCGAGCGGGTCTCCGCAGCGCAGTCCCAGCCCGCCTGACGACGGGCCCCGTCCTCCGCACGCCCCGCGCCCTCGGCGCGGGCCCCCGGACGGGGCCGGACCCCACACCACCACATCCACCCCACCGCCGGAGGACCCAGATGAGCACGCCCGAGAACGACGGCCCGACCATCGGCCACACCGACAACTCGATCTTCATCGACGCCGGCATCGACCACGTCTGGAAGATGACCAACGACCTGCCGACGTGGCCGGACCTCTTCACCGAGTACGCCGAGGTGGAGGTGCTCGCGCAGACCGGCTCGACCTTCCGGTTCCGGCTGAAGATGCACCCGGACGAGAGCGGCCGCGTCTGGAGCTGGGTCTCCGAACGCACCTTGGACGAGGAGCGCCACGAGGTGGTGGCGCACCGGGTCGAACCGGGCCCGTTCGAGTTCATGGACATCCGGTGGAGCTACGCCGAGGAGGGCACGGGCACCCGGATGCGGTGGGTGCAGGACTTCCGGATGCGCCCAGAGGCGCCCATCGACACCGCCGGGATGACCGAGCGGATCGACGGCAACAGCAAGATCCAGATGGCGGTCATCCGGGACAAGGTCGAGGCCGCCGCCCGCCATCCGGAGCCGGCGCGGTGACCGCCCCGGTCACCGGGGCGGCCGTCGTCCTCCCGGGCGAGTGGACGGCCGTCCCCGGTGCCCTGGAGGCGTGGCTGCCCGACCCGGCCGCCCGCGAGGTCGCGGCCGAGGCCTCCGACGTGCTGGGCCGGGACGTCGTCGAGTGGTGGGGTGACCCGCTCAACCTGCACGACCCGGCGGTCGCCCACCTCGCGGCGCTCGTCATCGGGGTGGCGGGGTGGCGGAGCCTCACCGCCGCCGGACTGCAGCCGGTCGCCGTCGCCGGGCACGGCGTCGGCGAGTACGCGGCGCTGGTGGCCGCCGGCGCGCTCCGGCTGGACCAGGTGGTCGACCTCGTCGACTGCCGGGCGGAGATGCTGGCCCACTCCCCGCGCCCGTCGTCCGCGGGCATGGCCGCCGTCGTCGGGCCGGGCGCCCGCGAGGTCGCCCACGCGGTGGTCGCGGACCTGGGCACCAGCTCCGGCCTGGCGATCGCCGCGTACGACGGCCCGGCCCAGGTGGTGCTGTCGGGCTGGTGCCCGGAGCTGGCCCAGGCCCGGGAGGGCGTCGCCGCCGCCGGCCTGGACCTGGTCCGGCTGCCGGGGCGGGCCGCCGCCCACGGCCCGCTGGTGCAGTCGATCGCCGAGCGCCTGGCGCCCACGCTCGACGAGCTGGACTGGTCCGTCCCGGACGTGCCCGTCCTGTCCGACGTCGACGCCCGGCCCTCCCGCGACCCGGAGCACCTGGCCCGGTGCCTGCACCGGCACCTCACGTCGCCGGTGCAGTGGGAGGCCATCGCGCACGCCCTGGTGGCCGACGCGGGGGCGACCTGGGTCGTCGAGGTCGGCGCCGTCCCGACCCTGGGGCCGCTGATCCGCCAGGTCCACCCCGACCTCCCCGTCCACCTGGCCACCGGACCGGGCGTGCCCGGCCGGCCGGCCCGTCCCGCAGCCGCGCTCACCGGCGCGGCCCCCAGCAGAGGAGAGAGATGACCACCGTCCAGCAGCCCCCGGCCACCATCCAGCACCCCACGACGAAGGTGCGGTGCGGGCCCACCGTGTCCCGCGCGGACGCTCCGCCCAACCGCCGGCGGGGCGGTGACATCCGGGTGCTGCTGTCGCCGACCAGCGTGGGCGCCACCGCCGGGTTCATGGGCACCCTGACCCTCGAGCCGGGGGAGGTCGTCACCGAGCACTGGCACCCGTACTCGGAGGAGTTCCTCTACTGCGTCTCCGGCGACGTGCTGCTGACGCTGGACGGCGAGGAGCGCCGGCTGGGCGGCGAGTCGGCGGTGCACATCCCGATCGGGGTGCGGCACCGGATCGTCAACGACGGCACGGAGGCGGCGTTCTTCGTCTTCCTGGCCGGCCCGCTGGCACCGCGTCCCGAGCTGGGCCACGTCGACACCGAGCCCTCGCCGGGCTCCATGGGCGTCCGGTGAGCACCCCGATGGCGCCGAACGGGGGCCGCCGGGTGGTCATCACCGGGATCGGCGTGGTCGCCCCCGGCTCGATGGGCCGCGAGGGCTTCTGGGAGATGATCACCGCCGGCCGGACGGCGACCCGGCGGATCACCTTCTTCGACCCCAGCCGGTTCCGTTCCCAGGTCGCCGCCGAGGTCGACTTCGACGGGCGGGCGCAGGGCCTGACCGCGCACGAGGTCTTCCGCAACGACCGCTTCGTGCAGATGGCGATGGTCGCCGCCGACGAGGCGGTCGCCGACAGCGGGCTGGCGTTCGGCGGCGGCGTCGAGGGCCCCGACCCCGACCGGGTGGGCGTCGTCCTGGGCAGTGCGGTCGGGGCCACCATGCGGCTGGAGGACGAGTACGTCGCGGTCAGCGACGCGGGCACCCACTGGCTGGTCGACCCCCGGTACGCCTCGCGGTTCCTGCACCACGCGCTGGTGCCCAGCTGCGGGGCCACCGAGCTGGCGGTCCGCTTCGGCGCCTCGGGGCCGGCCACCGTGGTCTCCACCGGCTGCACGTCCGGCATCGACGCGGTCGGGTACGGCAGCCAGCTGATCGAGGACGGCGACGCCGACATCGTCATCGCCGGGGCCAGCGACGCCCCCATCTCGCCGATCTCGATGGCCTGCTTCGACACCATCCGGGCGACCACCGGCAACAACGACGACCCGGCACACGCCGCCCGGCCCTTCGACGCCCGCCGCGACGGGTTCGTGATGGGCGAGGGGTCCGCGGTGCTGATCCTGGAGGAGCTCGAGCACGCCCGCCGCCGGGGCGCGGAGGTGTACTGCGAGGTCAGCGGCTACGCCAACCGGTGCAACGCCCACCACATGACCGGGCTGCGGCCGGACGGGGTGGAGATGGCCGAGGCGATCCGGCTGGCCCTGGGGCAGGGCCGGATCGACGCCGACGAGGTGGGCTACGTCAACGCGCACGGCTCGGGCACCAAGCAGAACGACCGGCACGAGACGGCCGCGGTGAAGCTCAGCCTCGGCCCGACCGCCCACCAGGTCTCGATGAGCTCGATCAAGTCGATGATCGGCCACTCGCTGGGCGCGATCGGCTCGATCGAGATCGCCGCCACCGCGCTGGCGGTGCAGCGCGGCGTGGTGCCGCCGACCGCCAACTACGAGGTCCCCGACCCCGAGTGCGACCTGGACTACGTGCCCAACACCGCGCGGGAGCAGAAGGTCGACGTCGCGCTCTCGGTGGGCAGCGGGTTCGGCGGCTTCCAGTCCGCGATCGTGCTGGCCCACCCGACGAGGAGGACCCCATGACGGCACTGGTCGTGACCGGGATCGGCGTGGTGGCGCCGACCGGGGTGGGCGTGGAGGCGCACTGGTCCTCCCTGGTGCGGGGCGAACCGGCCATCCGGCCGATCGTCGGCTTCGACCCGGCCCAGTACGGCGTCTCCCTCGCCGGGCAGGTGACCGACTTCGTCCCGGCCGACCACGTGGACCCCCGGCTGATGGTGCAGACCGACCGCTGGACGTGGATGTCGCTGGCGGCGGCCACCCTGGCGGCGCAGGACGCCGGGTACTCCCCGCCGGAGGACGCCTACGCGACCTCGGTGTTCCTGGCCGCGGGCTCCGGCGGCAACGAGTTCAGCCAGCACGAGATCCAGGGGCTGTGGGCCAAGGGGCCGAAGTCGGTCGGGGCCTACCAGTCGATCGCCTGGTTCTACGCGGCCAGCACCGGCCAGATCTCCATCCGGGACGGCTACAAGGGGCCCTCCGGCGTCGTGGTGAGCGAGGGCGCCGGCGGGCTGGACAGCATCGGCTGGGCCCGCCGCGTCGTCCGGCGCGGCACCCCGGCGGTGCTGGTCGGGGGCACCGAGGCCGGGGTGACCCCCTACGCCCTGCTCTGCCAGGCGACCAGCGGGCGGCTGTCCACGGCGACGGCGCCCGAGGACGCCTACAAGCCCTTCGACCGGCGGGCCTCCGGCCACGTCGTCGGCGAGGGCGGGGCGATCCTGCTGGTGGAGGACCCCGCCGCCGCCCGGGCCCGTGGGGTGGAGAAGGTCTGGGGCGAGGTCGTCGGTCACGGCGCCACGCACGACGCCCACCACCACGCCGACGCCGCGCCCGACGCCCGGCAGTACGCCCGGGCCATCCAGCTCTCCCTCACCGACGCCGGGATCACCCCGGACGAGGTGGACCTGGTCCTCGCCGAGGGGGCCGGGGTGCCGGAGCTGGACGCGCTGGAGCTCGAGGCGCTGCAGCGGGTCTTCGGTGGGCGGGCCGTCCCGGTCCCGGTGACCGCGCCGTCGTCCTTCACCGGACGGCTGATGGCCGGGGGCTCGGCGCTCAACGTGGCCACCGCCCTGCTGGCCATGCGGGACGGGATCGTGCCCGGCACCGCGTACCTCGACGACCCCGTCGACGCCCCCGGCCTCGACCTGGTCCAGCACAGCCGTGCCCAGCAGGTGGGGACGGTCGTCGTCCTCGCCCGGGGGTTCGGCGGCTTCAACAGCAGCCTGGTGCTGCGCCGGCCCACCGAGGAGAGGACGTCATGACGACGTTGGAGGACCCCGCCACCGCCACCCCCACCGCCGGGGAGCCGGGTGGCGCGGTCCGCACCCTGCTGCGGATGCGGGTGCGGGAGGGCTGCGAGGAGCAGTTCGAGGAGGCCTGGCGCACGGCGGCGGTCCAGATCGCCGGGGAGCCGGGCAACATCCGGCAGGAGCTGATGCGCGACGCCGAGGACGCGCGCACCTTCCTGATCGTCGGCGAGTGGGCCGACCGGGCGGCCGCCGACGCGTTCGGCCGGTCCGCCGCCCGGGAGGCGCTGACCGCGTCGCTGCGGGAGCTGCGGGAGGACGCCGACCGCAGCACCTACGAGGTCCGGTACGGCATCGCCGGCGGCGAGCAGGCCTCGCACGTCCGGGTGGACATCAGCACCCGGGTGGCCCCGGGCGAGGAGGAGGCGTTCGAGCGGGCGTACGCCGTCGTCACCGACCGGCTGCGCGGGACGCCGGGCCTGATCCGGGAGGAGCTGCTCCGGGAACCCGGGTCGGACCTGTACCACATCTTCGCCGAGTGGGAGTCCGACGAGGACTTCCGCAACTGGGTGGACGACCCCTCGCACGCCGACCAGAGCGGGCCGCTGATCCGCTGGCTGTCGGTCTTCTTCGAGCGGAAGCTCTACGAGATCCGCTTCCGCCCGCAGGAGGCCGGGGTCCGCGGCGTCCGGGCCACCCGTCCGGCTCCTGCCCCGGCCGCGCCGGAGACCGCCGGCCTGCCGACGCCCCGGGCCGAGCCGGCGGTCGCGCCGGCTCCCCCACCGGCGGAGGCCCCGACCCGCACCGCGTGCGAGGTGCTGGTGGTCGGCGCGGGCCCGACCGGGCTGACCGCGGCGATCGAGCTGGCCCGGCGGGGGATCGCCGTCCGGGTGGTGGACAAGCGCAGCCAGCCCGCCACCCAGGCGGACAAGGCGATCGGCGTGCACTGCCGGACGATGGAGATCTGGGAGGACCAGGGCATCGTCACCGAGGCGATGGACGCCGGCAGCTGGCTGCACGGGCAGACGGTGTTCGTCAACGGCCAGCAGACCCACCAGGTCGACTGGTCCGGCCTGGAGGAACTGCCCTACGCCCACCTCGGGCTGCCGCAGTACGAGACCGAGCGGATCCTCATCGCCCGGCTCACCTCCCTCGGCGTCCCGGTCGACCGGGGCGTGGAGCTCACCGGCTTCACCCAGGACGACGACGGCGTCACCGCCGAGCTCGTCGACGCCGCGGGCACCCGGTCGAGCACCCGGGCGCAGTACCTGATCGGCGCGGACGGCTCCGGCAGCGTCGTCCGGGAGCAGCTCGGGCTCACCTTCGACGGCGGCCTGTCGATGTTCCCGCAGCTGTTCATGCTCGGGGACGTCGACGTCGACTGGGAGATGCCGCCGGGGCACCTGGTGCGCTGGGTGCGGATCGAGGAGGACGGCGACTTCACCGGGATGCTGGTCTGCGTGCCGCTCAAGGGCCACAACCGGTACCGGGTGGCGACGCTGGCGCCGCAGCGGCTGCAGAAGACGATCGGCAGCGGGGTCGTGCCGCCCGGGTTCTGGAAGGAGTACGACCCGCCGGGGCTGGCCGACATCCAGGCCGCGATCGACGACCTCGGCCCGGCCGGGACGACGGCGAGCAACCTGCGCTGGTCGTCGATCTTCCGGGTCAAGCACGGCATCGTCGACCGGTACCGCACCGGCCGGGTGTTCGTCGCCGGGGACGCCGCCCACCTGCACCCGCCCGCCGGGGGGCAGGGGATGAACACCGGCATCCAGGACGCCTGGAACCTGTCCTGGAAGGTGGCCCTCGCCGTCCGCGGGCAGGCCTCCGCCGGCCTGCTGGACAGCTACGACGCCGAGCGCCGGCCCGCCGGCAAGGCCATCGTCGACCGCGCCGTGGCCGTCGCGTTCACCGACGAGATGGACATGGACGACGAGCGGGCCCAGTTCCTGCTCGAGATGCAGATGACGATGAACTACGCCGGCAGCCCGCTGGTCGGCGAGGCCGCCGGCGGGGTCGGGTTCACCGGCGGACCGCTGCCCGGCCACCGGGCACCGGACGTGCTGGGGCTCCGCCGGTTCGGCGTCGCGCACGACCTGCGGCTGTTCGACCTGACCCGGGGCACCCACGCGACCCTGCTGCTGTCGGCGGGCGACGGGGTCGGGGCCGACGAGCTGCGCGGCCTGGAGGAGCTGGCCGGGACGATCCGGGACACCACCGGGGGTCAGGTGCGCGCGTACCTGATCGCCGGCCCGGACGTCGCCGTCCCGCCGCTGGTCGACCTGCCGGTGCTCCGGGATGCGCGCGGCGCCTTCGCCGCCGCCTACGGCACGGCCGGTGCTGGGACGGCGGCGTACGTGGTGCGGCCGGACGGGCACGTGGGGTTCCGGACCCGGCCGGTGAGCGAGCAGGCGCTGCGTGAGCACCTGGCGGGGGTGTTCACCGGCTGAGGTCTCGACGGGCGAGGTCTCATCGGTTGAGGTCGAGGCCCCGTGCGGTGAGCGCCTGACGCAGCAGGCCCACCGCGCGGGGCCCGACCCCGTGCAGCGCCGACAGCTCCGCCTCGGTCAGCGAGGTCAGCTGGTCCAGTCGCGTGATGCCCGCGCCGGCGAGCGCGCGGCGGGCCGGTGCGCCGATCGGGGGCAGGTCGTCGTCGGTCATGCCGTGGAGACCGCCGGGAGACGCAGACTTCATCGGCGGCACCTTCCCCGCCGAGGTATCTCAGCACTAAGGTACTTCGACATGAGCTCTCGCCGGGTCCGCATCGGGATCGACACGGGCGGCACCTTCACCGACGTCGTCGCCGTCGACGAGGAGACCGGGGAGGTCTCGACGACGAAGACACCGTCCACGCCGGGCGACCCGGCCGACGGCTTCCTCGCCGGCGTGCAGAAGGTGCTGGGCCAGCTCGGCCTGGACGGGTCGTCGGTGACCGCGGTCAGCCACGGGACGACGGTCGCCACCAACCAGCTGCTCGAGGGCAAGCTGGACCGGATCGGTTTCGTCACGACCGAGGGCTACGGCTCGGTGCTGGAGATCGCCCGGCAGTCGGTGCCCGACGGCTACGGCAACAGCTACTTCTGGGTCAAGCCGCCGCGGATCGTGCCGGCCGACCTGGTCCGCACCGTGCGCGGCCGGCTCGACGTCAGCGGCGCCGAGGTCCGGCCCTTCGACACCGACGACGCCGTCGCGGCCGCCCGGTTCTTCCGGGACGCCGGGATCACCACGATCGGTGTCTGCTTCCTGCACGCCTACGCGAACGACGCGCACGAGCGGGCGATGCTCGACGTGCTCCACGTGGAACATCCCGACGCCGTGGTCTCGATCAGCTCCCAGGTGCTGCGCGAGTACCGGGAGTACGAGCGTTCGGTGACCACGCTGGTCGACGCCGCGGTGAAGCCCCGGGTCGGCGCCTACGTGACCAACATCCGCCGGCGGCTCGACGAGATCGCCCCGGGCGTGCCCTTCTACGTGATGAAGAGCAACGGCGGGGTGCTCTCGGCCGCCGAGGTGGTGCACCAGCCGATCACCACGATGCTCTCCGGCCCCGCCGCCGGCGCCCTGGGTGCCGCCCTGATCGCCGGCACCGCCGGGTTCGACCGCGTGCTCACCTGCGACGGCGGCGGCACCTCCACCGACGTCACCGTGGTCATCGACGGTGAGCCGACGCTGACCACCGAGGGCTCGGTCGGCGACTACCCGTCCAAGATCCCGATGATCGACGTCGTCACCGTCGGCGCCGGCGGCGGCTCGATCGCCTGGCTGTCGCCCGAGGGCACGCTCAAGGTGGGTCCGAAGTCGGCCGGCGCCGACCCGGGGCCGATCTGCTACGACAACGGGGGCGAGCAGCCCACCGTCACCGACGCGCACGTCGTCCTCGGCCGGATCCCCCCGCACCTGCTGGGCGGGGAGATCCCGCTGTCGGTCGACGCGGCCCGCGCCGGGCTGGCGCGGCTCGGCGGCGAGCTGGGCCTGACCGTGGAGGCGCTGGCCAGCGGGATCCTGGAGATCTCGGCGTGGAACCAGGCCAACGCGCTGCGCCAGGTCACCGTCGCCCGCGGCCTCGACGTCCGCGACTTCACCCTCACCACCTTCGGCGGCTCGGGCTCCCTGCTGGCCTGCCGGCTGATGGACGTGCTGGGCCTGCCGCGCACCCTGGTGCCGCCGAACCCGGGCAACGTCAGCGCCTTCGGGCTGCTCACCGTCGACGTCCGCAACGACTACGTGCAGACGATGGTCGCCCGGCACGCCGACGTCTCCCCCGCCGCCCTGGCCACCGCCTTCGCCGACCTGGAGGGCCAGGCCGAGGTCGCCCTGGACGGCGAGGGCTTCCCGCGCGGTGAGCAGCGGATGCAGCGCACCGCCGACCTGCGCTACGTCGGGCAGGCGTTCGAGGTGCGGGTGCCGGTCGCCGAGGGCGAGCTCGACGACGCGGCCATCGAGGCCGTCGCCACCGCCTTCCACGCCGCGCACCGCCAGCTCTACGGCTACGACTTCGCCACCGACCCGCGCCAGGCGGTGGAGTGGGTGAACCTGCGGGTCAGCGGGATCGGGCCGATCCGCCGTCCGGAGATCGTCGAGCCGGCGCCGTCCGGCCGGGACGCCCGCCGCGGTACCCGCCCGGTGTTCTTCGACGAGTGGGTCGAGGCGCCGCTGTACTGGCGGCCCGACCTCTCCCCCGGCGACGTCGTCGCCGGCCCGGCGATCGTCGAGGAGTTCGGCTCCACCGTCCCGGTGCACCCGGGCTTCACCGCCACCGTCGACCGCTTCGGCAACCTGCTGCTCACCCGAGAGGACGCCCGATGAACCAGGGCAGAAATGGCCATTTCCGCCCGGGGGACGCCGACCCGGTGCTGGTGGAGATCGTCGCCGGGACGCTGGCCGCGATCGAGAAGGAGGTGGAGACGTCGATCGGGCGGACCTCCCGCTCGCCGATGATCCGCGACGCGCACGACTTCCGGGCCGGCATCCACGACCGCCGGCTGCGCAAGCTCACCGGCCGCTCGTACTCCGCGCTGGTGCAGCCGGTGGTGCGCGACCACCCGATCCCGACGATGAACCCGGGCGACGTCTTCTTCCACAACGACGTCTACCTCTCCGAGGGCGGGATCGGCCACCTGCCCGACCTGTGCGTCACGGTGCCGGTCTTCGCCGACGTCGAGGGGGCCCCGACGGTCGTCGCCTTCGTCCAGGCGTTCGGCCACCACGACGACATCGGCGGCGCGGTGCCCGGCTCCATGCCGTCGGCGGCCACCAGCGTGTTCGAGGAGGGCCTGATGGTCCCGCCGATCAAGCTGTGGGACCGCGGCGTGCGCAACGACGCCGCCCTGACGATCATGACCCGCAACTCGCGGATGCCCGACTCGCTCGCCGCCGACCTCGACGCCGAGTGCTCCGCGTGCCTGGCCGGGGCACGTCGCCTCGGCGAGCTGTTCGACCGCTACGGCGTCGACGCGGTCGAGGCCTGCTTCGAGTCGATCCTGAGCAGCTCCACCGAGGTCTACCGGCGGGAGATCCTGTCCCAGATCCCGGACGGCAGCTACGTGTGGGAGGACTACGCCGAGCACGACGGCGTCGACGAGCCCCAGCTGCACCGGCAGCGGATCACGCTGACCATGGACTCCACCAAGGACGTCCCGCTGGTCATCGACTTCACCGGCACCGGCCCGCAGGCCAAGGGCCCGATCAACCACTGCGGCGACTACGCCGACGGCAACTTCCTGAAGAAGTGGCTGGCGCCGATCCTGCGCAACCTGGCCGAGTCGCCGGAGCGGATGGCGCAGCTGGACGTCAACGAGGGCGTCGTCCCGCTGATCGAGATGCGGTTCCCGGAGAAGGGCACCCTGCTCACCCCGATCTTCCCGGCGCCCACGAACGCCCGGACGTTCGTGATCCTGCGGCTGCTCGGCGTCCTCGCCGGGGTGCTGGCCAAGGCCACCGGCGGCCGGATGCCCGCCGACCAGGAGACGATCCGCTACACCGGCGTGTACGGCACCGACGCAAACGGCGAGCCGTACCTGATGCGCGAGGTGCTGGGCGGTGGCTCCGGCGGGCGGTACTACGCCGACGGCGAGGACACCATCCACGTCGTCCCGGACTCCCGGAACCTGCCCACGGAGTTCACCGAGTCCCGGTTCCCGCTGCGGATCGAGCGGCTCGCGCTGGCGGTGGACTCCGGCGGCCCGGGCCGGTACCGCGGCGGCTGCGGCTACGAGAAGGACATCCGGGTGCTCCGCGACGCCCACTTCATGTCCATCGCCGACCGCTCGATCCTGTCCTGCTGGGGCGTGAAGGGCGGCAAGGCCGGGCGGCCGTTCTCCATCACCGTCGACCCGGGCGGCCCCGACGAGCACGAGGTCGACGCGCTGGCCGACGCCGAGCCGCTGCGCGCCGGCACCGTCGTGCGGGTGCGGACGACGGGCGGCGGAGGCTGGGGCGACCCGCTGGACCGGCCGGTCGAGGAGGTCCTGCGGGACATCTCCTGGCACAAGGTCAGCGTCGCGGGCGCCCGGGCGGACTACGGCGTGGTGGTCCGGGACGACGGCACGGCCGACGAGCCGGCGACGGCGCAGCTGCGCGAGGAGCTCCGCGCCGCCCGCCCGGAGGTCGAGCCGTTCTTCGACCGCGGCCCCGGCTACGCCCTGCTCTCCGGCGGTGAGTCGCACAACGAGTTCGACCTGCTCTGACGGAGGACCCCGCTGCCGGCACCACACACACTCCTGACGGGGGGCGCCTGCAGCGGGGTCGGGTGAGTAGTGCTCTGGCCTGGCTGGTGCACCAGAGCACCACTCCTGCCAGGTGGCTGTCCCCGACCGGCCGGGGCAGGCTCGGAGCATGAGCGACCCCGACCAGGACGACGCCCCCAACCTGCACCCCGGCCAGTACGACGAGGGCGGCACCGGTGGCATGGCCACCCGGGAACTGCAGGCCCGCCACTCCGACGACGACCACGGGGACGACGAGCGCGGGGACGACGAGCGCGACTGAGGGCGGGCTCGCCGCAGCCGTCCCGGCCGGGCACCGGGCAGGCCGGGTCCCGTCCGTCGTCCTGGCGGACACGTGCCGGTCGGCCGCGTCCGTCACGTGTTGGCGTCGAGTTCCCGCGCTCGGGCATGGCACGGCCGACTCGGGCAATGACCGTGGTGACCGAGTCCTGCGGCGGCGCTCCCGTGCCCGCCTGACGAGAGGAACCACCGTGCAGCAGACCCGTCCCATCGCGAAGCTCGTCCTCGCCGGCGCCGTGGGCCTCGCGCCCCTCACCCTGGTCGCCTGCAGCGACAAGGGCCCCGACGGGGTGTGGAGCGCCGGGGACCTCCTGGACGAAGAGGGTGTCGAGGCCGACGCCGGGGTCGATGCCGGGGTCTTCAACGGCAGCTACGACTCCGGGTTCTACGAGCAGTCGGACCAGTTCGTGGGCGAGGAGGTGACCGTGTCGGCGACGGTGGAGGAGATCTACGACCCGAACTCCTTCGCCATCGGCGGCATCGAGGAGACCGACGCCGAACCGCTGCTCGTCGTCGGCTCCGACATCGCGGGTGTCCTCGAGGACGGGCAGGTCCTCCTCGTCACCGGGACCGTGCAGAGCGGGTTCGACGAGGCCGCGGTCGAGGAGGAGCAGGGCTTCGACCTGCCCGACGGCGAGTACACCGACTTCGCCGGCCAGGACTACATCGTCGCGGAGAGCGTCGACATCCAGGTCCCGGCCGAGGAGGAGTGACCTCACCGTGGGCCCCGCACGAGGGGCCCACGCCGGCTGGTGGCGGGTGAGCCGGACCGGTCGTCAGGCCGCCCGCCGCCGGAGCCACCGCCGCCGGCGCGGCGAGGGCACCGGCAGCTCGGGTGCGGGGAGGGCCGGCGGACGGTCGAGCCGCCACTGGGCGACCATCTCCTGGACGTCGGGCATGCCGACCGGGATCCACGGGCCCTCGACCGGCTGCCGGTAGTACCGGTCGACCCGGGCGACGTGCGCCTCGACCACCGCCCGGGCCAGCTCCTCGGTGGGCTGCCGGGCGACCCGGGCCGGCAGCTCCTCGCGCTCCTTCCGCAGCGCCAGCCCGGTGGGCAGCATCGCGGCGACGTCGGCCTCCTCCCGGCGGGCCCACTCCAGCGCCCACTCGTAGGTCGACTTCTCCCGGTCCCGCCGGGGCAGCGGCTTCCCGGCGCCGCTCAGGCCCTCGAGGTCCCCCCGCTCGCGGGCCTGCACGATCTGGTGCTCGACCCAGCTCTCGAACGACACGCCTTGCGGCTTGCGTTCCGTCATCGGCGTCCTCCTCCACGCTCCTCTGCCAGTCTCTGCCCCATGCGGACGACGAGCACCCGTGAGGTCTACCGGAACCCGTGGCTCACGCTGCGCGAGGACGCCATCGAGCTGGACGACGGCTCGCCGAGCGTCTACTCCGTCGTCGAGCGGCCCGACTTCGGCCTGGTGATCGCTGCCGAGCGGGACGGGTTCTGGCTGGTCGAGCAGTTCCGCCACCCGCTGGGCCGCCGCTCCTGGGAGTTCCCGCAGGGCACCTGGCCGGCGGGCGGGGCCGGGACGGCGGAGGAGCTGGCCCGCGCCGAGCTGGCCGAGGAGACCGGACTGCGGGCCGCCCGGCTGAGCCACCTCGGGCACCTGGACCTGGCACCGGGCCTCGCGACCCAGGAGTTCGACGTCTGGCTGGCCGGCGACCTGACCCCCGGCCCCACCGCCCGTGAGGCGACCGAGGCCGACATGCGCACGGCGTTCGTGACCGAGGCCGAGTTCCGGGCGATGGTGCGCGACGGCCGGTTCACCGACGGGCCCTCGCTGGCCGCCTACGGCCTGCTGCTCCTCGCCCGGGCCGCGGCGCAGGAGTGAACTGGGCCACCGACGGGAACCGGGGAGCCATGGACGAACCTGCTCCGGACGTCGAGGTCACGGTCACCGCGCACGACGCGGAGTCCGCCGAGATCGCCGTCGTCGGTGAACTGACCGAGCACGCCCGCCGCCCGCTGGTGCGCGAGATGACCGACCTGATGCTGGCCGGCCCCACGCTCAAGCAGATCCGGCTCGACCTGTGCGAGGTCACCTTCATGAACTCCGCCGGGCTGGCGACGCTGGTGCAGGTGCAGCGGATGGCCCAGCCCCGGGGCATCGACACCACGCTCGTGGTGCACTCCGCCGTCGTCGCCCGGCCCCTGCAGCTCAGCGGCCTGTGGCGGCGCTTCACCATCGTCGACCGCCGCGAGGGACACCCGGAGGACGTCCACGAGGCCACTCCGCACGGCCACGACCACAGCTGACCGCGCCGCAGCCCGGCAGCGGCGAGTTTCCGGCAGGCGACACCGGGCACCCCCTCCAGGTCATCAGCACCCCGAGCCAGGAGGTCTCATGCTCAGCTCCGCCCGCCCCCGGACCGTGCGCCGCACGTTCGCCGCGTTCGCCATCGTCGCCACGTCACTGACGACCGCGGCCTGCGGAGACGACGTCGTCGACGACGGCGTCGAGCAGAACGTGGAGCAGGGTGTCGACGAGGTCGAGGAGGGCGTCGACGACGCCGAGCAGGAGGTCGACGAGGAGGTCGGCGACACCGAGAACTGACCGCCGGCCCGGCCGCCCGGCCCGGGGCCCAGCGGCCGACCAGCCGCTCGGGCCCGGGCCGGGCGGGCCGGTCAGCTGGGGTCGGGCGTGCCGCCGGGCACGCGCCCGAGGCTGATCAGCCAGCGGCGCAGCAGGTCGGCCAGCAGCGTGCGCTCCTCGGGCGAGAGAGCTGCCAGCATGCCGTGTTCGGTGTCGAGGTGGTCGGGCAGCGCGGCGTCCAGCGCCGTCCGCCCGGCATCGGTCAGCGTGACCACCACGGCGCGCCCGTCGGCCTCGCTCCGGCCACGGGTGATCAAGCCCTTCTCCTCCAGCCGGTCCAGCCGCTGGGTGATGGCGCCGGAGGTGACCAGGGCGGTGCGCATCAGCGCGGTCGGGGTCAGCTGGTAAGGCTCCCCGGCCCGCCGCAGCGCCGCGAGCACGTCGAAGGACGGCGCGTCGAGCCCGTGCCGGGCGAAGGTGGCCCGCTGCGCGAGGAAGACCTCCCGCTGCAGCTGGCTGATCCGGCCGATCACGCCCATCGGGGAGCAGTCCAGGTCCGGCCGCTCCTGCGCCCACTGCGCCAGGATCACGTCCATCGCGTCCCCGGCCGCCCCCTCGCCCGCGGCCCCCTCGCCGTCCTGGGCGCGACTCGGGTCGTCCAGCAGGTCGCTCACGGAGCCTCCTCGCCCGGTCGCGGCTGACCGGCGAGGTGGTCGGCGAACGTGCGCGGCGGGCGGCCGAGCAGGTCGGTGAGCACCCGCGGGCTGCCGACGAAGCCGTGCGCCCGGTAGTGGTCGAACATGGTGCGCTGGCAGCGGGCCGCGTAGCCGGTGGGCACCTCGCCCCCGGGGACGACGTCGTCGGCGACGACCTCGTCGCCGAGCCAGGCACCGATCAGCTCGGCCAGCCGCGGTGCGGTGAGCGCCTCCGGGCCGGCCGCCTCGAAGGTCCCGCCGTCCAGGCCGTCCTCGGTGAGCAGCACGGCGGCGGCGTCGGCCACGTCCCGCAGGTCGACCATGGACTGCGCCGTCCGCAGGCCCCAGAAGCTGCGGAGCACCCCGCTGGTCTGCGCCGACGCGAGCTGGCTGTCCAGGTTGTCGGCGTAGGAGCAGGGCTGGAGGACCCGCCAGGACGGCAGCCCGCTCGAGTCCAGGGCCTCCTCGGCGCGGTCCTTGCCCGCGTGGTGGGGCATCACCCGCAGCTGGGGCCGCATCACCGAGTGGTAGACCATCCGCGGCAGGCCGGCCCGGCGGGCCTCGGCGAACAGGGCCGCCGCGCCCTCGGCCTCGTCGGGGTCGAAGTTCGGCCAGATCAGGTACATGGCGTCCGCACCCCGGAACACCGACGACCAGGCCATCGGCGCGGACAGCTCGGCGACGACGACCTCGGCACCGAGGTCGGTCAGCTCCGGCCGGGGGCCCCGCCGGGAGACCACGGCGCGCACCGGCTCGCCCCGGGCGCGGAGGGCCCGCACGACCGCCGTTCCCGTGGGCCCACCGGCCGCAGTCACCACGATCATCGGGACATCTTAGTTCTGAAGGACCCGGTCGGGCAGTTCCCGTGCGGGTGGCGACCCGGAGGACGGAGGCCGCTGCTCAGTGCAGCGGTGAGCTCAGCCGGACCGTCAGGCCGCCGGGCCCGGGGACCAGGTCGACGTGGTCCCAGAGCTTGCGGGCCAGCCACAGGCCCATCCCGCCCCGGGAGAGGTCGTCCCCGTGTGCGGGCTGGAAGCCGGCCAGCGGGTCGGCGAACCCCGCGCCGCGGTCGCTGATGGTGCAGACCACCCGGTCGGGCGAGGCCCACACCCGGGCCGACACCGGCGGCGTGCCGTGCCGGAACGCGTTGGCCGCGATCTCGCTGACCGCCAGGTGCAGGTCACCGACCTGCTCCCGGTCGGGCACGCAGGTGGCCAGCACCGCGGCCAGCTGGTGCCGCAGGGGAGCCAGCTCCTCGGCACCGTCGACGGCGAAGAGGGGCGGCCCGTCCTCCATCGGCTCGCGCGGCAGCGGCAGCGCCGGCAGGTACTGCGCCGGCGGCAGGTAGCCAGCGCTCGCCACCCGCACGCCGTCGAGGAGGAGGTGGGGGTGGGTCTGCCCGGCGCTCGCGACGACCTCGGCGGACAGCTGCCGCTGGTCGTAGAAGCACAACGCGTCCAGCGGGGAGCCGGCGAGCAGGTCGTTGACCACCGACTCGTACCGCTGCCCCTCCCGCCACGTGCGGGGATCGGGACCGAACTCCGGTGCGCCCAGGACCCGGAGCGAGCCCGACGGCGATGCGGCGGCCCGGTCGAGCAACCGACGGGTGGCGACGACGGCGTCCGGGGCCCGGGCGCCGCGCAGCGCGACCCGGGGATCGCTGAGGAGCTCGGTGTCCGGGGCCCCGACCGCCGAGCGCAGCAGCTCGGCGGTCTCCTCGGCGCAGGACAGGACGGTCACGTCGCCGGCGGCGAGGCCGGCCTCCAGCCACGGGACGACCACGTCGAGCAGCCCGTCGTCGGAGCCGACCACGACTGCCGTGTGCCCGCGTCCGCCGGGGCAGGCGTCGTCCCGCACGCGCTCGACCGAGCGCACGGGACGAGCTCCGGGCACGGACACGGCACCCCTCGACGGACGATGGACCCTGGGAACTGCTGGCATTCTCGATCACCCGGACCAGGTCTCGGCAACCGCCCCCGCCATCGGCACTCCCCCGGGAGGGTGAACCGCCGCACGACGACACGAACCGCGACGACCCACCGGCTGAGCGTCCGGACGGCGCACCCGCCGGGTCAGCGGCGGCGACCGGCCAGGGTGTCCAGCGCCGCCCGGTCCAGCCCGGTGGCCGACTCGACCTCGGCGGCGTCCAGCGCGCCGCAGTCCAGGCCACGGAGCACCACGGTGGCCAGCGCCCGGGCCGTGGCCGGCTCGTCGAGCACCCCACCCTCGACCCGGCTCACGTAGCCGGCCAGCCGGGCCGCCGCAGCCGGCAGGGCCGCGCGGAAGAACGCGTAGGTGGCGAGGTAGCGGGTGACCAGCTGCGCCGGGTGCAGGTCCCAGCCCTGGTAGAAGCCGCGCTCCAGGGCCCGGCGGACCAGCCCGGCGTGCACCTGCCAGGCCGCGTGCACCGCGGCGGTGGTGCCGACGGGCAGCAGGTTGGTCGAGCCGTCGACCGCGCGCGCCCCGGTGCCGGCGACGGCCACCTGCATCGCCTGCTTGGCGGCGTCCGCGGCCGGGTGGTCGGAGGACTGGTGGGCCGCGGAGATGCCCAGCGCGGCGCTGTAGTCGTAGGTGCCGTAGTGCAGGCCGGTCACACGCCCCCCGCCGGCGTGCAGCATCCGGGCCAGCGTCGTCGTCCCGTCGGGGCCCAGGACCGCCTGCGGCGTCTCCACCTGCAGCTCCAGGTCCAGGCCCAGCCCGCTGGTCTGCTCCAGCGCGTCGAGCACCGGCAGGAACGCGGCGACCTGCTCGACGGCGGTCACCTTGGGCAGCGTGACGATCGCCCGTTCCCGGCCGGCCGCGGCCAGGCCGGTGAGGAACAGGTCCAGCGAGCGCACCCCGCGGCGGCGGGTCGGCTCCTCCAGCGACTTCGCCCGGACCCCCAGGAAGGGCGGCAGCCCGGTCTCGGCGGCGAGCACCGCTGCGGCGGCCGTGACGTCGCCGTCCTCGGCGTCCGGGGGGCCTCGGTAGCCGTCCTCGGCGTCGACCCGCAGGTCCTCGACCGGCTCGGTGGCCAGCTTGGCCAGGACCCGGGGCAGCACCTGCTCGACCAGGCCGGCGTCCAGACCGAGGTCGGGCAGGCCGTGCTCGTCCAGCGCGGCCAGCGCGGCGGCTCCCCAGTGCGCGACCAGCCCGGGGACGACGGCGTCGGCGGGCACGTAGCAGGTGTGCACCGGCTGCCGGGTCGACGACTCGCCCGGGTAGGCAGCCCGCCGTGCGGCGTCGACGGGCTCCAGCCGCCGGTCGAGCTCGTCGTACAGCTCCACGGGGATCATGGACTGGCATCCTGTCAGCCGTGCCCGACTCCCCGCTGGACAGCTTCAACGCCGAACCGGCAGTGCGGGCCGAGGAGCTGCTGCGCACCTGCAACGCGGCGCCGTCCTTCGCCCCGACCGTCGCCGCCGGCCGCCCCTACGACTCCACCGCCGCACTCGTCGCCCGCGCCGAGGAGGTCAGCCGGGCCCTGCCCTGGGCCGAGGTGAGCGCCGCGCTGGCGGCCCACCCGCGGATCGGCGACCGGATGCAGGGCGCCTCGGCGGAGGCGCGGAACTCCCGCGAGGAGCAGAGCGGGATGACCACCGCCGCGGACTCGGTCCGGGCCGCGATGGTCGAGGGCAACCACGACTACGAGGAGCGCTTCGACCAGGTCTTCCTGGTCCGCGCCGCCGGCCGGTCGGCCGAGGAGATGCTCGCCGAGCTGCACCGCCGGCTGGGCAACGACCCGGAGACCGAGCGCGCCGAGGTCACCGAGCAGCTTGCCCAGATCACCGGCCTGCGCGTCGCGGGGCTGCTCCAGTGAGCGAGCTCGCGAGCTCACCGATGGGCGCAGCAGCGCCGCTGATGCGGCTGACGAGCGCCCGCGAGGAGGCGGCGTGAGCGTCTCCACCCACGTGCTGGACGCCGCGACCGGTCGCCCCGCGGCGGGGATGACGGTGCGGCTGCTGGCCGACGCCGGCGAGGTCGCCTCCGGGGTCACCGACACCGACGGCCGCTGCCGGCTCACCGAGGAGCCCACCGCCGCCGGCGCGCACCGGATCGTCTTCGGCACCGGGGAGTGGGCCGCCGGGCTGGGCCGGGAGACCTTCTGGCCGGAGGTGGTGCTGACCTTCGCCGTTCGCGAACCGGCCGAGCACCACCACGTGCCGCTGCTGCTCTCCCCGTTCGCCTACTCCACCTACCGAGGTTCGTGACGGCCCCCTGCAGGGTCCCGCCGCGAGCTTGCGAGTGGTGGGGGGCAGGGGGTCCTTCTGGTGCAACATCCCGGCAACGCAGATGAGTGAGAGTGCGCGCATGGCGATCGTCCTCGGCCCCAACCAGTACGGGAAGGCGGAGGTGCGCGTCGTCGCGGTCGACCGTTCCACCGCCCGGCACTCCCTCGTCGACCTGAACGTCAGCACCGCCCTGCGCGGCGACTTCGCGGCCGCGCACACGACCGGCGACAACGGGCACGTGCTGACCACCGACGCGCAGAAGAACACCGTCTTCGCCTTCGCCCGGGACGGGATCGCCTCGCCCGAGGAGTTCGGCCTGCGGCTGGCCCGGCACCTCGCCGGCAGCTACGACTGGGTCACCGGGGCCCGGGTGGCGATCGAGTCCTACGGCTGGGACCGGATCGTCGTGGGCGGGGCGCCGCACGACCACGCCTTCTCCCGCACCGGCGGTGACGTGCGGACGGCGGTGGTCACCGCGGACGGCGAGGACCTGCACGTGCTCGCCGGGCTCAGCGACCTCGTCGTCCTCAAGACCACCGGGTCGGAGTTCTGGGGCTTCCCCCGCGACCGGTACACCACCCTGCCGGAGACCACCGACCGGATCCTGGCCACCGCGGTCACCGCCCGCTGGCGGTACACCGGGCTGGACGTCGACTGGCACGCGACGTACGACGCCGTCCGGGCGACGCTGCTGGAGACCTTCGCCGCCACGCACTCCCTCGCGCTGCAGCAGTCGCTCTACGCGATGGGCGAGGCGGTGCTCGAGCAGCACCGGGACGTGGCCGAGGTGCGGATGTCGATGCCGAACAAGCACCACTTCCTGCAGGACCTCTCGGCGTTCGGGCTGGACAACGACCTCGACGGCCCGGGCGCGGTGGTCTACCACGCCGACGACCGCCCCTACGGGCTGATCGAGGGGACGGTGCTGCGGGACGACGTCCCGGCCGCCTGGCTGGGCACCCCCGGGTTCTGCTGAGCCTCCGGAGGTGTGCGGGGGCCACCCACGGGGGTACCAGCCCCCAGCGACGCCCCGGACGCACGGTCCAGCCCCGGCCCTCTCCACCGCGGTCGTTGCGCCCCGGAGAGGGAGGCATGGACCTCTGGCACGAGTTCGCTGCCCGCGTCACCGCCGCCGAGCGGGAGCTGCCCGGCCCCGAGCAGCTGCCCCTGCGGCTGGCCCGGGCGTGCGCGCAGGTCCTGCCGGTGGCCGGCGCCGGGCTCAGCGTCTTCTTCAACGCCGACCGGCGGCTGCCGCTGGGCGGCAGCGACGCGGCGGCCGGCCTCGCCGAACGCCTGCAGTTCACCGTCGGTGAGGGACCGTGCCTGAGCGCGCACCGCAGCGGCAGCCCGGTGCTCGCCGACGAGGCCGAGCTGCGTGCCCGCTGGCCGGTCTTCCACGACGCCGTGGTCGCGCGCACCGCGATCCGCGGCATCATCGCCCTGCCGCTGCACGGAGGGCTGGAGGGCATCGGTTCCCTGGACCTGTTCGTGGAGCCACCCGGCTCCGTCCGGGACCTGAGCCTCGCCGATGCGCTCACCGTCACCACGGCACTCAGCGACACCTTCGCCGACGCGATGGACCGGCAGCCGCGCACCGACTCCGGCCCGGCCTGGCTGGACGCCCCGGCGGCGGGTCGCCGCGCACTGGTCTGGCAGGCGGTCGGCTTCGTCAGCATCGGGCTGGACCTGGACAGCACCGACGCGCTGACCCTGCTGCGCGCCCAGGCCTACGGGACGGGCCGGGACCTCGACGAGGTCGCCGAGGCCGTGCTGGAGGACCGGCTGAGCCTGGCCGACCTGTCGCACTCCGCCGAGTCCGGCTCCTGAGGCCGGTGCGGCCGGCGCTGCCGGCCGCACCGGCGGGTCACCGCTGGAAGGTGTCGACGGAGCGCTGCAGGCCCGCCGACATCTGCACCAGTTCGCCGGTGGCCGACTGCAGCTCGGCGACGCCGGTGTGGGTCTCCTGGGCGGCCCGGGCGACCTCGGCGACCGTCTCGGCGATCGACCGCCCGCTCTGCGCGGCCTCGCCGATCGCCCGGCTCATCTCGTTCGTCGTGGCGGTCTGCTCCTCCACCGCCGAGGCGATCGTCGTCTGGTAGTCGTTGATCTGGGCGATGACCGACGTGACCCCGCCGATGGCGCCGACCGCGCTGTCGGTGTCGGCCTGGATGGCCTCCACCCGTCGGGCGATGTCCTCGGTGGCCTTCGCCGTCTCCTGGGCCAGCTCCTTCACCTCGTTGGCCACCACCGCGAAGCCCTTGCCCGCCTCACCGGCCCGGGCGGCCTCGATCGTGGCGTTGAGCGCCAGCAGGTTCGTCTGCTCCGCGATCGAGGTGATCACCTTGACCACGTTGCCGATCTCCACCGAGGACTCGCCCAGGCGGGCCACCGTCTGGTTGGCGCTCTCCGCCGCGGTCACCGCGCTCCCGGCCACCCGCGCGGCCTCGGCGGCGTTGTGCGCGATCTCCCGGATCGAGGCACCCATCTCCTCCGCCCCCGTGGCGACGGCGTCGATCGAGGTGCTGACCTCCTTCGCGGCCGCGGTCACCGTGTCGGCCTGCCCGGTCGACCGCTCGGCGGCACCGGCGATCGTCGCGCCGGTGGCGGACAGGGTCTGCGCCGCACCCTCCAGCAGCCGGGAGGCCTCGCCGACCTCCCCGACCACGTCGGCCACCCGCTCGAGCGTGGTGTTCAGCGCCCCGGCGAGCTGGTCGAGCTCGTTCCGCCCGGCGCCGGTGTCCAGCCGCTCGTGCAGGTCGCCCGCCGCCAGGACGTCGGTCATCCGGCGCAGCGGCCGGGTGACGCTGCGCGACACCAGCAGGGAGATCAGCACGATGACCAGCACCACCGGCGCGGCCCACAGGGCCATGGAGAGCAGGTGGTCCACGAAGGCGCCGTTCAGGTCGGTGACGTAGAGACCGGAACCGACGACCCAGCCCCAGGGCTCGTAGCCGGCGACGAAGGAGATCTTCGCCTGCGGCTCCTCCTCGCCCGGCTTGGGCCACATGTACTCGACGAAGCCGCTGCCGTCGCGCTCGACGACGTCCACCATCTCCACGAACAGCGCCTTGCCGGTCGGGTCGGTGTTGCCGGAGAGGTCGGTGCCGTCCATCTCGGGCTTGATGGGGTGCATGACCATCGTCGGGTCCATGTCGTTGACCCAGAAGTACTCCTCACCGGAGTACCGCAGCCCGCTCAGGGCCGTCTTGGCCTGCGCCTGCGCCTGCTCGCGGGTCAGCGCGCCGCTGCTCTCCTGGGCGCCGTAGAAGGCGACGACGCCGAGCACCGCCTCGACCGCGGACTGCGCCTTGTTGCGCTGCTCCGCCTCGATGGTCTGGCGCACCTGGAGGGCCCCGATGACGGCGATGGTGCCCATGCCGACCACGGCGGCCAGCACCAGCGCCAGGAGCCGGGTGCTGATCCGGATCTGGCGCAGCCCCCCGCTGGTGAGGACGTCCCGTGGTCGTGTGCCCATGCCGTGCTCCCCGTCGTCGACGGCGCAGTTGCCGTACCTGCGTTGTCGACCGGCCCGCGGCGGAGTGCAGCCGAGTCGCGTATCACAACACCACCGCAACACCCGGCGCGACGGGCCGTCCACAGTCGTCTTGTGCACCACATGTTCACCGGGCCTGTGGGTCTGCCGCCCGCGGCCTGCCACGCTCTCCCCATGAGCGACGAGCGGGAGACCCTGACCTACGAGGACTTCGGCCGGGCGGCGCGGGAGCTGGCGCAGCAGGTCGCCGACAGCGGCTTCGCACCCGACCTGATCCTGTCCATCGCCCGCGGCGGGCTCTTCCTCGGCGGCGCGCTGGGCTACGCGCTGGACGTGAAGAACCTGTTCGTGATGAACGTCGAGTTCTACACCGGCGTCGACGAGCGGCTGGAGCTGCCGGTGGTGCTGCCGCCGACCCTCGACGTCGTCGACCTGACCGGGGCGAAGGTGCTCATCGCCGACGACGTCGCCGACACCGGCAAGACCCTGGAGCTGGTCACGGAGTTCTGCGCCGGCCACGTCACCGAGGTGCGCACCGCCGTGGTCTACGAGAAGCCGCGCTCGCTGGTGACGTGCGACTACGCCTGGAAGCGGACCGACGCCTGGATCGACTTCCCGTGGTCGACCCTCCCGCCGGTCGTCTCCCGCGGCGGCAGCGGCCACTGAGGACGGGCCGGCCGGGTCACCCGACCAGCCGGTAGAACCGGAAGAAGTCGTTGTCCAGCGGCAACACCTCCACGTCGGCGAAGCCGGCCGCACGGGCGTACGTCCGCAGGGTCCCCGGGCGCATCACCGTCCCGGTGGCCACCGACGGTTCGTGGGCGCGACCGTCGGGCAGGCAGCAGAACAGGCTGTAGCCGTACATCAGCCGCTCGACCTCGCTGCCGGGGACGGTGAACTCCTCGGCGACCGCCTCGTCCATGACCAGCACCGTGCCGCCCGGCCGGACCATCCGGCGCATCGCCCGGAGCACCGGCACCGGCTGGGGCAGGTCGTGCACGCACTCGAAGGCCGCCACCAGGTCGAAGGCCCCGTCGAGCTGCCCGGGGCCCTCCGGGTCGTCGACCAGGACGGCGACGTCGTCGGTCCGGAAGGAGACCCGGTCGGCCACCCCGGCGGCCTCCGCGTGCTGGTGGGCCCGCGCGACGGACGGCGGGTCGACGTCGAAGCCGTCCACCCGCGCCTGCGGCCACCGGCGCGCGATGCCGATCGCCGACCAGCCGTGCCCGCAGCCGATGTCGGCCACCCGGCCGCCGGCGGACAGGGCGGCGTCCAGGCCGGGCACCGCGGGCAGCAGCTCGTCGACCAGCGGCCCGAGGAAGAGCGGCCGGTTGGCGGCGGCCTGGGCGTCGCGCACCTCGTCACCGAGGTCGGCCCAGGAGAGGGTGCGCCGGCCGCGGTACACCTGCGTGAGCGCCGGGACGCCCCGGACGACGGCGGAGGTGAACCGGGCCAGCGGCGTCATGTGACCCGGGTCCAGCTCGTCGACGAGCACGGCGCGGTGGGCGTCGGGAAGGGGGTAACGGCGGGACTCGGGGTCGGCGTGCACGTCGGCGACGTCGAGGTAGCCGGAGACCGCCTGGTGCTCCAGCCACTCCCGGGCGTAGCGGGCGTCGCTGTCGGTGCGGGCGGCGAGCTCGGCCGCCGTCGCCGGTCCGCCGTCGGCCAGGGAGCGGTACCAGCCGAGCCGGTCGCCGAGCGCGACGGCGGCCACCTCGTAGGCGCCCAGCAGGGCGGCGAGCAGGCGGTCGGGGAGGTCGTCCTGCGGGGCCGGTGGTGTCGTGGTCATGCCCCTGCAGGGTCCTCGGGCCGGCGGGGCGCCACCAGGGGGTTCAGCGTCGCGTGCTGGCCGTGATCGTGAACGTGGGGTCGCGGGTCACCTGGCGGGTGGGGCCGACCATCCGGCGCAGGGCGTCGCGGTGCGGCAGGTGGCTGTTGTAGACGCACCACAGCTCACCGCCCGGCCGCAGCACCCGGGCCGCGGCGGCGAACAGCCGTTCCGCGGCGGCGGCGTGCACGGCGGCCCCCAGGTGGAACGGCGGGTTGCAGACCACGAGGTCCACGCTGCCGTCGGGCACGCTGCCGGCGGCGTCGTCCCGGGTGACCGTGACCCGGCCGGTCAGCCCGTTGGCGGCGACGGTCGCGGTGGCCGATGCGCACGCCGCCGCCGACTGGTCCGAGGCGAGGACGGACAGCCCGGGCCGGGCGGTGGCCAGGCCCACGGCCAGCACCCCGGTGCCGCAGCCCAGGTCCAGCGCCGTCCCGGCGTCCGGCACGGCGCCGGGGAGCGACCGGAGCAGCGCCCGGGTGCCGCGGTCGACCTTCGCGCCGGCGAAGGCCGCACCGTGGGCGCACACGGTGAGCCCGAGGTCGGGGTGCTCCCGGCAGACCGGGAAGGACGACGCTCCCGGCTGCGGCCCCCGGGCGACCAGCAGCCGGGACTTCTGCCGGCCCCGGGTCGCGTGAACCTCGCGGAAGCTCTCGGCCAGGACGTCGTTCATCGCGTGGGTCATGTGCTTGACCCGCCCGCCGACCAGGAACGTGACGTCGGGATCGGCGTCGGCGGCGACGACCTCGGCGAGCTCGCGCAGCGCGTCCAGCCCCTTGGGCGCCTGCGCCAGCACCACCCGGGCCCCGCGCACCAGCTCGGCCCCCAGCGGCAGCGACCGGTAGGTGCCGGCGTGCCCGGTGCGCTCGGCGTTGCGCGCCAGGGCCAGCTCACCGACCAGCAGGTCCTGGTGCACCCGGACGCCGGTCGCGCCGTGCAGCGCCACCGCGCCGAGGGTGAGCGCACCGTGCGAGTCGTCGATCACGACCACGCCGTCCGGGTGCTGCCCGATCAGCTCGGCGGCCTCGTCGAGCAGCAGGCGGTCGGTGGCGTCGACGGCGACCAGCTCGGGCGCGTCGACGTCGGGCTCGCGGCGGAGCTGGGCGAACAGTTCGTCGGGGGCCACGCGCCCACTGTGCCCGGCGGCCCGCGCTCCCCCGACACCGGCCCGGGTCCCGTCCGGGCGGCCTGCCCCGCGGGGCGGACAGGTCGAGGTCAGGGGCTCACGCCGGTGTCGGACCGCCGGCCGCGCCTCGCGCCCCGCCGGGACCACAGACCCCGGACGACGTCGACCGCGGTGCCGAGAAGGGCGGCGAGCGCGAACGCCTGCACCGCCCGCGGGCCCGGGTCCGCGGTGTCCGCGGTGCGCAGCACGACGACGTAGGCCGCCCACACGGGCGCCAGCAGCAGCCAGCGACGCCGATCCGTCAGACCGAGGCGCCGGCTGACGAGGCGCACGTAGGCGTACCCCAGCCAGACCCCCACCACGGTGATGAGCACGGACACGGCGGACCCTCCCGGTGCCGGCGGCGCAACGTCGCTACCGGGGCGTGGCCGCGATCAGGTCGACGGTCACCTGGGCCAGCTGCGGGCCGACGTCCTCCTGGAGGAAGTGCCCACCCCCGGCCAGCGTGGGGTGCGGCATGCCCTGCGCGCCGGGCACCAGCTTCCGGAACACCGCGTCGCCGCCGCCGGTGATCGGGTCGCTGTCGGAGAAGGCGGTGAGGAAGGGCTTCTCCCAGGTGCGCAGCACCCCCCAGGCGGCCCGGTTGGCCTCCGCCGCCGGGTCGTCGGGGCTGGTGGGCACCAGCGACGGGAACACCCGGGCACCGGCCTTGTACCGGCCGTCGGGGAAGGGGGCGTCGTAGGCCGCGACCACCTCGGGCGCCATCTCCGTCGCCGTGCCGTTGGAGACGATCCGGCCGACCTTCATGTCCGTCATGCCGGCCGCGGCCCGCTGCCAGGCCAGGAACGCCTCGCTCATCGGGTGGTCGCCGGTGGGCAGGCCGGTGTTGGCGACGACCACCCGGGCGAACCGGTCGGGGTTCTCCGCCACCAGCCGCAGGCCGAGCAGGCCGCCCCAGTCCTGCGCCACCAGGGTCAGGTCGGTGAGCGCCAGCTCGTCGAACAGCGCCTGCCGCATCCACTCGACGTGCCGGGCATAGGTGTAGTCGGTCAGCTCGGCAGGCTTGTCGGAGCGGCCGAAGCCGACCAGGTCGGGGGCGACGACGCGCAGCCCGGCCGCCGTCAGCGCCGGGATCATCCGGCGGTACAGGAACGACCAGGACGGCTCCCCGTGCATCAGCAGCACCGTCTCGCCGTCGTCGGGCCCCTCGACGACGACGGCGACCCGCAGCCGGCCGCCCTCCCCGTCGTCCACCTCGACGTACCGGGGCTCGTAGCCGAACTCCGGCAGGTCGGTGAACCGGTCCTCGGGTGTGCGCAGCACGTCCATCGCAGGCCTCCTCGACTGGTGGGACGACGCCCGACGTTATCGAGGAGGCCCGGGCGTCGGACGCGGGGGAGGGAACTCCGTCCTGCACGGCGGTCCGCCCTGCGCGAAGGTGGCGGGGGCGCAAGGCGGCGCCGCCGACGTGGAGGAGACAGCAGACACATGACAGCGGAACTGGCGGGCCGGGTGGCCCTGGTGACCGGTGCGGCCAGCGGCCTGGGCCGCGCGGTCGCGATCGCCCTGGCCGAGGCCGGAGCCACGGTCGCGCTGGGCGACGTGGACACCGAGGGCGCGGAGAAGACCCGCGCCCAGATCGGCCGGGACGCCGAGGTGGTGGCCCTCGACGTCACCGACGACGACGCCCGCCGCCGGGTGGTCGCCGACCTGTTCGCCCGGCACGGTGACCGGTTCGACCTGCTGGTCAACGTCGCGGGCATCGACCGTCCCGGCTACATCACCGACATCGACCTCGCCGACTACCGGATGGTGCAGGCGGTGAACTGCGAGGGCCCGGTCTTCCTCACCAGCGAGTTCCTCAAGACCGTCCAGCACCGCCCGGCCGACACCCTCGCCGACGTGGTGCACGTGACGTCGCTGTCGGCGGTGACCTCCGGCAGCGGTGCGATCGCCTACAACAGCTCGAAGGCCGCCTTCCGCAGCGCCACCCGGTGCATCCAGCGGGAGCTGCGGGAGAAGGGGACGGTCGGGCCGGACGGCGCCGAGGTCCCCTTCCCGGCGCGGGTGCACAGCATCGTGCCGGCCGCGATGGACACCCCGATGATGGAGCGCTGGGGCATCCCGGCGCACCGGATGATGCCGCCGTCCGACGTGGCCCGGATGGTGCTGACCATGGTCACCATGCCGGACACCAGCTTCGTGCCCGAGGTGTTCGTCATCCCCCGCAACGAGCCGGACTTCCCGCGATGAGCATCTCCACGCGCGAGTGGCAGCTGGTCCGGCGTCCGCACGGCGAGCCGGTGGCCGAGGACTTCCGGCTGGTGTCGGCCGAACGACCGGACCCGGCGGACGGCGAGGTCGTGGTGCGGACCATCGCGATGTCGGTCGACCCGTACATGCGCGGCCGGATGAGCGCCGCGAAGTCCTACGCCGCCAGCTGGGAGCTGGGCGAGACGATGCAGGGCGGGACGGTCGGGCAGGTGATCGCGTCCCGCTCGGACGCCGTCCCCGAGGGCGCGCTGGTGCTGCACGGGCTGGGCTGGCGGGACGTCGCCGTCGTCCCGGCCCGGCACGTCTCCGTCGTCGAGCCGCTGCCCGGCCTGCCGCTGTCGCTGTACCTGGGCGTGCTCGGCATGCCCGGGCTCACCGCCTGGGCGGGGCTGTTCCGGCTGGCCGACTTCCGGGAGGGGGACGCCGTCTTCGTCTCCGGCGCGGCCGGGGCGGTGGGCAGCCTGGTCGGCCAGTTCGCCCGGCTGCGCGGGGCGTCGCGGGTCGTGGGCAGCGCCGGGTCGCCGGAGAAGGTGCGCTGGCTGCGCGAGGAGCTGGGCTTCTCCGCGGCGTTCGACTACCACGACGGCGCCGTCCCCGACCTGCTCGGCGCCGCCGCGCCCGACGGAATCGATCTCTTCTTCGACAACGTGGGCGGTGAGCACCTGGAGGCGGCGATCGGCGCGTTCCGGACGTACGGCCGGGCCGCGCTGTGCGGGTCGATCTCCGGCTACAACGCCGTCTCTGCACCGCCCGGGCCGCGCAACCTCGGGCTGATCGTCGGCAAGCAGCTGACGCTGCGTGGGTTCATCGTGGGCGACCACGCCGACCTGCGGCCGGAGTTCGTCGGCGCGGTGTCGGGGTGGCTGCGGGACGGCTCGGTCGTCGCCCGGGAGACGGTGGTCGAGGGCCTGGACGACGCGGTCGAGGCGTTCCGGGCGCTGCTCAGCGGCGGGAACACCGGGAAGATGGTCGTCCGGCTGGCCCCCGACCCGTCCTGACCCGCCGTGATCATCACGGGCTGAGGGCTGCCTCCGGTCGAGCGAGACCGCCCTCAGCCCGTGGTGATCATCCTGCTGCCCCCTGGGTTGACGACCGTCGGATCAGGGCAGAGTGCTCCTCATGTGGCTCTTCCTCACCCGCCGTTTCCGCATGTGGGTCATCCTCACCGTCCTGGCACCGCTGGCCACCACGGTGCTGCGCAACCTGGGCCAGACCCTGGAGAAGCGCCGCGGCCCCTCCGCGATCAGCAACGGCCTGCTCAAGGCCGGCGACCTCGGCGAGAAGGCGCGTGTGAAGCTGGGCGGCAAGCGCCGCCGCTGACCGCAGCTCCCACCCCCGAGGACGTCGTGACCGAATCCCCCAGCCCGGACGCCGACCGCCCCGACCCCCGCTCGCCGGAGCTGGAACAGCGGCCGGCGGTCGGGGAGACCCGGGGCATCGCCCTGTTCTGTCACGGTGGCACCCCCGCCAGCGTCGAGCCGCCGAAGACCCGGGCGCTCTCGCTGGTGCGGATGCGGGCCTTCGAGCAGTACGTGCACAGCACCACCGCCGACCAGGGCATCGCCACCGCGGTGCTGCGGTACCGGGTGGCCGGCTGGAACGGGGAAGCGGCCGACGCCTACCAGGACGTCCGCTGGGCGATCGGGCAGCTCCGCGAGGAGCACGGCACCGACGTCCCGATCGTGCTGGTCGGGCACTCGATGGGCGGCCGCGCCGCGCTCCGGGCGGGCGGGGAGCCCTCGGTGACCGCGGTCTGTGCGCTCGCCCCGTGGACCCCACCCGGAGAGCCGGTGATGCACCTGGGGGGCCAGACGGTGGTGATCCTGCACGGCCGCGGCGACCGCTGGGTGCCGGCGCGGCTGTCCGCGGAGTTCGCCGTCCGGGCCCGGCGGGCGAAGGCGCGGGTCGCGCGGTTCACCATCGTCGGCGGGCACGGCATGGTCCGGCGGTCGCAGCGCTGGCACCGGTTCGCCCGGGACGTCGTCCTGGCCGGGACCGGGCTGGCGCCCATGCCCGAGGCGATCGCCGAGGCGCTGGCCCAGCCCAGCCCCGAGGGCCTCGCCGTCCCGCTCTGACCCGTGGGGCGGGGGAGCACCGGCACCCCCGCCGCACGCGTCCCCGGGTCAGTCCCCGGCCGACCTCTGCAGGACGGCCGCGGCCCCCCTGCTCAGCCGCTCCCTCGCCTCGTCGCTGACGGTGCTCTTCCCGCGCGGGTCCTCGAGCCGGTCGATGAACCGCTCGATGAACCGCTCGACCTGTCGGACGTCCTGCGGGCGCCCCCGCTCCGCGTGCCGGACCGCGGCATCGAGCGCTGCCGTCAGCTGCGCCGCCACGGGCCCGGACACACTCCCCTGCGCGCGGTACTCGGCGAGGGCCCGGCGCAGGCCCGCCAGGTCGACGATGCCACTGCCCGACTCCGTCGAGCTGTCGAACGGCAGCGCCCCGGGGTCGAGGGCCCTGGTCGTGTTCTCCGTCGATCCCAGGACCGCGGAGAACGCCGGCGTGGTCACGACGAACTGGAGGACGTGCCGGGCGTTGGCCTCCAGCGCGGCTCGGGTGCTCTGCGGCTCCTTGGTGAGCGCGCGGGAGAAGTCGGCCAGCCCCTGCCGGTTGTAGCCCTGGCCCGGGATGCTGAGCATCAGGTCGGTACCGGCCGCGGAGGCACTGACGGCGTTCATGTACGGCGAGATCCAGATGTCGGAGACCACGAACCCGTCGAAGCCCCACTCGCCGCGGACGACGCCCTGGAGCAGTTCGGGAGTCGCGCCGACCCACGTCTCACCGAGCCGGTTGAACGAGGCCATGATCCCCAGCGACCCGGCCTTCACGCCGTACTCGAACGGCTTGAGGTAGATCTCCCGCAGGGCACGCTCGGAGACGTAGGTCTCCACGCCCTGCCGGTTCTGCTCCTGCTCGTTGCCGACGAAGTGCTTGACGACCGTGGTGACGCCCTGCTCGCCGGCCCCGACGACCACGTTGGCCATCATCCCGGCGCCGAGCAGCGGGTCCTCGGAGTAGTACTCGAAGTTCCTGCCGCCCATGGGGTTGCGGTGGGTGTTGGCGCCGGGGGCGTACCAGGCGTCGACACCGAGGGCGCGGGCCTCCGCGCCGGCGGCCGCACCGTAGCGGTGGGCGAGCTCGGTGTTCCACGTCGCCGCGACCATGGACGCCGCCGGGAAGCCCGTCCCGTTGGGCCGGCCGCTGCCGGCAGGGGCCTTCACCTGCGCCGGCCCGTCCGTGGCATCGGTGGCGGGGATGCCGAGGCGGTCGAACCCGAGGGTCTTGAAGCCGCCCTGCAGCTGCATCGCCACGAGCTCGGCGTCGGTGAACTGAGCGAGGAAGGCGTCCATGCGCGTGGGGTCGGCGTGGACGTCGGTGAGCTGGATCGGAGCGGGGCCCTGCTCCGGGGACATCGCGACCCGGTTCCCGTCGACCAGCGCGGGCATGGCGCCGGGCTCGTTGAGGAAGCCCGGCGGGTTCCCGGAGCCCTGGGCGTTGAAGCCGGAGCCGAGCGGGCTGGTGTTGGGCACCGTCCGCGTGCCCGTGGCCGGCGCGGTGGGGGCCGTGCCCGTGGGGTCCTCCTGGGACAGGACCGTCAGGCCCTCCCCCACCTCGGCGAAGCGGTTCTCCAACGGGACGCCCGTCGTCGGGTCCTCCTCGATGACCACCGGCTCGCGCAGCCGGAAGCTCCCCGCGACGTCGACGTCCTGCACGGAGGCCCCGCTGTGGACGGTGTACTCCCCGGCGTCGAGCAGGTAGGCGCCCCGCTCCTCACTCCAGGAACTCAGGCCGTAGGTGTCCACGGTCGTGGTGACGATCTGCGACTCGCCGGGCTGGAGCACATCGGTCTTGCCGAAGGCGCGCAGCTCCTTGGCCGGCTTCTCCAGTTCGCCGTCGGGCGCCTCGACGTAGACCTGGACGACGTCCTTGCCGGGCACGTCGCCGGTGTTGGTGACCCTGGTCGCCACGGACAGCCCGTCGGGGCCGTGGTCGACGTCGAGGACCTCCCGGTCGAAGCTGGTGTAGGACAGGCCGTGCCCGAAGGGGAACTGGACGGGCACGTCGAAGGTCTCGAAGTAGCGGTAGCCGACGTAGATGCCCTCCTCGTACTGGACGTAGTACTTGTCCAGTCCCGCTTCGCTGCCGGGCTTGACGAAGTCGCCGAAGTTCACCGTCGAGGGGTGGTCCTCGGTCCGGTGGGCGATCGTGTGCGGCAGCTTGCCCGACGGGTTCACGTCACCGGAGAGCATGTCGGCGACCGACAGCATGCCGGCCTGCCCCGGGGTCCAGATGACCGCTGCGGCCTTGATGGAGTCGTGCTCCTCGAGGAAGCCCATCTCCAGCGCGACGCCGGTGTTGAACAGCACGACGACCTCGCCGAAGCTCGAGGCGACGGCGTCGATCATCGCCCGCTCGGCCGGGTACAGCTCCAGGTCACCCAGCCGCGGGTCGTGGACCTCGCTGCCGTTGCGGCCGATCACGACGACGGCTGTCGAGGAGAAGTCGCTGGCCGCCGCGAGGACGTCGGCGGGGACCTCCATCTCCGCGCGGGCGACGGAGTTGATCCCGAACTCGTCGAACGCACCGCCGGTGTCGCTCACGGGCCGGTAGTCCTGCTCCTTGCCCGGCAAGCTGCCGTCGATGCCCTCGTCCCACCACGTCTGGTAGCGGGTCGCGAGCGGCTCGTTGACCTCGAATCCCTCCTGGCGCAACGCGTCGAGGAACCCCACACCACCGGCGTCGATGACGGAGCCCGAGCCGCCACCGCCGAGGAACGGCGCGACCTGCGTGGACCCGAAGACCGACAGCCGGGTCCCCTTGCTCAGGGGCAGCGCAGCCTCGTTCTCCAGCAGCACGATGCCCTCGTCGGAGATCTCCTTCGCCACCGTCCTGCCGTCGTCCGCAGGGGCGGTCCCCACCGGCGCGGCTCCCGCGGGAACGGCTGGCAGCACCAGGGCGAAGGCCACGGCGGTCACCGCTGCGGCAGACCGCCGAGCCCGCCTGTCGAGCTTGCGTGTCATGTACGTGCGTCCTCAGGTTCGGGGGTGGCGCGGTGGCCGGCAACGGCGCACACACGCGTCAACCGACGCTATTGCTAACCACTTGGTAAGTGATAGTCGTAACGTAGGTCACAGGCGTTGGGCGACCCAAGGTCGCGACCCCCTTCGTTACCTCGCCGTTACCTGCTCCTGCGGCCGGCTCGAGCCGCGGCCTGCGACCGCTACCCTGCGGTTCGCCCCGAGGTCCGGCGGGCGCCAGGGCAGGGTGAGGAGTCACCGTGGGGCGGCAGCGGGGTCCGAACGTGCGGACCGGCGAGCGGCGACAGTCGATCCTGCGTGCGGCGCGCGACAGCTTCGTCGAGCACGGCGTGGACGGCGCGTCCCTGCGGGACATCGCCGCTCGCGCCGGGATGACCCACGCCGGACTGCTCCACCACTTCCGCAGCAAGGACGACCTGGTCGTGGCGCTGCTGCAGCAGCGCGATGCCGAGGAGAGCGCACGCGATCGCGCTCAGCGCGCCACCACCAGCGACGAGGACCGGCTCGCGCCGCTGATCGCCGAGTTGGTCACCGAGCGCCAGGCCGCACCAGAGCTCGTCCGACTGTGGCTGGAGGTGACCGCCGCCGCGGCCCGGCCCGCTCATCCCGCGCACGACTACTTCGTCGAGCGCTACGCCCAGGTCCGCAGCGCCATGACCGAGTACATGCGGTCCCGCGTCGCCGCCGGTGCAGTGCGGGGCGACATCGACCCGGAGCACGTCGGCGCGCTCCTGGCCGCTGTGCTCGACGGCCTGCAACTGCAGTGGCTGCACGACCACGACCTGCCGGTCGTCGACATCCTGGACCACTTCCTCGAGCTGGTCGCCGCTCCTGCGACCCCACCGACGGCAACAGGGGACCACGGCCGCGGGTCGACCAGCAGCCCACCACCGACCACCCCGAGCTGAGGCCCAGATCGGCTCGCCACCACCCCTCGGCCGACGGTGGGCGACGTGGCCGGCATCGCCCGTCGAGAGACTGCCCGGCGACCGACCGTCCTCGGGTCGTCGAGCGTCGCTGGCGTGGAGGGGATCAGCACCAGCCGTGGGAGCGTGAGCG